>PLSH01000140.1:0-10094 GCA_003165095.1 Acidobacteriaceae bacterium
CCGGTCTCCAGACCGGCTGTAGCGCGGGCGTCCCCGCCCGCGCTGGTCCAAAGGCAATTACCAATTCATACGGTCCGGACACTACGGCGTTAGGGACTCGCACCAGTCCCTTTCGATCTTTTCTCCGGCGGATCTACCCGCTCAGTTGAGAGGCAAGAAACCAATCAAGCACACCGGCGCCTCCACATGCACCATTTTGCCCGTCGGCAACAGATGGCCTGTATTCTGAACGATCTTGAAAAGCACAATGGCGTTCGTTTTCTGATTCGCGGCGAGCAGATAGGCGCCCGTGGGGTCTATCGCGAAATCGGCAGGAAGATCTCCCTGCGTGTAGACCTGATCGGCCAGCGTGAGCGAGCCATCCCCACCGATCGCAAACACCGCGATTAATCCGGGACCGCCGTTGGCCGCGTAAAGAAATCGCCCATTCGGATGCACCTGCACTTCCTGCCCGTTGTTCTTCACGGTGAATCCATCGGGGACAGTGCCGATTTTCTGCGCCTCTTTCATGACCCCGTGTTCCGCATCCCAGTTGAAAGCCGTCAGCGCTCCCGCGGTTGCACTGAACACATAAACGAATTTCCCGTTTGGATCAAATGCGAGACGGTTCGGGGTCGAGCCTGCCTGCATTTTCGTAAAGGGCGGGTCATTCGGCGCCAGAGCGCCCTTTGCCGAATCGAACCGGTCGACAAATACTTCGTCCAACCCAAGGTCCGGGCTGAGTACGAACTTGTTGTCCGGACTAAAATAAATCGAGCCCGCCCGCGCGCCGGGCCCGCTATGCTGGCCGGCTGCGGTCGGTTCGCCCAGAGAACCGTCGCCTTTGATGCGGCGGATCGCTATCGCGCCGTTTTCGCAGCCAGCTACGGCAACGCTCGTACCCGTGCGGTCGATCGAGATGTAGCAGGCATCTTTTACACCGGAGGTCGTCGAATTCAACTCGGCGAGGCGGCCCGTCGCCTTATCGATCCGAAACGCATGCAGGGCCCCGGCGCCATCCTCGTGCCTGGTCACGGCATACAGGAAGCGGCGGTTTGGATCGAACGCAATCCATGCCGGGTTGTCGAGAGGTGCAGCCAACTCGAGCGCGCTCATCTCTGCCGTTTGTGGATTGAAGCGGAAAACATAAATACCGCCCGTCCCCTGCGAAGTGTAACTTGCCACATACACGAGGTAGTCGCCTGCCGAGGTGGGGGTATCATTCCGAGGTGCGGCCGCGATCATCATCGGTCCCAGCAGCAAAACAATAAGTAACTTCCAGCTTGCTTTCATATAAGTGCGAGGGCTCCTATAAATGCCACGCGCTCCCTCGATCGCTTTCAACGGATTTTGTTGTAGTCTACCCACCCTCCGCTGTTCGCGTCAATCAAACTGCCCGGTGGGTTCCCAGCCTCGCCAGGCCTTCCGCTCCGCAGGAAAAAATGCGCCCCGGCGTTGCACCGGCGAATACAATGAAACCGAATACAATGAAACAAGGAGCCTTACCATGGTCTCGATCGATCGCCGTGCCTTTGTAAGAACGGCCGGAACCGCCATTGGAGCAGTAGCCGCATCCCATTTGCTGAACCCGGAAGCGCGGGCCGAAACCAACGCCGAAACCAACGCGGAAACCAACGAAATGATCTATCGGACGCTGGGCCGCACCGGAGAGCGGGTATCGGCCATCGGAATGGGCGGATGGCACATCGGTAAACCTGAGCTCTCCGAGCAGGATGCCATGCAGCTCACCCGGCAGGCCATTGATCGCGGCATCACCTTCCTCGATAACTCCTGGGACTATAACGAGGGCGTAAGCGAGCTGCGCATGGGCAAGGTACTGGCCGATGGCTATCGCAACAAGGTCTTTCTGATGACCAAGATCGACGGCCGCACCAAGGCCGCGGCGGCACAGCAGATCGACGAGTCCCTGCTGCGCTTGCGCACCGATCGCGTGGACCTGATGCAGTTCCACGAGGTGATCCATCTTGAAGATCCCGACCGAATCTTTGCCGAAGGCGGCGCCATGGAGGCCATGATCGAGGCGCAGAAGGCCGGTAAGCTGCGCTTCATCGGCTTCACCGGGCACAAAGACCCGTACGTCCATCTCCGCATGCTCGATCTCGCCCGCGCGCGCAACTTCCATTTCGACACCGTGCAAATGCCGCTCAACGTAATGGACGCGCACTTCCGCAGCTTTACGCACGAAGTTCTGCCTGTCCTGATCGGCGAAGGAATCGCACCCCTCGGCATGAAGTGTTTTGGCGATCATTACATCCTCGCCAGCAATACCGTAACGCCCATCGAGGCGCTGCACTATTGCCTGAACCTGCCCTCCGCCGTGCAGATCACCGGAATCGACAGCCAGCATATTCTCGATCAGGCATTCGAGGCCGTGCGAACCTTCAAGCCCCTCTCGCAGGCTGAGGTTGCCGCTCTTCTCGACCGCACAAAGACGGCTGCGCTGGCGGGATTGTACGAACGGTACAAGACGACCGCCCAATTTGACGGCACAAGCCGCAGCCCGCAATTCCTGGGCTGAACAGGCTGCGGAAAANNTTAGCCCCGGAAAGACGCTTTCCCCCTATTTCACCCCAAATCCTGCCCTTTTTCCGCAGCCTGCTTAGCCCCTGCGCGATGCTCCTCCGGCTTTAACTCAAGATCAGCGCTATTTCCGCCCCCTCTTGAACCGCCGACGCCGGCCTTCCGAGGGCCGCGGGCAAAGTTGATTGCGCTTCGCGCAACCGGTCGCGCGGCCCGAAGGAAATGGGATTAGAGGAGTGGTGGCCAGGGACGGGATTGAACCGCCGACGCCGGCCTTTTCAGGGCCGCGCTCTACCACTGAGCTACCTGGCCTCAGTGCAGACTTGAAGTTGCAATTTCCTGCGTGGGATGCCGGCGAGGCCGGCGTAGGGTGGGCGACTCCACTTGCAGTGCGCTGCAACAACTTTTTGACAGTATACCAACTTCCAAATCCCGGAGCCAAACCGCCGGCCCTCCGGCCAGCCGGTCAGTTTGAACACAACTGCCCTCAGGAACTGAATAGGCTGCGGGAAAACTCTTTTCCGGAGGGAGGCGGGGGTTTCAACCCCCGCATGAAGCCAACAGAATTAACGTGGGCTTTAGCCCCGGAAAAATGCTTTCAGCCAACTTCATCCAAAGTTCGGCCTTGTTCCGCAGCCTCTAAAGCCACGCGTACGTTGAGGCCTGCTCCTCACAGTAATAAACCCGGAAGTCATCCTGCTTGTGCTTTTCCGTCCAGAGGCGGCCGAGGATATAGTACGGCTTGGTCCAGGCCTCCGAATCGACGCTTCGCGGCGCGATCACTGAAACTGATAAAGTACCCATCGCCGGGTAGCCCGTTCTTGGATCGATGATGTGCCCCCAGATTTTGCCGTCCGCCCAAAAGAACTTCTCGAGATTGCCGGAAGTAGAGACCGCTTCATTCTTGAGACTGAGGGTTTCGGCTACTTTCGATGGCTGGCGCGGATCTTTGATGGTGACTTCCCATCCCGGCTCATTGGGGGGCGTTCCAAGACCATAGATCGTGCTGCCGCCGGCAACGATCAACGCCGAATCAACTTCACGGTGTTTAAGAATCTCAACCATTTTATCTACAGCGAATCCCTTCCCGATGCCGCCAGGATCCAATTCCACGCCCTCTTTGGCTAAACGTACAGTCATGTTCTGCTCGTCCAGAATAATGTTCGTATATCCAACCCTTTCCAGGGCCTGCGCCACCTCCTCGGGCTGCGGCAGCTCGCCCGTTCCCTTGTAGAATCCCCACACCTTCATCAAAGGTCCCACCGTGATATCGAACGTTCCCTCGCTGGCTCGGCTGTATGCACTGCAGGCCAAGAGAAATTGGAAAAGTTCGCTCGATAAAGTCATGGGGCCTCGCGTACCAAGCCGGTTTACCCGGCTTAGCTCGCTTTCCGGAAGGTAGTTCGAAAGCAGTCCGTCGAGGCGCTGCGCCTCTCTCAGCGCATCGGCAATTGCCGATTCCAGTCGTTCGCGCTGAGTGCCATAAGCCACAATATTGAAGCTCGTTCCCATGCAATAAACACCGCCCGCCGAGCGCATGAAGCTTTGTCCTGAAACTCCATCTCGAGCGTGAACCTGGGCCGTGTCCTTCATAGAGAACCAGTTTAAACGGTCATGTTGCACACAGACTGGAGTCGTCCTGTTTGTTCACGATTTTTTCAGCGTGGGGTTGGCTCTATGGGAGGCAGCCTCTCAAAGGGACCTGTGTATTCGCACTCCATGTCGAGAGCGGCCCCTCGCCCGCGCCGTAGGCGCAGCGGTTGTTAGCCCCGCGCTTCAGCGTGGGGTTGGCGAAACAAACAATTCATCCGGAGTCCCATAGGGACGGCGTCCGGCTCGGCAAAAATCTCTCCAAACAACCAACGCTCCGTTGCGATAGAATCAGTCCAGCGAAAACCCCTCAACGTCCCCTTAAACACTGTTGTCAACATGCTTTTGAGCACAAGAAGGCTTTCGCTACCTCAGGCTTCACGAGTCATGCGGGCCAGGACTTTATCGACGGGTGGTTGAAGTCGGAGTGTAGCAACTGCGGAGGCGTCTTTGAACCGATCGAATGACGAGAGCAGCATACAACAGGAGATCAAAAGCGCTGAAGCTGGCGGCGAGCATCGTCACCTGACTCGCGGCCTCGGCCTCTTTGATTCGACCATGATTGTTGCCGGTTCGATGATCGGCTCGGGCATCTTTATCGTCGCCGCCGAAATGGCGCGAGAGGTTGGAAGTTCCGGCTGGCTGCTTCTGGCCTGGGTGATCGCCGGCTTTCTCACGCTCACAGCCGCGCTCTCCTATGGAGAACTGGCAGGGATGATGCCCCAGGCTGGAGGCCAGTATGTCTATTTGCGTGAAGCCTATTCCCCGCTCTGGGGCTTTCTCTATGGATGGACACTTTTTCTGGTCATTCAAACCGGCACAATCGCCGCTTCCTCTGTCGGGTTTTCCCGCTATCTTGGCGTGTTATGGCCGCAGATTGCGGAGAACAGCTACATTATCCCGCCAATCCATATACTGCCCACATACGCAATCTCTCTTTCCAAGACCCAGCTCGTCGCGCTGATTGTTATCTCATTCCTAACCTGGATCAACACCAATGGCCTGAAGTACGGCAAGGGAGTGCAAAACGTCTTCACGACAATGAAGATCGGCTCTCTGCTCGCTGTGATTGCGATAGGAGTCCTGGTGGGCTGGAGAGCCTCCGTTGTAAAAGCGAACTTCAGCCACCCATGGACGCCTCACGGATTCACCTTGAGCGGTCATGTGCCTTCTCCTTTGACGGCAATCGGAATAATGGCAGCACTTTGTATCGCACAGGTTGGATCTCTTTTCGCGGCGGATGGCTGGAATAACATTACCTTTGCCGCCGGCGAGGTCCGCAACCCAAGCCGAAACGTGCCCTTGTCTCTTGCCCTCGGAACTTTCATCGTGATCGGTCTGTACATCGCGGCTAACTTCGCATATATCGTGGTCCTGCCGTTCAGCGCCGTACAGCAGGCGCCCTCCGACCGGGTTGCGGCTACCATGATGCAGGCCATCTTCCCCACCGCCGGAGCTGTGTTCATTGCAGTTGTGATTATGATTGCGGCATTCGGATGTATGAATTCTCTGATACTTTCCGGAGCCCGCGCTTATTATGCCATGTCGCTCGACGGACTCTTTTTCAAGAAAGCCTCCTCACTCAATCGCGCCAACGTTCCAAGCGCGGCTTTGGTTATGCAGGGAATATGGTCAGCCGTCCTCGTACTGGTCCGGACCTACCAGCCGGCGACCAAAACCTATGGCAATCTCTACAGCAATCTTTTGGATTACATCATCTCTGCGGCGCTCATCTTCTATATCCTGACGATTGCCGGGGTCTTTCGCCTGCGAAAGCTCCGGCCCAACGCCGAACGGCCGTACCGCGCCTTCGGCTATCCTTTTGTTCCGGCGCTCTATCTCGTCTGCGCAAGCGTGATCCTTGTGGTCCTGTTTGCATATCGCCCGGCAACAACCATACCAGGGGTCGTCATCGTTCTGATCGGTGTCCCGGTTTACTTCCTCTTCCGATATAGTTCTGAGCGCGATCTGAAGCGATCGGGGAAATCGATCTGATGCGGGAGAGTGTGCAAAGTTGTGGGCAGGTGCCCCGTTCACCAGCCCCGAAGAATCACCATGAGCCATATGAAGCTGTGCCCCGGTCATCAGCCCCGAAGAATCACCATGNNCTGTGCTTCACGCAATGCTCACCCCACTCCTTGGGGGATTCCGAAAATAAGCACGATTTACGGCTTGACGGCAAAAATCGCGTCGAGCGGAGTACCCGTAATATGGCCGCGGACATCGGTGAAACCGGCTGATTCGAGCAATACGCGAAATTCGGTCAGGGTCCGCTCCTTGCCCTCCGTGCAGACCAGCATATTGACTGACTGCAATTGGGCGGGAATGGGGCCGGTCTTATCTTCATTCAACAGTTTTTCTGCGATGAGAATTCCACCGCCGGATGATAGGCGTTCATAAATTGCCCGCAGAAGTCCGCTTGCCTTTTCGTCCGGCCAGTCGTGGAGGATTCTGCTCAACCCAAACAAATCGGCCTGCGGAATCTGCTCGTAACAAAAGAAATCACCCTTCAGCAACTCGATCCGCGATGCGACGGGCGAAAGAGAGACTTGGTCGCGAACCACGTCGATCACCCGGGGAAGATCGAATAGGATTGCGCTCAGGCCGGGATACCGCTCGCAGGCTGCAATCGCCAAATGACCGGTGGCCCCCCCGAGATCGATCAGCTTTTTGAAGGGCGACAGATCGAAGGCGGACACAACCCGAGGCGAACTCAGCAAACCGAAGCCGTGCATTCCGTTGAGAAAGGTTTGCATGGCTTCGTCGGTACGAAAGAAATGATCGAAGATGCTGCCCGCCTGATGGAATGCTTGTGTCCATTGTGGGCCACCCTCTCGAATGGCATTCTCCAGGTGTGCCCACAATGGGTAGAGAGCTTTGTCTGAATAGAGAATGTAACCGACCAGGGTATTCGGATTGGCGCGGCATAGATAGGTGCTCGCAGTTGCCTGGTTCCGATACTCGCCACCATGTTTGTGCAGCAGCCCGAGCCCGGCAGACGCATCCAAGAGCCGTTCCAGCGGCTCAGGTTGACAGCCGAGCTCGGATGCAAGGCTCTCCGCGGAAGCAGGCGCACGTTCGAGGAAATCGAAAATACCCAGGGAAACTGCGACAAACAGCACCTTCGAGGAGCGAAACGCTTCAATCAGTCCAATCACAAGCGAAGCATCGGGAGGGAGCAAGTTTACCGGCTGCGCCGCGTCGGATTCTGGATCGGGTGGGAGTGTACGATTCGACCGTGACATTTTATCTCCATCGTTCGTGCCTCAGAGGTCTCGCTCCTCCTGCCTGTACCAGGCTCCAGCTCAAATCAAATGTGCGAAAGATAGAATACGTTATCCGGCGCTGTTCATCCTCGAAGGCGGATAGTAGCGCCGGTCTCCAGACCGGCTGTCCTGGCGGCGTCCACGCTGCCACTCGGCGCCCATTCCCAGGAACATTTCCTCCCGGTCAAAGACTTTGAAGACACGAGGAATCGGCCGGTTTTTGCGGCCGCTCTAAGCTCCTCGATATCAAAAGATCGTCACTGCTTCGCGTACACAACTACCTCGCTGTAGCACTTGACCACCTTGTCGCTTCCGGTCAGCCGATAAGTTCCGATCGGTCCAAAGTAGGTCTGGGTCTTGCCATCTTTCGATAGTGTCGAAAAGGAATGAGTAATCTTTCCGTGATCGTTCCAGGTGTGTTCCACTCGATAGGGGCTCACCATAACGACTTTCACCGTTACCCCGTCTCTTCCATTAATCGGTACAAATTCTCCGACTTGCGGCTTGTAGGACCAGCCGCCTGGTTGTCCGGTAGAACTGATCTCATGAACTGTTAAGGTTCCATCCGGCAGTACGATGACTCCATCCACCCTCGGCGGGGCTCCAGAAAATGTGGATCGCGAGTCGGCAAGCCAGCTGCCTGCCCATGCTCCTGCGGGAATATTCTGGGCAGCCGCGGCCAACGGCGCCAATAGCAACACACACAAGGCGGCCGGCAAGTAATTGCAAATTCTCGTCAAACGTGTCTTCATATTCTTCGTTTCCTCCTCGGATTGGTTATCTGGATTTCGATGGCATATTACAATTTCAGAAAAAGACCCCGCTTGCTGCAACCATTCCCCGGGACTGACTCACGATGCTCCGTGTACCGGGTAACGCATTCGCGCTTTGCTTCCTAGAATCTGTTGAAAATCGAGCGCAAGTTTGTCCAGGCCGCTCTGCGGCGACTCTTTTCCAGTCACAATCTCCGAAAGGCGGCGCTCTGCAGCCTCTGTCATCTGGGACGCCTCCGGTATTGTCGGCTTTTCTTTGGCAACGGGAACGCTTGCCAGGAAAGTTCGAGTGTAGGGAAGATCCTTCACGCCGGGGTCTTCATAGGTCGATTCGCGGATAGAATCGCCTCCCAGAATCGTTTGCTGAGTCTGAACCTGCGCCGACATTGCCCATTCAATGAATTGATAGGCTTCTCTCGATTCTTTTGATTCTGTCGGAATCAGATAGGTGAGCCCTTCCAACTGGCTGGACGGCTGGGAAGAGCTGGAGGGAATCAGACTGTAGCCGATCTTGCCCGCAACCTTTGAGACCGCCGGGGCTTCCAGGAACGGGACCTGATCGCTCCAAAGCAGGCCCATGAATGCGTGTCCCTGCTGGAGCGTCGATTGCGCTTGACCCCACCCGAAATCGAGGGTGTCGGGCGGACTGAAGGGGATCAACTTGATGTACTGCTCGGTGGCAGCAACATTTTGCGGGGAGTTGATCGCAATGTCCCCGTATTCGTCACCGTGTTGAGTATCTAAAATGTTTCCGCCATACGAATAAACAAAGTTGAGCCACTCATACCACAGGGCTAATCCCTGCTTGCCGGAAATGTAAGTCCCGTAGAAGTGCTCCCGGGGACGATTGAAGAACTCGGCTAACTGCATGTACTCCTTCCATGTAGTCGGCGCCGCGAGCTCGCGGTGGTAGCGAGCTTTGAATTCGCGCTTGTTCTTCGGATCGTTCAGCATATCTTTGCGGTAGCAGAGATATGCTGTCAGGCCGGTGTACGGATACCCGTAGATCTTGTTTCCATACCAGCTCAGCTCGCGCCACCAATTGGGAAAGAGTTGCTGCTGCGGCCGAAAGCTCGCATCTTGGAGGCCGGGATCTGCGAGCATCGAATCGATCGGCTGAACCTGGTTCTTCTCGATGAGCGCGCCAAGCAGCCTGTGCCGCATCACGACTACGTCGTACCCGGGCCTTCCCGGCTGACTACCCCGGTCCAGATCGCTCATGATCGTCCGATCATCCCTGTCCAACACTTCGACTTGAATGCCGGTGCTCCGCTCAAAGCTCCCGATCATGCCGGTTTTGATAAGGCTATTGAGAAACCAGGCGTCGCCGGCCAGATGAATCGGCACGGGTTGGCTTTTCTTGCAACCCGTTGCGAAGCACACCGCGACCAGCAGTGCTGCAAGTGAAGCGACTCTCACTGTTTTCAGCGGTCTTTCAGACATGCTTTACACTGCGCTCCCGAGTTATGTCATGACCTGCCGCGATTTGCCGCGTCTAGTACCGTGACCGAATGATTGTGGTATCGCCGGAATGTAGCGCCGGTCTCCTGACTGGAATGTAGCGCCCGTCTCCTGACTGGAATGTAGCGCCGGTCTCCTGACNNCGCCCGCGCTGGTCCAAGGGTAATTGCCAAATCATACGGTCTAGACACTAGCCCGCAATCCTTCAAAGCTACTTTGGCTTCGAATTGCTGCCAAACCAGAGAAACTTGACTGTCTTATCGCCGACATTGATGTTCGAATGCGTCATGGTCTCGTCTGTTCTGATCATGTAGGCCATTCCCGGGGGTTGAACTCGCAGCTGTGTGCCGAGAAACGCAAGACTGGTCCCATCGATTGCACACCAGATCTCTTCCTGCCCGATGCGATGCGGGTGCGGTTCTCCCATTGTCATGGGATTGATATCGACTGTAATCAGATCTCCAATCGTGGCTAGACCATCCGT
>PLSH01000140.1:10102-10943 GCA_003165095.1 Acidobacteriaceae bacterium
GGAGTGGGCTCATTGACCACATACATCGTGAGGTCCTCGTCCCCGGTATTCTTGATCGTAAATTCCAGGCCCTCCGGCATAAGGACGGCAATGTCCTTGTGTAACGCTGAGGTCGTTCCTCCCGCCGTTATCTCCCCTGCTCCGCTTTGAATGTAATAAACCTCTTGTTGGCCTTCCAGCTTCTCCAAGGTTGTTAAGTCGCGCGGTTGGAGACGGCCATAAGCCAAAAAATTGACAGCCTGCAAAATCGCGCCGGGCTGCGGCGGATTCAAGTTGTCGCCCCGGGTGAGAATGTCCCTTAGTACCAATGAGCCGTGTTCATAGCGCGGCGCCGAGTCTTGCCAGTAGCCGATGAACCGGTCGATCAGCCGGTCCCCGCCCTCAGCGAACGCCTCGTATCGTATGTCCTGGGGTCCGGCAAAGCTGTTTCCTCCCGCGGCGGGTGTTTTCACCGGAGGCTTGCCGGCGACTTGTTGTGCGTTCCCCGAAGATAGAGCAATGCTCAGGAGTGACAATGCCAACAAGCTGTTACACGCTCCAGACAACCAGACCATTGCCCTGTTTTCTCCGTTCATGCGTATTCCCCCCGGGATTCCCTGATCCCCCTTGACACAAGCTGCCAGTAGGGACGGTCGATCTATAGGGCGGTGCCCAGATTGAAGTGCTTGGGCCTTGTGCTCTCCGCCGGTTCGTCAATCGATAATTTCTGCGAAGGCTTTAATGATGTTAAGTCTCGGGTGCGAAAGGTTAAAGGAAGAAGACCCCAAAATCTTTCGCACCCGAAAACATCTTGCCAAGTCCAACAGACGAACCTGCCTAGAAGATGAACTTGCCGCTTAGT
>PLSH01000189.1 GCA_003165095.1 Acidobacteriaceae bacterium
AATATCGTCATCACCTTCCAATTGGCGTAGCATCAACAAAGCAGCAAAGAACAAGGTCTGTGCTCAGCAGCATGCCCTAACCGCGCAGCGGCCAGAGGAAGACCGGGAAGAACACTCTAGGAGCTTGACATGACGTTTCGGAAGATTCCCCTGACCTTCCTGATCCTTATTCTGGGTGTGACCTGCGTGTACGCGAAAAAGCAGCCCAAGTACCAGCAGGCGCACCAACTCACTCCCGAGCAGGCTGCACTGGTGCAGAGAGCCGTTGCGCGCGAAAAGGTGCTCATCAAGAACATTCAGCTGCGCACGCCTCTGGTGGAAACTTACATTCAGGACACCCGTCCCGACGTCAAGCTCTACGAAGTGCCGGTGGATGACCAGTACATGCTCAGCCGGGTGGATTTCGGCAAGGGGTTCTTCGACAAGAGCTACGAGCCCAGGAGTCTGGCCAAGCACAATGGCCATAAATTCTTCAAGGGTTCTTTCGCGGCCATCACTGGGCTCACCAAGGTGCTCGGACTGGAGAAATTCACCTACTCGCCCACCGGTTTCATGCAGATGATGTTCGTCGACCCCTCGAGCTTCGACCAGAATCACTATGTATTCAGCTTTGTGCGCCGCGAGTTTCTGGGCTCCGTCCGTACCTGGGTCTTTGACGTGCATCCCAAGATCACCGGCATGGGCCGGTTCTACGGCCGCATCTGGGTTGAGGATCTGGACGGCAACGTAGTCCGTTTCAACGGCACCTACACCGGGCCTGCTTCTGAAGACTCGTCGAAGTATTACTTCCACTTCGACAGTTGGCGCATGAACGTCCAGCCGGGCATCTGGCTGCCGGTAGCCATCTACGTTGAAGAGACGCAGCGCATCGAGGGCGAGAAGTCAACCGGCCTGAAGGCGCAGACACACTTCTGGGGCTACTCCCTCAAGCTGCCCACGCGCGAAAGCGACAACGTGAGCATCAAAGTTGAGGACGCCCAGGACAAGAGTGAGGATTCGCAGGATGTGGGCCCGCTGCAGGCCTCGCGCATGTGGATCACACAGGCCGAGAACAATGTGATTGACAGGCTGGTCGAGGCTGGCCTGGTGGCGCCCCTTACGCCCGGAGGATTTGAAGACAAGGTACTGGGCCAGATCGTCATCAACCTTGTGGTGCCCAACAATCTGGCATTTACCGACCAGATTCACTGCCGCATCCTGCTCACCGATACCGTGGAAGCCACCACGGTCGGCAACACCATTCTATTAAGCAAGGGGCTGATCGACTCGCTGCCCAGCGAGCCGGCGTGGGCCTCAGTCATCTCCATGGAACTGGCACACATCGCCCTCGGCCACCATATCGACACCCGCTACGCCTTTAACGACCGGCTGCTCTTCCCTGACGAGTCAACCTTCCAGCGCATCGACATGTACCATTCCGACATCGACGACGCTACCGCTGCCAAAAAGGCCATGGAGTACCTCGAGGCCTCGATGTACAAGGACCAATTGCCAAACGCCGGACTCTACTATGAGCAGTTGATGGATAGAGGCAAGGTTCTCAAGGCCCTGAACACCCCCAAGCTTGGAGATTCGCTGCTCAAGGCCGACGGAACGCCGTGGATGGGAGATCTCGAGCACATGGCTCCCAAGATCAACTGGGATGACCTTACCCAGACCGCCGCGCTGCCGCTGGGAAGCTGGCTCAAAACCGATCCATGGGACGACAAGGTGCTCATGCTCAATGCCAAGCGGTATGCGCCCATGAACGCCCGCGACAAGATGCCGTTCGAGGTTACGCCGGTCTTCTACAAGCTGCAGCGCTANNCTCAACCCACCGGCGGCGCCCCCCCCGCGCCGCCCCAGGGACAGGAACCCGCGGCCGCGGCTCAAAACCCGCAGTAATCGGTTGCTCCAGCCGACCGCCGGCACACCGGGAGTTCTCTTCTCATCGGCTGCCGGCCTCCAGGCTGATTGCGGATCTAAAGTCTAAAGAAGGCGCTCTTATTTTCCCGGAACTGGATGTGCTTGTGCTCATGAAAAGATTGATCCTGGCTTTTTTTTGCATTATTTTTGTTACCGCGGCTCTCTCAGCTCGCGCTCAAGTTGCCCCAGCAGCCTATAGGCGCGGTCTTTCTATTTCGGCAGGCGGCCTTGCTTCCGCCTTTCAGCCCGACTACGCCGGCCAGGGCATCGCTCAGACCGGCCCCGACCGCCTCTATGGCCCTGGCGCGTTCGTTGACGTCAGATTCTCCCGCTGGGTGCAGATTGAAGCCGAGGGGCGCTGGCTGCACTACAACGAGTACCTCGGAATCGATCAAAACACCTACCTCATCGGCCCGCGCATTCCCATTCGCAATTTCCACGGCTTTACGCCCTATGGCAAGTTCCTCTTTGGAATGGGCAGCGGCAGCTTCCTCACCGGTCGAACCTCCGTCTTCGCCTATGGTGGAGGCGTGGATTACCGGCTGAAACGCAAGTTAACGCTGCGAGCCGTCGACTTCGAATACCAGCAGTGGCGCGTAATCCCCACCATCGTGCCCTATGGCATCAGCGCCGGCATCAGCTACCGAGTTTTCTGAGACGAGCCCAACCCGCGAAGTCTCCCTGTCAGCCCCCGCAGCCTACGGCCGCACATTCAGCGGTGTGGCCTTCGCCGTCGGCATCGGCACATTCAGAATCCGTGCCACCGTTGGCGCAATCTGGCGCATGTCCACCACACCAAGATCGCGATGATGGGCAATTCCCGTGCCCAGCGCAAAGAACGAAGCTCGCATCTCGGGATACTCCGGCGAGAAACCGTGCGAACCCCGCGTGCCGGGAATCACCGTCACCAGCTCGCCGCTGGTTGCCGGCCCCGTGTAGTAGCCGGGCTTGAGCACCACCACAAACGCCGCGTCGGGAAAGCCTCCGCGCTTCACCATTGCGTCGTGATCCAGAATCTCCGCTATGCCGTTGTCCGGATCGGCAGCCAGCTTGTCCAGCAGCGCGCGCACCTGGCCCGCGGTCTTGCCGTCGGCCGGATCATGCGACTGGATCGCCGCCATTCCGCCCCCCATCCACGGTTCAGCCTTCCATGAATGGAACACCGCCGCCTTGCTGGCCGGGTTCACCGTCACTTCGATCAACCCCGCCTGAATAAACGGAATCGCCAAATTGACCAGGTGAGTAATATTCATGAACCCGTGGTCTGAAACCACCACCAGCACTGCCGATGGATCGTTGGCAAACAGCTGCTGTCCGAGCCGCGCCACCATGCCGTCGATCGATTCCAGATCCGCATCGGCTTCAGCGCTGAACGGGCCGTGCGCGTGCTGTGCATCGTCGAGCGAACTCAGGTGAAGGGTCATGAACGCCGGCTTGCGCGTGCGCAAAATCTCCAGCGCATATCGGGTCTTGATCTCGTCCCCGCCTATGCTGGTGTCGTTGCCCATCATGTAGGTGCCGGCCGCGGGCTCCAACTCGCCCAGCAGTGTGTCGGGCCGCGAGAGCGCCGCGATCAGCAGCCTATCCTCGGGATTCAGCGCTCCTGAAGGGTCCGCGCTGCGCCAGTATTCCGGGATCAGCCAGTCCACGTCCGTGGCGCCGGCGCTCACCGGCCATCCAATGCTGGCCGTGTGCAGGCCGGCCTGGTGCGCGGCCTGCCAGAGTGTCGGCACGCGAATCTGCGCCGCGTACCAATTCCACGCGCCCGAATAATGCTGCTCCGGATCGAATTCCAAATTGTTATAAATGCCGTGCTCTGCCGGCCACACGCCGGTTAATAGCGTGGTGTGACTCGGATAGGTAACCGTGGGCCACACGCCCACCACGCCCTCGGCATACGTTCCATCGCTGACCAGCGTACGCAGGTAAGGAACCCTCATGCCTCTGGCGTCGGCCTGCGTTACATATTCAGGCTTGAGCCCGTCGATCGAGATCATCAGCACCGGCGCGGCATGAGCAAGACCGGCAAATACGGCGGGCAGCAGAAAGATTGGTAGGCAATAAACAAAGAAACGGCGCAGCAAGGCACGCATGCGGAATGCTCCTCTATGACTTGGATGAGAACAAAAAAAGCCGAACGCGTCTCTCATTTTTGTCTACACAAGCGGCCGGCGCTCCATCTGCGCAGCCAGTATACAGGGGTCAGGGATCAGGGGGTCGAGCGTAAACGCATCGTCTTTTCCCGTTCAGAGTCTCACTTCATAGTAGCCGCGCTCTTTGAAGCGGAAATCAGGATCGAGGATGGCTTCGAGAGAGATTCTCTCCCGGCATTGTGGCATCTTTGCATAATCGCCCGCCCAAACGCCGTATAACTCGATAGAATCTTCCTCGATCGTTCGCAAGAGTCCGACCAGCGCCTCGCGATTAAAAAGATCGCTTGCGCTTTGATCCTCATCCTCACCTGAATCTCCTATGGTCGGCCATCCGCCATTCTGGAACATTACCCACGGGAAATCGCAACCACAGCAGGAAGTGGAACCAATCTTCTGCACCTCAGGGCGGTCAAAATGCGCTCTTATATCTTGCTCCGACTCACCCAAAGACTGCACCGAAATATCCGGCGCTTCCCTATCCCAGCTCCTCCGCGAGATTGGATTGACCGTTCCGGCATAAAGCAAGAAGCACATCTGATTATCCTATAGTGCACTGGACTACGATGAGCCTAAGGAACCACATGGAGCGAAAAAGGGCCGCTCCTTCGAGCAGCCCCCTTCTGATCCCTGAAACCTGATCCCTGAACCCTGTCTTTACGCCGGCGAAGGCGACCCCTCCTGGAATCCCGGACCGCCGCGAGTTTCCGGCTTGAGCACCTGCTGCTGGCTGCCGTCCGTGTCGCTCGGCGAAGCCAGAATCGAACGCAGCGGAGGCAGTTCCTTGCCTTCAATCAGCATCCTCACTTCTTCGGCGTCGATGGTCTCCCGTTCCAGCAGCGCCGCCGCGATGCGATGCATCGGCTCCTTGTTTCCTTCGACGATCGTGTGCGCGGTCTGATAGGCCTCGTCGATGAGCCGGCGCACTTCCAGGTCGATCTGCCGCGCCGTCTCTTCGCTGAAGTCGCGATGCTGCGCGATCTCCCGGCCCAGAAATATCTGCTCCTCTTTTTTCCCAAAGGTCAACGGTCCCAGGCGGCTCATGCCATATTCGCACACCATGCGCCGCGCCAGATCCGTGGCCACTTCAATGTCGCTGCCTGCACCGGTGGACATCTGGTTGAGGAAGATCTCCTCCGCAACTCGTCCGCCGTAGGACATGGCCAGACGCGCCTCGAGATATTCCCGGGTGTAGTTGTGCCGGTCGCCAGGCAGGAAGATGGTCACGCCCAACGCCATGCCGCGTGGAATAATGGTCACCTTGTGGATGGGATCCGAGTGTTCGCGAAAGAACGACACCAGCGCGTGGCCGGCCTCGTGATACGCTGTCACCCGCTTCTCCTCGTCGGTCAGAAGCATCGACTTCCGCTCGGCGCCCATCAGCACCTTGTCCTTGGCCAGCTCGAAGTCGTACATCGTAACCTGCTTGCGATTCATGCGAGCGGCGCTCAGCGCGGCTTCGTTCACCATGTTGGCCAGGTCGGCCCCGCTGAAGCCCGGCGTTCCACGCGCCAGCACGTTCAGGTTGGTGTCGTCTGAAACCGGAACCTTCTTCACGTGAACGCGAAGAATCTCTTCGCGGCCGCGCACGTCCGGCAAGCCCACCACCACGCGGCGGTCAAAGCGCCCCGGCCTCAGCAGCGCGGGATCGAGCACGTCCGGCCGGTTGGTAGCGGCCACCAAAATCACGCCATCGTTCGATTCAAATCCGTCCATCTCCACCAGCAGTTGGTTCAGAGTCTGCTCGCGCTCGTCGTGCCCGCCGCCCAGTCCCGCGCCGCGGTGACGGCCTACGGCGTCAATCTCGTCGATGAAGATGATGCACGGTGCGTTCTTCTTGCCCTGTTCAAATAGATCGCGAACGCGGCTCGCGCCCACGCCCACAAACATCTCCACAAAGTCTGAACCGGAGATCGAGAAGAACGGAACGTTTGCTTCCCCGGCCACCGCACGGGCCAGCAGTGTCTTGCCCGTTCCCGGAGGGCCAACCAGGAGCACGCCCTTCGGAATCCGACCGCCAAGCTTTTGGAACTTCTGCGGCTCGCGCAGGTATTCGATGATCTCCTTCAGCTCCTCCTTCGCCTCATCCACGCCGGCCACGTCCTTGAACGTGATCTTCTTCTGCTGCATCGAGAGCAGCCGCGCCCGGCTCTTGCCAAACGACAGCGCCTTGTTGCCCCCCGACTGCATCTGACGCAGCATGAAGAACCACACGCCGATAAGCAGCACGAACGGACCCGCGTTGATCAGCAACTGTAACCCCAGATTGCTGGAGACTTCCTTGATGGATAAGTTGACCTTGGCGGCCAGAAGCGCCTTCTCAAGATCCTCATAGTTGCCCGGAATTGTGGTGTGGAACTGGTCCTTCGGCGAGGTCTTCAGGTGCCCGTGCAGTTCGTTGCCCTGGATAGCCGCATCCAGCACCTGCCCGCTCTGCACCTTGTCGAATAGATCGGAGTAGCTGTACTCCGTATCCTTGCCTCCGCTTGCGCCTTTCTCCACCACGCCCCAGAGCAGCACGAGGCAGATGAAAATGAAGACCCAGAACATGATTGTTTTAGCGCTCGAATTCACCAGGATTCCTCTTTTCCGGTGAGGGATAAGCTTCTGACTTTGCCCTCTTTACCGACTGCGTCAGTACATTAGACGCCCGACCCCTCTTGAAAGTGCCAAAAAGTGCGCAACCGCCCGGCGGCCGACACAAATAGCTCACCGCGAAGATGAGCAGTATCCCCGATTGTACTCCCAGGGAGGCCAAAGTTCGAGCTACCTCCTGCCCAACCCGGGTGCGGAATCCGGGATGTCACCCTCGCCCGGATCTCATCTGTCCGGAGACGCCGCGCCCTCATCGGCCGCCAGGTCAGCCACAACTGCCATGCCCGGCTCCGGCTCCAACTCCACTCCCCGCATCCATACGATGCGCTCCTCCAGTTCGAGCACCGGCCAGAGCCCTCGTTCGGTTCCCGTAACCCGCAGACGTTCCAACACTTCTTTCACTTTGCGCGGACCGCTTGAGTAGCGAAGCCTCACCCGGTCCCCCGGCCGCCAATTGCGCAGCGTGGCAACCCGCCCTCTGCCAGCTGCCGCCAACGCCTTTGCCGCAGCCGCTCCCTGAAGCTCAATCCGCAGACGAAGCCCGAATGCCGGCGCCATGATTTCCCCCGGGATCGCCACCCTGTATTCCGGAACCGCCTGCGCGCCCGTTTTTGCCATAGCCATCGAGCCCGGCGAAAGACGCAGCTCGCGCACGGTCCTCTCCGCGCAAAGGCCCCGCGCCAGTTCCAGCTTCTGCCCTGCCTGCCCGTTCAGCGCCAGCTTCCGAAGAGATTCGGTCGCCGCAAAATCGGGCTCCGCTCCCAGTTGCTGCGCCGCATACCGCAAAAGCCTGCGCTGCACCGCCGGCTTCAGCGCGGCCAGCCTCGAACACTCCAGCGCCAAACCGTCGCCCCACGCTCGTCCGCCGCCTCTCACAGGACGCCCCTCGAGAAGCATCTGCGCCCCCAGCCGCGCCATCTCTGCCTCCCACCAGGCCTCCTCGTCGCGCGCCAGGCAAGCCATTTGTGCCAGGTGGTTGCGGAGTTGCGGGTTCCAGCCCTCCAGCAACGGCAGCAGCTCATGCCTGATCCGGTTCCGCGTGAAACTCAGATGCCGGTTCGAGGAGTCTTCCCGCCAGCTCTGGCCGATTTTCTTCAGATAAGCCTCCACCTCGGCGCGGCTCGTCCCCAGCAGCGGACGCAGAATCGCACCCTCCGGGCCTTCAAGTCTTGGATGAATTCCCGATAAACCCTCGGTCCACGCCCCGCGCAGAAACTTGCCCAGCACCGTCTCCGCCTGGTCGTCGAGCGTGTGAGCTGTGCCCACCGCGTCCACCTCGCCCGAGGCCATCAACTGCCGGAACCAGCCGTAGCGCAGCCGACGCGCCGCTTCCTCAATGGATTCGCCGCTCTTTCCGGATTCAGCATTGGCCCGCGCCTGGCCGGCGGTGTCCACTCGCGCCTCGTGAAAAGTCACGCTCAGGGCAGCCGCCAGCTCCCGAGCAAACTCGAGATCCGCATCCGCCTCCGCCCCGCGCAACCCGTGATGCAGGTGCGCCGCGTGCAGCACCAGCCCCAGTTCCCCGCTCCGCTCCGCAAGAGCCCGCAGCAGCGCCACGGAATCCGCGCCGCCCGACAGACCGACAGCCAGCCGCAGGCCGGGCTTGAGAAGCGCCGTGTCCATCTGCAGCGTCTCAGACCGCATTGAAGCATTCGTCCGGCGCATCCCAAGATGATAAGCGGACGCCGCACGCTCTTGCCGGCAAAGATCGCGCAGGCCGCTCCAACCTCAGGCACAATCGGGAATTGGCGTCTCAATGAAGTACGCGCATGTGCGCGCTTCGTTGTATACTCCACCAGTTATGCAAGTATTCGCGATTCTGCCCGCCGCCGGACTCGGTACCCGGATGGCCGGGCCGCAACCCAAGCAGTTTCTCACCCTCGATGGCGTTCCCATCCTCGTTCATTCGCTCCGCGCTTTCGCCTCCGTCGAGCGCATCACGGCCATCTACGTCGCCGTCCGCAAGCCCGAAATCGAGCGCGTCCAGGCGCAGATTGCCGAATACGGTTTTGCCGGCCGCGTTCAAGTCGTCGAAGGCGGCGACAAGCGCCAGGAGTCGGTCGCCAACGCGCTCGCCGTCCTCCCGGCCGAGCCCGACGACATCGTCCTGGTCCACGATGCCGTGCGCCCCCTGATCGACGCCGCCACCATCGACCNNTGCCCGCCGTCGACACCATCAAGCAGGTCGAGCGCACCGCCCACGGAGCGCTCATCACCTCCACCATTCCACGCGAGTTCGTGGTCCTGGCACAGACCCCGCAGGGCTTCCGCTTCGAACTCCTGCAGCGCGCCTTCGCCGAATCCACCGCTGACGGCTTCGTCGGCACCGACGAAGCTTCAGTTGTCGAGCGCGCCGGCTTCCCTGTCGCCGTGGTGCACGGCTCTCAGGTTAATCTGAAGATTACCCAGGCGGGCGACCTGGAGCTGGCCGAGTTCTACCTCCGCCAGCGGCTCCGCTAAGCGGCTGATTCAAGCATAACTGCTGTCATCCTGAGCGGAGCGCAGCGGAGTTGAAGGATCTGCGGTTGCTTTTCTCTCTTCGGTTCAACCGGAGATGACGGTCAAAAAGGGACAGGCAAGGAAACTATGGATACACGCATCGGAATTGGCTGGGATTCGCACGCATTCAAGCCCGGAGTGCCGCTGCGCATCGGCGGCATAACCCTGGACCATCCCGAAGGCCTGGCCGGTCACTCTGACGGCGATGTGCTCCTGCACGCCATCACCGATGCCCTCCTCGGCGCTGTCGCTGCCGGAGATATTGGCAGCTTCTTCCCGCCCGGCGATCCCCGCTGGAAAGACGCCGACTCAGCCATCTTCCTCAACCTGGCTCTCGAGGAACTGCAACACGCCGGCTACCGCATCTGCAATGTCGATACAACCCTGATCCTGGCCGCGCCCAAAATCGTCCCCGTCGCCGGCGAAATGCGCTCCCGCGTCGCCGACCTGCTGGGCATCGGCATTGACCAGATCAGCATCAAAGCCAAGACTCCCGAGGGCCTCGGCCTCGATCACGTGGCCCAGTGCCACGCCGTCGCTCTGGTCGAACGCGTCCAGGAACCCGAAAAACTGAAGAGCATAAGCGACGTGATTGAAACCCAGCGCCAGCTTGAAGACGTGGTCGACGACCTGCTCTCCTCAGTCCACGGCGTCCCCAAAAAACGTCCCGCGCCCGTCTACGATACCGAGGACATTACGTAAGTCAGGGGTCAGGTGTCAGAGATCTGAAAGACGAGGCCAGGCATTTCACACCGCATGCCCCAAGTTTAGATTTTGAAACCTGGGAATCCGTGCGCCGTTCTCTCCGAGTTACAAATGGGGCACCTGGTAACGCAGAATCTGCTCATCCACGCTGACCAGAACCAATCCCTCAAGTTGCGCCTGGGCTACGAGCAGGCGATCGAACGGATCGCGATGCAGAATTGGAAGCGATCCCGCCCATTCCGCGTGTTCCACCGTGACCGATAGAGAAATGAAGCCGTGCCGCCGAATCGTCGCCGCCGCGGACGCTCCCGCCTCCAACTTGCCCGATGTCCTCTTGATTGCGATCTCCCATGCGGAGCCCGCGCTAACAAAGACTTCGTTTTCCGGCAGACCGATTGCATCGCGAAAGGCGGCCGGCAGTCGGGAATCATTCCTGTCCCACCAAAGAAATACATGCGTGTCGAGAAGGAGTCTCATTCACCTACAATCCGAAATCCTGCAATACGTCTTCCGGCAGCGGAGCGTCGAAATCGTCTGCGATGTAGGTGATCTTCATGAAGTTGCCGCCTGGCTTGCGCGGCAGCGCCGGTTGCGGAGCAGGCGCAACCAGCTTCGCCATCGGCTTGCCTGCCTTGGCAATCACAATCTCCTCGCCCTTGGCGGCCCGCTCCACCAGGCTCGATAGCTGCGTCTTCGCCTCGTATAGATTCACCTGCACAGGCTTGACAGACTTCTTCACCGGTTTCGGTGTGGGATTTGCAGCCATCGCTCGACTCCTGACTCAATTCTGGCTCAAATCGCCGAGTTGGTCAAGTTGGTCAACCCCACATGCCCATCAGCCTCTTAAGCACCTAAGCCCGTGGCAGGTCGCGCTTTTCCATTGCGAATTAACCCGTTTGGCGGTACCTTGGCTCCAAGCTTTCATCCCACTCAGGAGCGTTCCCAATGCATTTGCTGACCCTTCTCGCGCAGGACCAGGTCGACCAGACCCAGATCCAGCATATGGTTGTCGCCATGATGGCCATTATGCCCATCTTCATCCTCATTATCCTTGCCCTGGTGATCCTCCCCTTCTGGTTCATCTGCAAAAAAGCCGGCTTCTCTCCCTGGCTTTCGCTGCTCAATATCGTTCCTCTGGGAGGCATCGTGCTCGTGTACGTGCTGGCCTTTGCGCAGTGGAAGGTGGTTCCGGCGCCGCAGCCAAGCTGGCAGCCCCAGCCGCCGTATCCTCCCCAGGGCTGAGCCGGGCAACACCGCCCTCAGCGGGAGCGAATGCTAGCATCGAAATCAGGACAGCAACTTACACGATGCCCGATTCGACTCCCTCCCAGGCTCACACTCCACGCGTCCGTTTTGCTCCCTCGCCCACCGGCTACCTGCATGTGGGCGGGGCTCGAACCTTCATCTTCAATTGGCTCTATGCCCGCCACACCGGCGGAACTCTCGTGCTGCGCCTCGACGACACCGACGTAGAGCGCAACACGGAGGCCAGCGTCCAGTCCATCTTCGAGGGCCTCCGCTGGCTGGGTCTCGACTGGGACGAAGAATACAAGCAGTCCGAGCGCCTTGCTCTGCACCGCCGCCAGGCGGAAGCCATCTTCTTGAGCGGCCTCGCCTATCGCGACTTCACCCCCGCCCACTCCGAATCTGACGAGCAGTCCTCCGCGCAAGGCGCATGGCTCTTCAACCCCGGCATGAGGGAACTCTCCCTTGAGGAAAGCGACCGCCGCGCCGCCGCCGGAGAACCCTTTGCCCTCCGCTATCGCGTCCCCCGCGGCCAGAACCGCACCCTGAGCTTTACCGATGCCGTCTACGGCGAGCAGTCCAAACTCGCCGACGAGGTCGAAGACTTCGCGCTTCTACGTTCAGACACCGGGGCCCCCAACGACCGGGGACCCCGAGAAGCGTCCTTTGCTTCTTGGGGTGGTAACGNNCGCGGCCAGGATCACCTCACCAACACTTTCAAGCACCTGCTCATCTTCGAGGCCCTCGGCGCGCCGCCACCCCACTTTGCCCATCTCCCCCTGCTCGTCGCTCCCGACGGCGCCAAACTCTCCAAGCGCAAGCACGGCCCCGTCGTCAGCGTNNTGGTCGCCCAAGAACGACCGCGAATTCATGACCCTCGACGAGCTAACCGCCGCTTTCACCCTCGAGGGCGTCAACCGCGCCAACGCCGTCATTAATTTTTCCGAGACAGCCTTGAGCTCTTCGGATACAGCCTTGAGCTCTTCGGATTTAGCCCCATTTGATCCCAAAGCCGTCTGGCTAAACGCCGAGCACATCCGCGCCCTGCCGGTCGAAGAGCTGAGCCGTTGCATTACGCCGTTTTTCGAGCAAGCGGGCTTTCATCCCACGCCCCAAAAGGTCGAAGCCGTCACCCCGCTCATCCGCGAACGCATCAAGCTCCTGCGCGACGCCGTCTCCGCCGCCGATTTCTTCTTCGTCGATCAGCTCCCGCCCTACGACCCCGCCGAGCTCATCCCGCAGAAGGGCGACGCCGCTCTCGGCCGCCGCGTCCTCCAGCACGCTCTTGAACTCCTCGCCACCGTCAACTTCGATCACGATTCGCTCGACCAGGCTCTTCGAGCAGCAGCCTCGCAACTTGGTTTGAAGGCCGGGCAGGCCTTTCAGCCCATCCGCGTCGCCATCTGCGGCCGCAAAAACGCGCCCCCGCTCTTTGAAACCATGGCCGTCCTCGGCCGCGATGTGTGTCTGGCCCGCATCCGCCAGGCCGAAGCCAGCCTGCATTCGCTCGCCTGAGCAATGCCAGCCCGTACTTCGGTGGGGCCAGCGTCCCTGCCTTTGCCTTTCGTGGTTCTATTTGATATCATGATAGCAATGGAGGCGAGAATGGCCCAGCTTTTGGTTCGCAACCTGGAAGACCAGCTCAAGACACGCTTGCAGCGTCGCGCCAAGCGCAACGGCCAAAGCATGGAAGCGGAAGCTCGCGACATTCTCCGCAACGCGTTGCGGGAAGAAACTGCTCCGGCCGGCGGTTTGGGAAGCGAGATGGTGGCGCTGTTCAGCGGCAGTGGTGTCTATCTCGACGAGCCAATTGCCGAAATTCGCGATATGCGCATGGAAATTCCGGACTTTGAGCCATGATCCTGCTCGACACAAACGTGATCTCGGAATTCATGGGGCCTGCCCCTGAGCAGCAGGTCGCACACTGGCTGGACCTCCAATCGCGCTCTTCGGTTTGGACCACCTCGATCAATATATTCGAGATTCGTTCCGGCCTGTTCGCAATGTCCGCCGGGAAAAGGCGCGCCGCGCTTGAGGTGAAATTCGAGCAACTTCTTCAAAGCGCATTTCAAGGCAGGATACTGGATTTCAATTCCGAATCGGCCTTGCGAGCAGCGGAGCTATGCGCCGATCGTCGTAGGCGAGGCCGTCCCGTTGACGTGCGCGACACCATGATCGCTTGTATCGTTCTTGCCTCGCGCGCGAAACTAGCCACGCGGA
>PLSH01000430.1 GCA_003165095.1 Acidobacteriaceae bacterium
GTGGTTCCGGGTGTATCGGCTGCGTTTGCGGCGGCGGCGGCTATCGGCTGCTCGCTGACGGACCGCAACTGGGCATCGAGCGTGATTTTTTCCACAGGCCACCACGCGCAGTCGCACAATCGAGATCCGTTGCCGGAACTGGAGGATGCGACCCGCGTGGTGTACATGCCCGGCTGCGATCTGACGTTGCTGGCGCAGGAGTGGCTCCAGCAAGGCCTTCCGGCGGATTTTCCCTGCGCTTTGGTATCCCGCGCAGCGCAGCCTGGCCAGCAAGTTCGATGTACGACACTTGGTGCCCTCGGCGAAGCCGCGCCCACCCTCGCACCCAGTCTGCTTATTGCCGGCTGGGCGGTTCGAGAGGTCGCTGCCGCGAACGAAGTGGCAACAGACCGGATTCCAGCCAGAACCTGACGTTCCAATCCAACCTACGGAGAATCGACATGCCGGAAACCACCGCAACTCGGCGCGGTCTCTCGCTCGACGTCTATGCCGTCGTGCTTGCCCTCGCCCTTGCTCTGCTTGTGCGCTTTAACTTGATACCCGCCATCAAGTGGTGAGCGGAAGAGACCGTCGGAGACCGTCAAACAAAACCGGAACCTGCAAGGAGAACTCAATGGCCACCAGCTTCACCCCGACTCGCGCCGTCGGTCTGGGCGCCACAGGCAGCCTCGTCCGCCGCACATTGTCTCTCATTCCCGGCCTCCTGTTGCTCACCGTGGTGGGCTATGGCGGGAAGGTCATCGAACAATCCATCGCGGCCTATACCAAGGGTCACCACATCACCTTTCCCAACATTGAATACGTCCTGTGGGCGATCGTGATTGGACTGCTCATTGCCAACACCGTTGGCGTGCCGCGCGTTTTTCAGGCCGGCGTGGCCACTTACGAATTCTGGCTGAAGGCCGGCATCGTGTTGCTTGGGTCGCGTTTCCTGCTCGGAGACGTTCTCCACCTGGGAGGCATTTCGTTGCTGCTGGTGGCCATCGCACTCAGCCTTTCGCTTGGCTTCATGCATTTGCTCGGGCGCATATTCAAACTCAAGCCCAAACTGACTTCGCTGCTGGCGATCGGGTCCGCCATTTGCGGAGTCTCGGCTATCATCGCAGCCAAACCGGCGATTGGCGCAGACGATGAAGACACGTCTTATGCCATCGCCGCCATTCTTGCGCTCGGCGCTATTTCGCTCTTCACTTTTCCGCTCATCGGCCATTCGCTTCACCTCAGCGACAAGGCCTACGGTCTCTGGGCAGGCCTGGCTGTGGACAACACAGCCGAGGCCACGGCGGCCGGTGCGCTCTACTCTGACGCAGCCGGCAAGGTGGCGGTGCTGGCCAAGACCAGCCGCAACGCGCTGATCGGATTTATTGTGCTTGCGTATGCCATTTACTGGTCCTCAAGAGGCGAGGCCCAGGCCATTGGGAACAAAGCTGCATTTCTGTGGCGCAAATTCCCCAAGTTCGTTCTGGGATTCCTGTTGATCTCGCTGCTTGCCACCGCAGGATTCTTTACCAAGCCGCAACTTCTCAGCGTCGCAAACCTCTCCCGCTGGGCATTCCTGCTGACATTCGCGGGCGTGGGTCTGCGCACCAACCTGCGCGAACTCGGGAAACAAGGGTGGAGACCGTTCGCCGTGGGAGCGATCGGCGAGGTGTTTATCGCCCTGGTGACGCTGGGACTGGTCTTCGGCGCGGACCGCTATCTGCACCTTTAGGTGGTGGTGCGTCCGAGGAGCCGGAGCCAGCCTGACTTCAGGCGTCCGCGGCGCGGGCCCCTGCCGCAGTTGCCGGAGTAACGCGTGCGACCCTGTGCGCGGAAAAGTTGTCGTTGCCAAGCTCCAAACTGATAACCTAAGACCATGAAATTCGGGGTTTTGGTCTTTCCCGGCTCGAATTGCGACCACGACACATACAACGTGATTGCCGAAGTGGCTCACCAGCCGGTCACCTTTCTCTGGCATGACTCTGAAGACCTCGAGGGCGTGGATGCGGTCCTGGTTCCCGGCGGGTTTGCCTACGGCGATTACCTGCGCACCGGCGCCATTGCTCGCTTCTCTCCCGTCATGCAATCGGTGAAGAGATTTGCGGCGGGCGGAGGGCTGGTGCTCGGCATCTGCAACGGGTTTCAGATCCTGACCGAGGCGGGATTGCTGCCCGGCGCGCTGATGCGCAATTCGGGGCTCAAATACATCTGCAGGCCGGTTCATCTACGCGTAGAAACTGCCGATAGTCCATTCACGAGCCAACTGGCCAAAGGCGAAGTGCTGCAACTTCCGATCGGGCACATGGAGGGGAATTATTTTTGCGAGCCTGGCGAGTTGGAGAAACTGGAAGCGGAGGATCGAATCGCCTTCCGGTACGCAACGCCGCGCGGAGAGATTACGAAAGAGGCCAATCCCAATGGCTCCCTGAGCAATATTGCGGGCATTTTGAACGAGAGCCGAAACGTTTTGGGAATGATGCCGCACCCGGACCGGTCAAGCGAATTGTTGCTGGGCTCGGCGGACGGCTGGAAGATATTTGCCTCGATGGTTGAGGCTTTGGCGGCACGGTAGAGGCTCCAGCGCGGGCCATTGAAAGCGAATTCATGATCGATATACATCAACATCTGATTTACGGGGTCGACGACGGGTCAACGGACCTGGAAACATCGCTGGCCATGGCGCACGAGGCGGCCAGCGAAGGCGTGACGCATATTGTGTGCACGCCGCACGCAAACGAGCAATATCCTTACCGAACCGAAATCATCCATGAGCGCCTGGCAGAACTGCGCGAGAATCTCGATGGAGCGATCGAGCTGGGCCTGGGCTGCGATTTTCACCTTTGCGCGGAGAACATATTTGCCGCGCTTGCCGACCCGCTAAGCTTCTCCATCAACGGCAAGGGATACCTGTTGATCGAATTCCCCAACATGACCATTGCGCCGCAGCTGGCCGATGCGATGTACCGGCTGCAGTCGGCGGGGTACACGCTGATCGTGACGCACCCGGAGCGGTATCCGGCGGTGCAGGCCCATCCCGAGCTGCTGGCCGACTGGATGCGGACGGGATGTCTTATTCAGGTGACCGCGAACGCATTATACGGACGGTCGGGGAAGGTTGCGGAGGCGCTGGCGAACGAGCTGCTCGATCGCGACTGGATCCACTTTCTGGCCACTGACGCGCACCGCATGAAATGGCGGCCGCCGCATCTGAAGAAGGCCTACGACTATGTTCGGGAACGTGCCGGTGAAGAGACGGCGCGGCGACTTTGCGTAACGAATCCGCGGGCGGCGTTTGAAGGCGCCGAATGGCCAGTGCAGCCGATTCCCAAAGGCCTGTGGGACCATATTCCGTTGCGATTCGAGGCGAAGCGTTACCGGAGCAAGCCAACGCCGGAACAGCTGAGGAACGGCGAAGGCGGCGGCTGGCCCGATCCGCCTCGGGCCGGCTTGCGCGGCTTGTGGGATCGCCTGGTGCGGGGTAGCTGAGGCCTGTCCGCTAGGAAAGTCCCAGACCGCCGTCGACGGCCAGAATCTGGCCGGTAATGAATCCAGGGCCAGTAGCAAAGAACAGCACCGCCTGTGCGACATCTTCTCCAGCACCGTTGCGACGCATGGGCGTGCGGGATGCGAACCGCGCGGCATCGGCGTCTTCCTGACGGTCGAGCTGAATCCACCCCGGAGCCACACAGTTGACGCTGACCTCAGGAGCAAAAGCCTTGGCCATGGCTTTGGTGAGCATGTGCAAAGCAGCCTTGGAACTGGAGTAATGCGCGTGTCCGGCCCAGGGGTGCATGCCGCCCAGGGAACCGATGTTGATGATTCTTCCCTGAACTGCGCGCAGGTGTGTGAGAGCCTCACGCGCCAGCAGGAAGGGACCGCGGGTATTGGTTTCGAAGACTGCATCCCACTGGTCCAGGCTGAGGCTTTCAAGCGGCGCTGACGCAAAGATGGCGGCGTTATTGACGAGGATGTCGAGCCGTCCGAATGCGGTGACGGTGCTGTCGATTGCAAGCCGGGCCGAGGCTTCGGAACGCACGTCGCACTCTATCGCCAGGGCGCGGCAGCCGAGGGCTGCGATGTCGCTCGCGGTTTGGTCCGCTGCGGCGTGGGAGGTGCGGTAAGTAATGGCTACATCGGCGCCGGCACGGGCCAGCGCGAGCGCGATTTCGCGGCCGATGCGGTGCGCGGCTCCGGTCACCAGTGCCGATTTGCCGCCAAGCAGAGAGGTTGGCATATCAGCTCAAAACAAGAAGGGAAGGCGCTTCGCCCCGCAGACTCACTGGGTCTGGGCCTGATTGGGATTCGGTGTGGGTTGCGCGGCGGGTGGAGTCGTGTTGGTCTGACTCCCGGCGCCCTTATCGCCGGGTGCGGACGGAGCAGGATTTTGGGGTGGGGGTGTTGATTTACCCGCGCCGGAGCCGCTGCCTGAATTCGCGGCTGCGCCGGTGTCCTTGTAGATTGAGTACTGCTGGCCGGGGCGTTTGAGGCGGATTTCCATGGACATTTCTGACTTGTCAACCTTGTAATCCTGCCCAAAAGTCTGGAAGCCGTTGGCGATAACCTGCATGCGCACCGTGTCGCCGATGGGCAGTACGTCGATGATTGCCTTCCCATCCTCGTTGGTCTTCAACTCCAGTACGCCTTTGTCCTTATCGCCCTCCATGGGGTGGAAGATGACGGCGGCACCCTCGATGGGTTTTCCGTTTGAATCACGCAGAATGGTGATTTCAATGCGCGCAGATGGCGGTGGAACCTTGTATTTGCGACCCCATTTGGAACTGTCCTGCTGGGCTCGAAGACCGGTCGCGCTGACAACGAGGATGAGGACGGCCACAAAGGCGCTGAGTCGAAGGCAAGAGCGGCGAAGCATGCGTACCATTATAGCGGCTATGAGGCGCGGATGGACGAGTGTGGACAGCAGAAGGTAGCGGGTGGGGCAAATTCACCAGGGAAATGGTTATTTATTAAGGACTCACACTCTGTGAGTCAAATACACTCATATATTGCCGTTCGGCCTCTTGACAAAGTACAGTAGCCTCTCCTATCGTTAGCAATTGGAAGGCGAGAGTGCCAAACTCCTTCGGCAGAAGATCGTTGGAAAGTTGGCGGGTCGCTGGGCGGGCGCTGTCCCGCAGTGTTCCGAATGTCTATCAAAACCACTCAAAACCCGCGTATCGGGCTCAACCCGGCACGCGCGTGAAGGAGAAGCGAAGCAATGGCAGCAACATCTGTAGCGACTACGTTTACACCGCTTCATGACCGCATCCTGGTCCGCCGCCTGGAAGAGGGCGAGACCATCCGCGGAGGCATCATCATTCCCGACAGCGCCAAGGAGAAGCCTCAGGAGGGCGAAGTGATCTCTGTAGGCAAGGGCAAGTCGAATGACGAAGGCAAGGTGTTTCCTCTGGATGTAAAGGCAGGGGACAAGATCCTGTTCGGGAAGTACTCCGGCACCGAGATCAAGATCGACGGTGAAGAGTTTCTGATCATGCGCGAGGAAGAAGTTCTGGGCATCGTGAGGAAGTAACGTTTTCACTGACAACTGATTTAAGGAGAGTTTGAGATATGGCAAAGCAAATTCTGTACGGTGAAGAGTCCCGTCAGGCAATTCTGCGCGGCGTGAACACGCTGGCGGACGCGGTGAAGGCGACGCTCGGGCCCAAGGGCCGGAACGTGGTCATCGAGAAGAAGTTTGGCTCGCCCACCATCACCAAGGACGGCGTGACGGTGGCCAAGGAAATCGATTTGAAGGATCCGATGGAGAACGTGGGCGCGCAGTTGGTTCGCGAAGTTGCCTCGAAGACTAGCGACGTGGCCGGCGACGGGACTACGACTGCCACGGTGCTGGCGCAGGCGATCTTCCGCGAGGGCGTGAAGACGGTCGCGGCCGGAGCGAATCCGACGGCGCTGAAGCGCGGCATCGAGAAGGCGGTTACGGTGATTATCGGCTCGCGGGACAAGGACGGTGTGTGGACCGAGGGCGGATCGCTGGGCAAGCTTTCAAAGCCCGTGGACGAGAGCGCGGTGGCCCAGGTGGGCGCCATCTCGGCCAACGGCGACAAGGAGATCGGCGACATCATTGCCGGCGCGATGAAGGTGGTGGGCAAGGACGGCGTGATCACAATTGAGGAATCGAAGACGGGCCACACGTTCCTGGAAACGGTTGACGGCATGCAGTTCGATCGCGGCTATCTGAGCCCGTATTTCGTCACCGACTCGGAGCGCATGGAAGCGGTGCTCGAAGATCCCTACATTCTGATCTACGAAAAGAAGATCAGCAACATGAAGGACGTGCTGCCTCTGCTGGAGCAAGTGGCCCGCGGCGGCAAGCCGCTGTTGATTATTGCGGAAGACGTTGAAGGCGAGGCGCTGGCCACCCTGGTGGTCAACAAGTTGCGCGGCACGCTGAATGTTGCGGCCGTCAAGGCTCCTGGCTTCGGCGACCGCCGCAAGGCTATTCTGGGCGACATTGCCATACTTACCGGCGGCAAGGCGATTACCGAGGATCTGGGCATCAAGCTGGAAGGCGTGAAGCTCGAGGACCTGGGCAGCGCGAAGCGCGTGACCATCGACAAGGACAACACGACCATCGTGGACGGGGCAGGAAAGAGCTCGGACATCGAAGGCCGGGTGAGGGAGATCCGCGCGCAGATCGAGAAGACCACCTCGGACTACGACAAGGAAAAACTGCAGGAGCGGCTGGCCAAGCTGGTGGGCGGTGTTGCCATCATCAAGGTTGGCGCGGCGACCGAGACCGAGCTGAAGGAGAAGAAGGCTCGCGTTGAGGATGCGCTGCACGCTACCCGTGCGGCGGTCGAGGAAGGCATCGTTCCGGGCGGCGGCGTGGCCCTGGTTCGCGCCATTCCTTCGGTTGACGAGCTGATCAAGACCCTTGAGGGCGACGAGAAGATCGGCGCGCAGATTGTTCGCCGCTCGCTCGAAGAGCCGCTGCGTCAGATCGTAGCCAATGCCGGCGAAGAGGGCGCTGTGGTGGTAGCCAAGGTGCTGGAGTCGAAGGAAGCGCACTACGGGTACAACGCTCTTACCGGCAAGTTCGAGGACCTGGTGAAGGCCGGCGTCATCGATCCCACCAAGGTGACGCGGACGGCGCTGCAGAACGCAGCTTCGATCGCGGCGCTGCTGCTGACCACCGAAGCGCTGGTGGTCGAAATTCCGGAGCAGAAGGCGGCTCCGGCAGGCGGCGGCCACGGCGGCGGCATGGACGGCATGTACTAAAGACAGTGGTCAGTGATCAGAGAAATCAAAAACGCTCTCTGATGGCTGGCGCTAAGTCACTTAGGCAAAAACGAAAAGGCCTCTGGCTTCGGCTGGGGGCCTTTTTGCGCCTGGGTAGTGTTTTTTGGCGCAGAATCGACAGGCGCGGGGCGTGTGGAGCTCGCGGGGCCGAATCGACTGAGTTTTATCCAAGGCGAAACAGGAGAGATTATCTGGTTCAGTTTGCCGCTCTCATCGGGCTGGAAAGCGCGACTGGGGCATTGGGCACGGGCTGCGGCCGCATGGGGCGCAACCAGCCGGCGGCGAGCCATGATGCGGGGATGGAAAACGCCGACCAACCGCAATCCAGACAGACGTGCACATCGGGTGGAGGTGTCATGGGCGGATGGCTCAAGACACGCGGCCTGTCCCGGTAGAGGCGAATCTCCGCCGGGATGATGGATATTTCGTTCGATTGGCACTTCGGGCAGGTCATGAAATACACCTCAAGAACTCCCTTGGATGAAATTGATTCAATTGTCAAACCCAGGGAATGCCTCACTGTAGCGGGATGAAAAGGTGGTTTTCAACAGGTAATCGAAGTAGTACTTACTAAAGTAACATGGAATTGCCGGGATTCAGACCCGATGCCCATATTGGGAAGGTCGTTTCCTGAACGTAATTCCTGATGCGCTGCAAAAGAAAACGCGGCGACCGAAGCCGCCGCGTTTGGAGGGACCGCCGCACAGAATGGGGCCGGTCAGTAGGTGAAGTGGAAGCCCATGGTGACGATGCGGTTGCTTCCGATGGTGTTGTAGACAGAGCCGAAGTTGGCTGCATTGTTTGGGCAGCCTGTCGGCGTGGCGTAGGATGCTCCCGGGAAGCAGGTGCCTGTACCCAGGGGGATGGTGGTGGGAACGGTCAGGTTCTTGCCCGATCCCTGCGTGTAGGGCAACTGATCCAGATTGTGCAGCGCGGATTGCTGATCCACGGGGTTGCTGCTGGTCACGATCTGGCCGTAGTTGACGTAGTAGTACTTGCCGGGGATGCAGTTGTAGTAATCGTTCTCTGCCTGGATGGTAGCCGAGGTGGAGCAGGCAGAGTTTTGGCGAATCTGGCCCTGGTTGCTGGGTACGTCCAGACTGGTGGTATTGGTTACGTTGAAGACGTTGAACTCATATTGGAAGCTGTACTTTTCCCTCATGTGGATGGACTTGCGCAGGGAGAGGTTGAGCTGTTTCTGCGCCGATTGACGGAAGATGTTGCGTTGCGGGGGCGCGAAGGCAGTCTCGTAAATATCCTGCGGATCGCTGCCTGTGGAGATGGGGACGCCCATTTGTCCCGGCTGAATGTAGTTGATGGCAATCTCGGTGGGATCGATGTAGGGGATATAGCTGCCGCCGGCGCCACGGGTAGCACCCTTGTTGCCGGTCAGTTCCTTTTTAACGTTGGACGGATCCTTGACTCCGAGGATGGGGTTCATGAGAGTGGGATAGTCGCCGAAGTTAATGCTGCCGACGGCGCCGTAAAATTCATAGAGCGAATAGGGTTCGCCGCTTTGCAGTGTAACGATCCCATTCAGATTCCAGTCGTTGACGAATTGCGCGGACAGGGAGTGCGGCGCGGCAGTGTTGGGAACCGATGCCTGGAAGTAGGCGGTAAAGACGTTGGTGCGGTCGTAGTCGGACGACGCCCAGGAGTTCCGCAGATTGTTGGGATTGTCGCCGGTGAAAAACAGCCCGAGGTCGCTCTGGTCGTCGAGAGTATGGCTCCAGGTGTAGCTGGCGCCCCCCATGAAGTGATGGGAAAAGCGCTTGTCGAGCTGGACCTGGAGGGCGTCGTAAGCGGAACTGCCAACCGTTTTGAACATCGCTGCATTGGGGCTGAAGCCGACATAGGGGGCGCGGAAGTCAGTGTTGCCGCCGTCCTCGGTATTCCACGGCTCACCAGCGATGGAGTTGTAGTCATAGCTGGGGGCAAGGGAGTTCTGGTTGAGCACCTGGAAGCCATAGCTGGAGGTTTCGCCCCAGATGGGGTTTGAGGTGGTGGCGATGCCGGGCTGGTTGAAAGGGTAGGGAATTACGGCATGTTTGCCGCGGTTGCCCACGTAGCCCAGGGTCAAGGCGGTGTCGATGCGCGGCTGCCACTGGACGTTGAAGGCATAGTTGATGGTGTACGGCAAAACATTGGCCCGGTCATAGGCGCCGAAGTTCAAGGCGTCGGGGCAGTCCGTATAGCCTTCCTGATTGTCGACCGCGCCGCACCACTTTCCATATTTCTTACTTGTATATTGCGGCAGGGTACTCGTCATGCCGTCAAGAGTAGTCCGCAACGCTGTCGTGATCACACTTGGGTCAGACCCTGGAGAGGAAAAAAGCGGCGCGCCAAGCGGATTCTCAAGGGTCGTGCCGTTACCGACGATGTAGCTTGCAAGCGGTGAGGATTCGGTAACGCCGAAAGGTCCGCCGTTACCGCTGCCTGCCGGTTGCGACAGGTATTGGAACAGCTCGCCGCGGTCATAGTACATTCCGGCAGAGCCGCGGACGACGATGGTGTTGTGATCGCGGAGGGGCGACCAGGCAAAGCCCACGCGGGGTGAAATGCCCCATTGACGGCCGGTGAGCGTGGAGTCGCTTACGCCGGAGGTGGGGTTGAAGTGGTTGTTGCCGGCGATGATGAAGCCGGCGTTATTGACCGTGAATCCTGCGGTGGTCGTGCCCGTGACGTTGTAAAGCGAGGGTTCGAAGTTAAACATGTTGCCATTCTTCTCGGTCATGCCCCCGTGGTCGTCGTAACGGACACTGGCGGTGAAGCTCAGGTTCGACTTCGCCTGCCATTTATCCACCAGGTAGGCGCTCAACTCTTTGGTCCGGTAGTAGCGATCNNCCGCCGCCGGCCGTGAAGGTGTGGTTGCCTTTCACATAGATGAGGTTGGTTGAGGGGTTGAGGCGGTTCTGATAGAAGCCGGTGTTTACGAATGAACTGTAGGGGCCGACTTTTACTGAGGGAGAATCGTTCTGGCTGCTGGCGAAGGACTCGAGCAGAAGACCAGGTATTCCGCTGGTAATCATGGGGGCGCCGGAGTTGTTTGCCGATCCGATGCCAAAGTCAGGAGAACCACCTGGATTCGTCAGCGTCTGGTTGTAGGTGCTGTAAGCCGACTGGCGGAAGAAACCGAGCCGCTGCTCCCAGTTGAGGCGCGGACTGATGGCAATCGTATTGTCGATGGCGGCTACCTGGGCTCCGTTGAACTCGGTGACCGGGAAGCCTCCGGTCTGGGCAAAGTCATAGGGCAGGGTAACCGGATCGTTCTGGTAGTAGTACTTGGACGAGAGCCGATCTTTGCTGTTCACGTTCCAATCGACCGAAGCATTGCCCTGGTTGGAGGTCATGACGGACAGGCCCTGGAGGACTACGTTGGGCACTCCATACTGATAGGGCGCATTGTTCTGGGCGGATGGAATGAGGTAACCCCCACCCGGGAGCGTGGCATTCATCAGAGCCATGGGGATGGCGCCAATCGTGCTGGTGAACTTCTTGCCGCCGTTCCAGATGGTGGCTGCGCTGTCAAGGCCGGCTACGGAGCGGTCGTCGGTGAGGCCGGAAGGCACGGTCATCTCCGACATGCCTGTGGAGGCGTCGGAACTGTACATGCGTTGAAATGCTACGAAGAAGAAAAACTTGTCCTTCTTGATGGGGCCGCCCAATGTTCCGCCGGACGTCCAGCGGTGCAGCGCGGGATTGTCCAGCGCCTGGGGAAATGCGCCGATCCCTTGCTGGGCAAGCTGATAGTCCTGGTTGAAGAAGTACGGTGCGGCATTCAGATCGTTGTTGGCGAATGTGCCATAGACCTGGCCGTGCCAGCCGTTGGTGCCGGAAATGGTGTTGACGTCGATCTGCGCACCCGCGGTGGCGCCCTGCTGGCCGTCATACATCGAGGTGTTTACGCGCTCTTCCTGAATGGTCTCGGGCGGCGGCGAAGGCAGACTGTTGCCGATAGAGCCATACACCGAGCCGCCCTGTTGGGATGCGCCGCCGATGGATGCCGATCCGGCCGAGGAGGTTGTGGTGGTGCTGCCGGCGCCGATGTTGAAGTTGTAGCGCTGGGAGGTCAGGCCGCTGGCGGTCATGCCGCTAAAGAGATTGGTCACGTCCACGCCATTGACCTGCATGGTGTTGGAGGTGGTGCGCTGGCCATTGGCATTGAGGTTCTGGTTGCCGAGGCCGGAGTTGGTATTCAGGCCGCTGAGCAATTCCGCATTCACGCCCGGCGAAAGCAAAGCCAGCTGGGTGAAGCTGCCCGTGGCCAGAGGCGTGGCCTCAATCTGGGCAGTATCCAGGGTGTAGCCATTGGTGACATCGGTGGCGTTGAGCAGGGGATTGGCCGTGACTTCAACGGATTCCGTGGCTGCGCCGACTTTCAGCGTAACGGAGACCGTGGCGGCCTGGGCTTCGCGAACCGCAATGCCGGGCAGACGCGAACCCTCAAAGCCCTCATGGCTCACCGTAACCGTGTAAGTGCCGATGGGGAGATTGAAGATCTGAAAATAGCCGGTTCTTTGGGTTGTCGTGGTTTCGGTGACGTTGATTGCGGCATCGGTCACGGAGACAGTAGCTCCGGCGACAGCGGCTCCGGATGGATCGAGGACGGTTCCGTTGATGGAACCAAGGGTCTGTTGCGCCAGGCTAGGCGGAGTACAAGCAAGAACGATCAGGGTGAGGAGCGCGATGGGCAAAATGCCAAGGCGGATTCGTTCAAAAGTCATTACGGCCCTCCAAAATGAATGTTTCCATCGATCAAGAAATGCGTGGATTAGAGACGATGTTGTCCTCAGGATGACTCCGTGCTGAGGCAACGCGCCAGACGCCGGGAAGATCTCACGCAGGCAGGCTCGAAATGCCGAGGCAGGATGTGCGTTTTGAGTTGCTGGTGCTGCGAGTTTCCCGGTTTCCAATTTACAGACTTCCGATGAACAATTTGTGAATGGCACGGTCGGATTGCCGGAGCATCGAGCCGGCAATCGAGAATTCGATCAGCATGCGGTATTGGCCTCGAAATTACCTGGGATTCAAGGCCGCCACGGCGCTGATTTCGATTCTCTGCTTTTATGCCCCCACGCGAAATTGGGTCGAGCAAGCCAAATTAGATGAGTGCAGATGCAAGCGGCTGCCGGTTCTTATCTTACGTATGGCGGCTATGCCGGAGCCTGGGTTCGGCCCTACAGTTGGCTCCAACTGTCTTGTGCTTCAGCCGCGCCCTCAATGACGGCTGAGTTTCCCGGAGTGCAGGGCATTTTTTGGATCGTTCACATACGAGAGTAGACATTGTAGGACAGAGCTGCAGGATTTTCCAAGGGGTAAACCTGCACTAATGGATTGATTTCCACCGACTATGTGGAAAAGCGGGCAGGAATGCGGAATACACCCGGCGCGCCCATTCTGTGACCAGCAGTGGTGCAAAAGCGGTGCAGAGAAATGACGAACCGGGACGAGAATTCCCACATTGTGAGCGCGGACTCGCGGACCTTGCCCGAGTCACGCCCTGGTCAGTGACCGCTTCCGATGCCCCATTGAATCCGCAGACCGGCGCGGAAGTTCATGGGCAGGCTGGGATATCCGATGGGCGCTATGTGTTGGATGCTGAGCAGGTTTTCTCCCTGGATGTAGATTCCCAGCCAATTGAGCAGTTGGTAGCTGCCGCCCAGATCGAGCTTGGCATAGCCGTAATCAAGGTTGCGATTGGGCAATAGCAGGCTGTTGCCGCCGCTGGCATCCTCGCCTTCAAGGTAGGTGGAGTCGTCGCTGCGGCTGGCGAACGCGGAGGTAAACACGCCGGTCAGTTTTTTATCGTTATAGGTGGCCGAAAGAAAGCCGGTGTTGGGTGCACGGCGGAATGGCCGCGCGCCCTGGAGCGGCGAGTAGGGACCGATGGGAATGCCGTTGCTGAAGGTCGGAATGGGGCCCAGCAGAGCTTCATCGTCATTGGTAAAGGAACGCTGCACCACGGCGTCGAGGTAGGTATAGCCACCGCGGAAATAGAGGTTTTTTCCGATGCCGCTCTCGACGGATGCCTCAATTCCCTGGGCGCGAAAGGCCTCGGAGTTGATGGTGAGTTCATAGGCGAAGTTCTGCTGCAGGGTTTGTTCGAGAACCTGTTGCTGGGCGGGAGTGAGATTAGGCAGCAACTCCGGGACCAGGTCGAGGCCCACGCTTTCAATTTGCCGGCCGAATTCGTTGTGAAAATAACTGACGTGAAAAACGATGTGCTCGCTCAGGAACGATTGTTCCAGGCCGCCCTCGTAGGTGCGAATGGCGGGCGCGGCGAGAGGGCTGATGCGCAACTGCTGGATGGTTGACTGGCCGCCATTGACCTCAAGGAAGTTGTAAAGCGATTCGTCCTGTTCAGGGAGCGTGGGCTCGCGCACGGCTTCGCCGTAGTTAAACAGGATGCGGGTGCCGCTGAAGACGCCATGGCGGGGACGCATTGCATAGAACGAGAGTCCGGCGCGCGGCGTGGTTTTCGTGCCGAAAAGGGAGTAATGTTCCAGGCCCCCGCCCAGCATATAGAAAAAGCGTTCCTTGAAGTCTCCGTGCACGGCCGCCATGTAGTCGTAATTGTTGCGCTTGACCGGGAGGTAATAGGTGCTGCCAGGATCGGAGCCGCGCTCGTCCTCGTATTGAAAACCGAGGAGGCCGCCCAGGTGAGGAGTAATGGCAATATTGCCGCGGTACATGATCTGGTCTCTGTTTGAGACCAGCTGATATTGGTAGAGGGAGCAGTCCAGCACGGCCTGCCCGCTGACGGAATAGCCGTTGGCGCCGGTGATGGTGACGGGATTGCCGAGCGTTCCGGGTCCGAAGCAGTAGTCGCTGTACGTGACCGGAGTGCCGGAGAGAGTCCAGAGGTTGGCCTGCTCGCGCTTTCGGGTTAGGCCATAGCGAACATCATTGTGAAAGGTGGCTGTGGTCTGGTTGTCGATGGAGGCGCTCATGAAAATAGTCTGATCTTTCTGAGTGGCGTCATCGGCAACGTTGTAAAAGTCCCATGCGTTGGGAACGCCGGTTCCGGCCACGCCGTAGTGCACCGTGGCCCGAATCTGCGTGGTGCCGGAGGGCTGCCAGCCGACATTTGCAGCGGTCGTTGCGACGTGGTCCTCGTCGTTGGGCAGCGCATTGCCGGTTTGGAACCAACTGAAGGCGCCCAGGTAGTCGAGCTTCCTGAGGGTTCCTGCCAACTCGAGCTGCTCGCGCGAAGTGTTGAAGTTGCCGGCATCGCCCTCAAACATAAGCGACGGAAAGCTGGTGGTGCCATGCGGCGTGGTAAGGCTCACGACACTGGTGACCGCGCCGGCGCCGTAGAGGTTGGAATCGGGCCCCCGGTAAACTTCAGCGCTCTCGATCGCGGTGGTGGTGAAGGGGCCGAAATCGAACTGGTTACCCAAATCGCCGGCGTCGATTCCATCGAGAAGAATCTTGTTGTCATCCAGATCGCCGCCGCGAACGAAGAGGGAAGTCTCCGAGCCGCGCTGACCGGACTGCACCACGAACGTACCGGGCATGAGCCGCAACGCGCTTACCAGGTTTTCACTGAGCCCGAGGTCGAGAGGGCTGAGGACGGTAGTGGCGGAACTGGTTTGCGGTTGCGGCGTCGGTGTTCCGGTTGCGGTTACCACGATCGATTCGCGGACCCACTCCGGTTCCAGCACTACATTGCGCTCGATCGAGTCGAATTGGCCGGCGTAGAAATCTGGCGTCTGCAACTGGCGAAAGCTGTTGGCTGAAACCACCAGGAAGAAGCGGCCACTTCCACCGGTTGTAATTTGAAAGCTGCCGTCCGATCCGGAGACGGAAGTGGAAACCACTTGTCCTTTGCTGACCAGGGCAATGCCGGCTGCGGTGACTTTGGCGCCTGTGGCATCAGAAACTACGCCGTGGATAGACGCGGCGGAGCAGACGGCGGCAAAAAGAACAAGCAGGATTGAGGCGAGAACAGGCGGAAGGACACGGCAGGGCCGGGCGCGCAAGGCTCGAGAAAAAAACATGATAGCTCCTTCGTTCCCCTCGGAACGCAAAGCGGTTGAAGACGCCGCGGACCGGTCTCCTGACTCGCGCTTTGTTCAGCCGCCTTCCCAAAGGCGGGCCCCGGCATGGGCTGGCCTCCAGTGGCTTCCGGGGCTCGTTCCGCCGCAGTGGAATGTGCCCTGGCTGAATCCAAAACCTCCTCCGGTAAACCAATAGGACGGTGGCCGAAGCAGGTGCGCTCACAGTTGCGGGGCAGTGGCGGACTTTCACCGCCTTCCCGAGCATCCTGGCGATTGCATGAATGAAATTGCTGCCGCTCGCGAGCAGCAGCCGCTATGCCATGGAATGAATTTCCACGACATCAACTTTTATAGTCGAATGGGTAAGCGAAGTCAAAGTGTGGAAATGCTCGAACTCATAGCGTGGGAATTTGAGGGAGACGCTTCATCCAGACCCATTTATGAGAGAGTTTCATGAAGAGATGGTGACCCCGGGAAGACTCGAACTTCCGACACGCAGTTTAGGAAACTGCTGCTCTATCCACCTGAGCTACGGGGCCGGTTTATTGAACCAAAGGCTCACAAAAACAAGCCTTTTTCACAATCCATTTTAACCCATGGAGGGGAAAATATGATTTGCCGGCGGCGGCAGCTATACGCCCGAGGATTGACGGAGGTCCAAAGGCAAAGGGCCGAAGCTCAGCGCTCCGGCCCATTTGCGTGGGATTCAAAATCGTTCAGAACTGAAATGCGGCCTGGAAGAAGACGCGCCGCGCGGCCGAACTGGTGGAGAAGATTCCCCCGGCAAGGCCTGAAGATTTTCCAAACTGGCTACCTGGACCGTAGAGTCCGGTGCTTTGATCATAGGTAGGCGTAATGCCGCCCACCGGCGTACCCAGATCGATGTCGTTGAAGAGGTTGAGCGCCTGCACGTTAAAGTTAAGCGAGTATTTGCGCCCGGTGCCCGACATGCCACCGCGGCCGCCGCCTCCGCCTCCTCCGCCAAACGGGCCGCCGCCAAAGCCACCACCGCCACCGCGGCCACCGCCCGGAGGCGGACCACCACCGGGACCACCGCCTTGCGTTGGACCGGCCGTTGGCGCCATCTTGGGGCCGAGGCCGAATGACCGGCCAACGCGCATATTTACGGCGACTGACGCGGGGCCATTGCCCGATGAAATGGGAAGGAGGGTCTCTCCAGGCTGGGGATCGACATCGAGAGCTCCAAAGCTGGTCTGCACCACTTCATTGGGATTCGACGCAGCGCCGGCATATGCGGGCCGGTCGTTAAAGAAAGCATCGCCGGTGAGATCGTAGGGAGTGGTGATGTTGTACGGTCTTCCCGCCTGGGCAATCAAGAACGGGTTGAAGGTGATCGCCCACGGACCGGTGTAGCTGGCCATCAGGAAAAGAAATTGCCGTCTGACAAATCCCGCCCGCCCGTAGTCCTGCATGAGGTCATAGGAATTGGAGGGACTCGATCCACCGCCGCCATCCGAATTAGCCCAGCTCGCGCTATAAAAGCCCGTGACGCTGAATTTGGGCGTGAAGCGGGCGTTGATGTTCACATTGACCTGGTTTTCGTTGAACACCGCTTCGGGATAATACTGCTGCACGATGCCCAGGTTGGGATCTGGCCGGGGCGCGGTAATCGTCGGCGCGCCGCTGGGGTTGAAGGTATAGTCGCCGGGCAGATAGGCGTTGGCGTCGCGCGTGACGAGCTGGTGAAAGCCGGAAGAGTGCATGAAGGTGAAGGTAAGCGTGGAGACCTTGGTCAACTGGCGCTCCAGGCTGCTGCCAAGCTGTTCCATATAGGGCGCCCGGTAGGTGGGAGAAATCTGGTAGATCTCCGGAGTGAGCGCAGCGCCTGAACCGCAGGCTGCCACGCCTCCTGTAATGTTGCTCAGGCTGGTTGCGTTGAAGCAGTCTGGATTGTTGATACTGATCTGTGTCTGGCTCTTGGCGGTGTTGTTCAACATCTCCAGGCTCATCAGGCTGCCCACCTGAAAGCGGTCATAGAAGAAGCCGAATCCGCCGCGCAGCACGGTTTTTGAAACGGAGCCTTTCTTGTGCCCGTCCAGCGCGTAGGCGAAGGCCACGCGCGGGGCCCAATCGTTGTGGTCCGCGGTGTGGTTCTGCGACTCCCATCGCAGTCCGCCGGAGAGGGTCAGGTATTTGTTGAACTTCCAATCGTCCTGGAAGAAGAGAGCGGCGTCGTACACGTTGCCCTGGAACGCCTGGGGACCTGAGGTGTAAGTGAGTTTGGAGGGCACGCATCCGCCGGCTTGGGTGGGTGGGCAAGCCGTCTGAATGTTACTAATAATTGTTGAATTGCTCTCGTTAAGGCTCTCGCCTGCGACAAAGCCGTCCCATGTGTCGACGAAGGCAGTGACCGAGGGGAAGGTGAAACTGCCGTTGAAGTTTCCATCCGTCGAGGTAGCCTGCCGGTTGTCTCGCATCCAAGTACCGAATTTGATGGCGTGCGTGCCGGCCGTCATGGTGGTGAAGTTCTGCAGCTCGAGGTGATCGGAATGTCCTGTGGAATACTGGCCGCCGTTGCCGCCGCCCGAGAAGGCTCCCGGGACACTGAAGGAGGGCGCTGTGCTTACCGGCGATGAGGAGGAGTTGGCGCGCCTGTATTCGAAGCGCGTTTCGTTCACGATACGATCGGTGATGACCTCGGTATCGTCCAGTTGAACAGTGTGCTCGGTAGAATCGGCTGATGTGGACTGCGTGGGAAGCGACGTTTGGCCGAGTGAACCGCTCGAGTTGTTCCGGTAAAACTGGTAGCGCATGGTCAGCGTGTTCTTCTGTCCCAGTTGCAGATCAATCCGAGGCGAAACCTCAATGTGCGTAGATGGACTGAACAGGCTGCCCGAAACGGAAGTGTCAGGGGGGCTCACCGCGTAGGTGTCGTCAGCCGCATCGTATACCGGACCACCCTGGATGGAATAGACGCTGTCAGTCTGCGTATTCCGCTGCTCCACGCTCATGAAGAACGACGCCTTCTTTGAGAGTGCGCCGCTGACTGACCCGTTGTACTGGTAACTGTAGTAAGGGGGGAGTGCGGTGGTGAATGGGTTGCCGGTGTTGAAGGCACTGTCGTTGCCCTGAATAAAGAAGCGCCCGTGCAACTGATCCGTCCCCGGTTTGGTTAGAATTTCAATTCGCCCGTATCCGATGCGGTCGAATTCGGCCGAAAAGGGATTCTGGTTGATGCGAATCTCGCGAATCGCCGACTTGGGCGGCAACTGGCCGCCTGTAAATCCATCGATGTAAATTTGCCCGCCATTCGGCCCCGCCGAAGGTCCAGCCAACGCCGTCAACTCATTCGACAACTCGTCGGGATCGTCCGACAATGCTTCCAGATCCTTATCCTTGAGAACGATCGAACTTGAGTTGGAGCCAGCCTCCACGCTCACCTGCGGAGTCCCCTCGTCAGTCACCACGACTTCCTGCTCCGCCGCCTCGATCGCCATTTTGATGTCGACGTTCTTGATCTGTCCCGCCGAAAGTTGAATGGGCGTGGAGACAAATGCAGCAAATCCCTCAAACGTCGACTGGATTACATAGCTTCCCGCGGCCAGTCCTCGCACTTGATAGGCGCCTGCCGAATCGGAAGTCGCGGTACCCGCCGCGGTTCCGGTCGCGGTGGTCACTGACACCTGCGCGCCCGGGATCAGCGCTCCGCTTGGATCGGTAATGTGCCCGTGCAAGGCGCCCACGACGGCCGCATGCGCCGATGCGCCCCCGGCTGCCTGTGCCGGCGCCGCGGCCTGAGCGGGCGCGGAACTCTGGGCCTGCGCGACAAGACCTGAGGCAAAACCAAGGACCACGGCAGGTACAAAAAGTATGAAGCAGCTTAATCGTGAATACACGTTTCCCCTCGCATCTCTGCAATGAATGACCTGTGTGGGCCTACTGAGCTTCTTCGGGCGCGCTTGAGTTCATGCTCCAATTCGAGAGCAGGTTCTGGCTGGCTGGAGCCTCAAGGAGCGCTTCAACGCCGGCCAGCAAGGTTATCGCTGTCACATCCGATGCGCCCTGGGTTGAAACCAGCATCACGGCTTCGCCCTTCTTGAGATCGGAAAGTTGAATCGCCGGTGCGCGGCTCAACACCTGCTGCATATCCGCGGCGCCGCTGCCGCCGCCGCGCTGCATCGGAGCTCCGCCGGTCGCTGCTCCGCCGCCTTGCGCGCGTGCACCGTCATTTCCTCCCGCCGCAATCCCTTTCAGCCGCGCCGCCAGCATTTCCGCCATGCGGTCTGGTAACTGGCGCATCTGCGCCTCAGAAGAAATGTGCACTGTAACCGGTTTCTTGGTGGTCAGGTCCTTCACTACCAGCGTGGAATTTGCCGGGTCGAGCGACACGACGGTTCCCGAGATATTGCGGAAGCCGCCTGAAACCAGTTCATCCGCGGTAATTTCGGTTCCATCCGCGTTTTTTTCACCGCGGGCCCGCAACTGGTCGCCGGCCTGGATGGCGCTGATGGGCGCGGTTTGAGCCTCTTCAAATCGCACCGAACCCGGCGCGTAACGCTTCAATACGGTCGACGCTGTGGTGTGAACGGTAATTATTCTGGCCGCGGCTCCTGCCCCGCTGGCTAGCTGAATGACGCCGCGCGCCTGATCAACGCTCTTGACCAGGCCGCCTACGCCGTGCTGCCACGCCTCGGTTTCCTGTTGCTGTTTTCTGGCCAGGTCTTCCTGCTTAATGGCCACGATTCGCAATGCCTGCGGAGTGGCGCCCGTAGCGTCTGGATCAAGGTTTACCAGGACGTGATCTCCGACGGCCAGATCGCTGAACAGCATTGCCACCGCGGTGCTGAGATTCGTTTGTCCCGGCGCGATGCGCTTCACAGCGGCGGTTGATGGAACCTCGACCTGCTGTACGTCTCCCTGCGCCGGTTTCACCGTCAGTACGTCGCCGTTGATGCCGGTGATGGTTCCCAGAAAGTGCGATGGCGCCTGTGCGCCGGTTGGCGGCGCGGCCATCAGAAGTGCCGTCAAGAGCCCAATCGACAGCATCAAAACCGGAATGCCAGCTTTCCTCGTTCTCTTCATGCGCCTTTTCTCCACGGTGCAGACTGTGCCCGTGTCTTGGTTGGGAATCTCATCACTACTCCGGTAGACGAAGCAGTGCGGGAAAAGGTTGAAACAATGGCTCTATCGGGAATCGCTGCTGAAACACGCGCTGCACGGGCGCGGATAAGTCTATTGGCTGCAATCGAATACAGATTCCGATTTAGGAAGAAAGCTCTTCTCGCATTTCGGTATTGAAGCGTGCCGGTACTGGTTGGATCACCTCGACGAGAGCGGTTTTTTTCCTCCGGCTGTCTTGTGGCTGAAAAATGCGGTAATCGCCCGTTGGAACACAATCAAGGCGCGAGCTCGGCAGTTTCAAGAAACGTATAACGGCCCGACGGCGAGGGAACCACATGCGTCAGGCGTTTGTTGTGCACCACGACTGTGACTGCGTCTCTCAACGGGGCGTGACACCCGGCTGCCAGCGAAGCGCGAAACAGGCGCTAAAAGGGTAGACCAAAGCGGAAAGAGCGCGTCTCGGCCGATTTCTCCGCGGCGTCTGGCGGAACGAGTAGAAAAGCGCAGGCGCCCAACTATGCATAACTGACCTGCCCGAGAATCGCAGGCTGTTTGGCGCCTGTGGCCGCCGGCAAATTACCGGGCAAACGATGCCAGGTGTGCCAGGCCAGCAGCGCGAATGCCGCCGCTTCCTTGGCCTCGGCGGGCAATCCAAATTCCTCGCTCGCGGCCAGTTCGCAGCCAAGCGGCTCCAACCGCAGTTTCAACATGGCCATCAGCGTCAAGTTGCGCGCGCCGCCTCCGGAGACGATGTAGTCAACCCCGCGTACCCTCATCGCCGGCTGCACAAATCGCGCATAGCTGCGCGCAATCGTCTCCGCGGTCAGCGCTGTGGCCGTGGCCAAAGCATCTTCACCCTTCGCGCTGATTGCGTGGCAAGCCTTGAGGAAATCCGCGGCAAACGCTCTTCCGAACTGCTCGCGGCCGGCAGTGCGTGGCGGCTTCAGCTTGAAATACGGATGGCGCAAGGCCGCAGCCAGCACCGGCTGCAGCACTGCACCCTGCGAAGCCAGGGCGCCGTTTCTGTCGAAGGCCTTGCCGAACAACTCTTCCGCGAGCCAATCGACGACCATGTTCCCGGGGCCGGTGTCGAACGCAATCACGGCATCGGCATACGCAGCCGCGGGAATGGCCGTGAGATTGGCGATGCCTCCAATGTTTTGCAGCACCCGCCCGCGCCTCGCATCGGCAAACAGCACATAATCGAGCAGCGGCACCAGCGGCGCGCCTTGTCCTCCGGCCAGCAAATCCGCCGGGCGAAAGTTCGAAACCACGGGAACGCGCAGCCTTGACGCAATTACCTGTGCCTCGCCTGCCTGCCAGGTGCAGGCAAATCTCCTACCCGCGAACGCTTCAGCCTCAGGCTGGTGATAGAGCGTCTGCCCGTGACACCCAACCAGGTCGAGCTTGACTTTGTGCCGCGCAAGCATGGCTTCAACGGCCTCAGCGTACGCGATGCCCAGCCGCCAATTCAACCTCGCCAGCTCCGCCGTTGAGGTCGAGGCCGCGTTCATCGCCGCCAGAACTGCGCGCCGCAGCGGAGCAGGGAATTTGAAGCCTTCATGCGCGACCAGGCGCAACTGCGGGTGCAGTTTGCCCGGCGTAATCCGCACCACGGCTACATCGATTCCATCGGCCGAGGTGCCGCTCATGATGCCTGCCACGGTCATCGCCTTCACGCTCATGATGTCTCCGCGGGCGCCGCTGCCCTGGGGCTGATCGTGTATGTCCCACTGGCCGCGACCCGCTCACGGAATCGGAACATCCGATCCCGGAGCGCGTCAAGCTGCTTTGTGGACAAGGGGCGCGACACTTGATTTGGATACAGGCGTGCGCGCTTTCGCGATGCTTCACGCGCCCGGGCGAGGAGCAGCTTGCGAAAGGCCACGGAACGCTCAGCTTCGACAATCAGCGCCTCATAACTGCGCAGGATCAGTTCCGCGCTATGACAGATTTCAAGCAGATCGCTGCCGGCGCGAACGGCCGCAATCGCAGCTTCATCCACGGGGAGAAACTTGAGGATGCCGCCCATCTCCAAATCGTCGGAAAGGATGATGCCGCGATAACCGATGCGCTTGCGCAGCACACTCGTGATCCAAAATTTCGAGGCGCTGGCGGGGCGATTTTTGCCGGGCGTGGAGGGATACGCAGCATGATTCATCATGATCATCGGCATGGCGGCGTGCAACTCACGATACGGAACCAGGTCCCGCTCCCATATTTGGCGCCAGGTGCGCCCGATCTCAGGAGTCACAAAATGGGTATCGCTGACCGCGCCGCCAAGTCCCGGGAAGTGCTTTCCGCATCCTACGACTCCGTGCGCCGCCAGGCCACGCAGAAAGGCTTGCGCGAACTCGGTAACCTCAGCGGCATTCGTTCCCGGAGGCCGGGAGCCCAATATTTCGCCTGCTTCGGGCAAGGCCAGATCCACGACCGGCGCCAAAGTGGTGTTGAACCCAAAGGCCTTCACGGCCCGGGCAATCAACTCGCCGAATTCGACGGCCAGCGCAGGCTTGCGCATTTTTCGCGTGGCCGATCCGACAGCCTGTGCGGAAGGTAGCGCGGCCAGCGCGTCGCGCAGTCGGTTCACGGTACCGCCCTCAACATCCACGCAACGGACGCTGTGACTCGCTCCAAGGCCGGTGGCTTCATCGAGCAGAGCGCGGGTCTGCGAGGCATCCACAATGTTGCGCTTGAAGAGAATCACTCCGCCGGGACGGACCAATCTGAGCCACTCGCGTTCGAGGCCTGTCAGCTCGGTGCCGCCAAGGCCGACCACCAGCAGACTGCCCACTGCCTGGCGCAAATTCGCTGTCATCTCTTCACCTTTAATTCGCGTTTCATCCTTGATCCTTGTCCTTCAGTTCCTGTTGCAGCTCTTCGAGCAAATTCAGCGCCTGGAGCGGTGTGAGCGAGTTCACATCCGTGGCTTCAATCCTGTCCACAATCCTCTGCGACAACGGCGTGAAGATGGTCAACTGCATGGGCTCTGCGGCGGTTTCAGCTTGCACGCTCTGCCGCTCCTGCCTTTCATGCTGCTTGAGCACGCGCTTGGCCCGCTCAATTACGGCGGTCGGGAGTCCGGCCAGCCGCGCCACTTCAATTCCATAACTCTTGCTTGCAGCCCCAGGCTCAATGTTATGCAAAAAGACGATTCCATCCGCCGCCTCTTTCACGCCGACGCGCAGATTCCGTACCCGTGGCAGCTTCTCCGCCAGCATGGTCAGCTCGTGATAATGGGTGGCGAACAGGGTTCGCGCGCCCGTCTCCGCGTGCAGAAACTCGACCGTGGCCCAGGCCAGGCTAAGGCCGTCGAAGGTCGCTGTGCCGCGCCCCATCTCGTCGAGCAGAATCAGCGACCGCCTGGTTGCCGAATTTAAAATCGTGGCTGTCTCCGTCATCTCCACCATGAAGGTCGAACGCCCGCGAGCCACGTTATCGCTGGCGCCAATGCGCGTATAAATCCTGTCGACGAGCCCCAGGCGCAGGCTCTCCGCGGGCACAAAGCTGCCCATCTGCGCCATCAGCACCATCATTGCGGCCTGGCGCAGATAAGTGCTCTTGCCGCCCATATTCGGTCCGGTAATCAGCAGCAGGCTGGGACCGTCATCGGTGGCGCTCAAATACACGTCGTTGGCAATGAAGCGGCCTTCGCGTGTCTCCTCCATCCATTGCTCGATGACTGGATGGCGTGCGGCAACGGCCTCCAGGACCGGCTCTTCGTCGAGATGCGGCCTAGCATACCGCCGTCCCGCTGCCAGGTGCGCGAAGCAGGCCAGCAAATCGGCCTCCGCCACGGCGGCCGAACTTCTGCGGATACGGCCGGCGCTTCCCAGTACGGTTTTTCTGAGCTCCGCGAAGATGCGTTTCTCAATCTCGATGCACCGGTCGTGCGCGGTGAGAATCTTGCGCTCATACTCTTTCAGTTCCGGGGTTGTAAACCTCTCCGCATTTACCAGGGTCTGTTTGCGCTCATAATCGGCCGGAGCAAGCGCCTGGTTGGCTTTCGTAATCTCGATGTAATACCCGAACACCGAGTTATACCGCACCTTCAGCGAGCCGATGCCCGTTCTCTGGCGTTCCCGCTCCTCGATGGCCGCGATCGCCTGGCGCCCGGTGGTCGAAACCGCGCGCAGATCGTCCAGCTCCCCATCGATACCCTGAGCGATCGCGCCGCCATCAACCAGGGTCAACGGGGGCTCGGCCACCAGGGTGCGCGCGATCCTCGCGGTCACGTCGTCGAGCGTGTCAAGATGCGCAGCTATCGCGCTCCATTGCGGCGCGGCCATGGCATCCAGCGCCGCCTTCAACCCCGGCAGCCGGGCCAGGCTGGCCGCCATTGCACGCAGATCGCGCGGGCCGGCCGAATCCAGGCTGAGGCGAGCCAGCAAGCGCTCCAAATCAAGAATCCCGGAGAATGCCCTGCGAATCTCCTCGCGCCGCAGCAGGTCTGCGTGCGCTTCGCCCACGGCTTCGTAGCGCGACTCAATGGCGGCAGCATCGTTTAGAGGGCGCAGAATCGTGGCTCTCAACAGCCGCTTGCCCATCGGCGTCAGGCATGCGTCGAGCGTCCTGAACAGGGTTACGCGGTCGTCCTGCCCAGCAAACAACGGCTCGACCAGTTCAAGATTCCGCACCGTCACCTGGTCAAGTTCGAGCGCTCCGGAATGCTCTTCGAAGCGGAGCGAATCTACGTGCAGCGCTTCGTTCTTCTGCGTGGTGCGGACGTAATGAAGCACGGCACCGGCGGCAATCGCCGCCGCGTCATGGCCGTCAAGCCCAAACCCTTCGAGGGAGTGAACGTTCAATTGCCGGGAGACAAGGGGCACGGCAAAGTCACGCGTCCAGACCCAGTCTTCCACACGCGTGCGCGCTGGAATGCGCTCGAACGCGGCGGGCAACTCCGCGCTTGCCGCTACCAGAATTTCGCTCGGGGCAGCCATCAAAATGGCATCCAGCGCCAACTGGCGCGCGTTCTTGCCGGAGAACTCCGAGGTGCGGAATTCTCCGGTGGAGAGATCGAGCAGCGCTACGGCGCAGACAGGCTCTTTTGCCGGCTTTGCCTCGTACAACGCGGCCAGAAAATTGTTCTGTTCCTGGCCCAAGCCCGCATCCATCGCGGTTCCAGGGGTGAGAACCCGAGTGACCTCGCGCCGGACGATCTTTTTAGTGAGCTTCGGATCCTCCATCTGGTCGCAGAGTGCAATCCGGTACCCCTTGCGCAGGAGCCGCGCCAGGTACCCCTCGACGGCGTGATAGGGAACGCCGCACATGGGAATCTGCTTTTCTCTATCCCGGGCGGTCAGCGTGAGTTGCAACTCCCGGCTAGCCACCGCGGCATCGTCGTAGAACAGCTCGTAGAAGTCTCCCATCCTGAAGAACAGCAGCGCATCGGGATTCTCGCGCTTGGCCGAGGTCCACTGGCGCATGAACGGGGTGAGCTCGTTATGACCCTTGTCGGCGGAGTGCGCGATTGTCGTGAATTCGGATGCACTCTTATCCGCCGGCGGGGATGAGAGCACCAGTTCATCGGGAGTGGGCTTGTCCGAAGAGAGAAGCAGCGGAGCCGGGGACTGGGAGTCTGCTTTGATCACGTTGCCTTCAAGAGTACCGTGACGGGATGGTAAAGGGGTAGCCCGGCTGGGCTTGCGCGAGCCAAGTCGACGGAGAACGAGACGCGGTAAGAGCGGCGGAGGCCGATCGGGGGGGGCGGGCGATCGAAAGAGAAAAGTTCAAACGAGGACTTCGGCACACGATTTACTCTGGAACTACCAACGTGGCGACGCCGTTTCAGGTGAGCCGGAAGCCGCGTGCGCAAGCCTAGTTGGTGATTTGCATCACAGTATACTGATCCCTAAGGCCTTAAGGTTTAGATCGAGATGTTCCTTCTCTGGCTACGAGTTGCGGCTATTCTCTACGCGGCGGCGTGTATCACGGTGTTTCCGGCCGTGCTTTATTCGCTGGACCGCTGGCGCCGTACGTGCGTTCATGTGGGCGGCATGGCCTTCTTTTTTCACTTTGTGTCCGTGGTTGAAATGCTGGTTCAGGCGCATCGCTGGATGCCGGTTGGGGTGCGCGAGATCGAGTCTCTGCTGGGATTCGCCGTGGCTGGAGGATTTTTCCTCGTCTGGTGGCTCTATGATGCGATCTCTCTTGGAATCTTCGCGTTGCCGGTAACATTTTTCCTGGTTTTTATTCCCGCGCTGGGCGTCGACCGCTATACATTCCCATCGCAGGGGGTGCGCAACAGCTGGCTGGTCGCACACATCATCGCGTTGCTGCTGGCGTATGCCGCGCTTTGCTTCAGCCTGCTGGCCTCAATGCTCTACCTGGTGCAGGAACGGCGGATCAAATCCAAGCCCAGGCCTGACACGTCTTCGTGGTGGGCGCCATTCGACTGGCTGCCCCCGCTCGATACGCTGGAGCGCATTGCGCATGCCACGCTCGAGTTCGGCTTTCCGTGCATGACGATCGGCCTAGTGATCGGCGCGGTGCTGGTGCAGGAAACCGATCTCGGCGCGGCTTATTTCCTCGATCCCAAAGTTATTGCATCGTTTATCAGTTGGGGATTTTACGTTCTCCTGCTGCTGGTGCGGCGCAGCGCAGGCTTGCGCGGCCGGCGTGCCGCTTATGTCTCCGGCGCGGTGCTGGTGGCGATGATGGTGGTTTGGGCCGCTAACCTTTTCAGCCACGTGCACAGGTTCGGTCCCCAATGACGCTGGCTCTCATTGGCGTCAACCACAAGACGGCGCCCATCGCGCTGCGGGAGCGCGTGGCTATTTCCCGCGACGATTTGCCGGAAACCACTCGGGCCCTTGCGGACACTCCGGGCGTGGTGGAGTGCATGATCGTATCCACCTGCAATCGTGTGGAGATCCTGGCCGCGGTTGAAGATCCGGAAGTTCAGCTGACCGGCTTTCTCTCAGACCATTTCGGCATCGATCCCTCGGTGCTGGGACCGCATCTCTACGAATACCGCGACCAGGAGGCGGTCCGGCATCTGTTTCGCATGGCAGCGAGCCTGGACTCGATGGTGGTGGGCGAGCCGCAGATTCTGGGCCAGGTGAAAGAGGCATTTGCAGCAGCGCGCGCCGCCGGAACGGTTGGCGGCCAGCTCGAACACCTGTTGCAGAGCGCGTTTGCCGCCGCAAAGCGAGCCCGGTCGGAGACCGGCATCGGCTCGAATTCGGTTTCAATCGCCTCAGTGGCCGTCGACATGGCGCGCAAGATCTTCGGATCGCTGCAGGGCCGCACCGTGTTCCTGGTTGGAGCGGGCAAGATGAGCGAGATTGCCGCGCGCCACCTGGTGCAGCAGGGAGCCGGCGCGATCCTGGTGACCAACCGTACCCACGAGCGCGCCCGCCGCATGGCGGAGGAGTTTCAGGGGTCCGTTGTTCCGCAGGTTGTGCCGTTTGAGCAGGTGTACGAGGCGGCTGGCAGCGCAGACATCGTGATCAGCTCGACCGGCGCGCCGCATCATATTTTCCGCCGCGAGCACGGGCTGGTCTTCCTGCATCGCCGTCGCAACCGTCCCATGTTCTTCATCGATATCGCCGTCCCGCGGGACGTGGATCCGGAGATGAACAAGCTGGACGGCATATTTGTCTACGACATCGACGACTTGCAGCAGGTAGCTGCGGCGCACATGGAAGAGCGCAGCCGCCAGGCCATCGACGCGGAGACGCTGATTGCCTCAGAGGTAGAGCGATTCAGCCAGCACCAGCGCACGGTCAACGTGGCACCGGCGATTGTAGCATTGCAGCGCAAGGCCGAAGAGATTCGCCAGGCAGAAATCCAGCGCATTCATGCCCGTCTGGGCACGCTGACACCCGAGCAGGCTGCCGCGGTGGAAGCCCTGACGCGGGGACTGGTAAACAAGTTCCTTCATCCGCCCATGCAGGCGCTGAAGCAAGCCGCCCGCGAAGGCGATGCTGCCCGCCTCGACGTGCTTTGCAACGAATGGTCCGTCTCGCCTGCAGCGCACCAGGAACCGGAGCAGCAGGCAGCAGCGAACGAAGCCACCACTGAACCTATCCAACCCAAGGAATCTGAATCCGCGGCGGTTAACAGGCCACGGGTGGAGGCCCATTTATGAATCTGCGCATTGGCAGCCGCGGTTCTCAACTCGCTCTCTGGCAGGCCAACCACATTGCAGGCCTGCTGCGCGCCCGGGGCCACTCGGTTGAAATCGAAATTATCAAGACCACGGGCGACAGCATGCAGGACGCCACTTTCGCGCAGGTCGGCACCAAGGGGATGTTTACGAAGGAGATTGAGGAAGCGCTGGCCCATGGGCAAATCCAACTCGCGGTTCACTCGCTCAAGGATCTGCCTACGGAGCTGCCCGAGCCGTTCGCGCTTGCGGCCACGCCACCGCGCGTAGATCCGCGCGATGTATTCATCTCGCGCAAATACCAGAATCTTGCTTCGTTGCCGCAGGGCGCGCGCGTGGGCACCAGCAGCCAGCGCCGCTGCGCACAGTTGAAAGCCATCCGCCCGGACATTGAGGCGGTGGAGTTTCGCGGCAACGTAGACACCCGCTTGCGCAAGCTTGGGGAAGGCCAAGTGGACGCGATACTGCTGGCCGCGGCCGGCGTCGATCGACTGGGCAAGACGGACTGGGTCCGCGAGCGCCTGGATGCCACTCAATTTTGCCCGGCCGCGGGCCAGGGCGCGCTGGGCATCGAGACTCGCCGCGACGACTACGGCATCATGGAGGCGCTTTCGTTTCTCGATGACCCGGACACGCGGTTCGCGGTGACCGCCGAACGCATTGCGCTGGCCGCATTGGGCGGAGGCTGCCAGGTGCCGATCGGCATTCATTGCCGGCAGAATCTTTCGGCCATCAGGAAGGGCGAGGATTCAGGTCCGCTCGATGAGATTCTCGGCGTGGTAGCGTCGCCGGAGACGGGCGCGATCGTACGCATCTTTCATAGTGCGCCGCGCGACCACCACGATGCAGTTTCGCTGGGCCGCGTTGCCGCCAAGATGCTTCTCAAGTCCGGAGCCGGAGCGCTGCTTGCGCCCGGACCTGGAGGAGCGCAGTGAGCTTGCCGCTCGCCGGGCGCCGCGTGCTGGTGACTCGCGCCGCGCACCAGGCAGGGAAGCTCAGCGACGCGCTGCGGGAGCTGGGCGCGGAGCCGGTAGAGGTTCCGGTGATCGAAATCCGGCCGCCGGAGAGCTACGCCGCGCTGGACAGCGCTCTTGGCGAATTGAACAGCTACGATTGGCTGATTTTCACCAGCGCCAACACGGTTCGCGCGGTGGTTTCCCGTGCTGCCGAGCGGGGTTTGCGGCTGGCGCCATCGCCGACCTTGAAGGTTGCCGCAGTGGGCGAGGCTACAGCAGCAGCTGCCCGCGAAGCAGGCTTCGATGTGACGCTGGTTGCAGAATCTTATGTTGCGGAGTCTCTGGTCGAGTCGCTTCAGAGGCGCTCCGCGGGACAGAGAATATTGCTGGCGCGCGCGGCTATTGCGCGGGACGTGATTCCCGACGCACTGCGTGCCGCTGGAGCAGAGGTCGACGTGGCCGATGCCTATCGGAACGTTGTGCCGGACGCCGTGCAGGAGCAGTTGCAGCGGGCTCTCGGCGAGGGAATCGACGCGGCTACGTTCACCAGTTCCTCAAGCGCGATGCATCTTGCGGAGCTGGCAAGGAGAGCTGGAATTGCTTTTCCATTGGACGGCGTTCCGGCGATCTCGATCGGTCCCGTTACCAGCCAGACGCTTCGGGAACTGGGCTGGGAGCCGGCTGCGGAGGCGAATCCTTCCGATATTCCGGGATTGGTGGGCGCGCTTTGCCGCGTTTTCTTGTAACCGCGGGTTTAGTGATCAGTGGTCAGGGACTGCGGGCCGTAGGGGTTTGGCTGCGAGCTCGCAACATTGAGCCCTTAGCTTTCAGTTTTCGAGGATACAGTCTGTATCAGCGGCTGTATTGCGGTTTGTAAACTGTTTATAATGTTCTATTTATGTGTGCGTGTACAGTTTCACAGCCCCAAAATCACATTTTGGAGGGTGGCGGGGCCGTGAAGGCGGCTATCTCCTCCGCTGTGGGGCGGTGCGGGGCCTCAGCCGGGGACGCAGCGGGTTGGAGTTTGAGGGCCTGGAACTCGCGGGCGGCGGGGAGTCCGGGGAGACGCTGAAGCAGGTAGCGGACAACGGCGGAGACTGACGTGTGACGGCGGGCAGCCCAGATGCGGGCCCGGTTGTATGTAACTTCATCGACGCCTAAGGTGATGTGTTTCAAGATGTGGCGGCTTCCGGGCATGGATGGCGCTCCTTTAAGAATCAGGGATCAGGGATCGGAGATTAGTGATTAGTGATCAGTGGTCAGTGGTCAGTGGTCAGAAAAACAGTGAAGTAGTGAAATAGTGAAGTAGTGAACGGTGAACAGTGAGCAGCGGTGAGCCGCAAGTGGTCAGTGATCAGTTTGTGCGGGCCGGGTGCGTGACACTTGGCGCGACTGAGCCAGATTTGACGGAGCTCCGTACACGTTTCGGTTCTTCAGGATTGTTTCTCTGGGGGGTGCCCCCCCCCCATCTCTGCAAAGAAGCCGTTTGTTTTCAGCGACATGCGA
>PLSH01000349.1 GCA_003165095.1 Acidobacteriaceae bacterium
GCGCCTATCAACGCGCCGACGCCCAGGTGACATCGGGAAGATACTCATAACCAATTCCCCCACTTCCTTCGAATTCCAGATTTGCTGGAATTTCAAGGCGAAGATAACAATCCGGAATTTCCGTTTTGGCTTCCAGCAGCCCCACACGATACTTGAGTTTCGGTTTTTGAAGCCCGCCTGACTGATAACAGCTTCCTTGGCGGCGCAGGTCTGTTCAAAATTGCTCACTTTGACAGACAACTACTTTGGAACCCGGATTTTCTCCTCGCGTAGCCGATACTTCAGACACAGCTCTGTCTCTTTTCCCCCTTTCTGCCGTATTTGTTTGGCAGCACGATCAACGACTTCGGCTGTTGGAATATTCTCACCAGACACTTTGGCGATGGTGGCTAGGAATTTGCGGCGATTTCCCCGCGCTGCACTTGTTCCGCGTTCTTGCCGTTATTAGGCCTGAAAAACGCCCATGTGGCCGGGAGGAATTCTGGCTTCACGCCAAAATCGCCTGAGCGCGTTTCCAGGTTGATAAATGGCTGGTGGAAAATCACACTGCAGAGGTGGCTTGGAAGGACCAGGCCAAGCTAACGCCGACTTTGGCCAAGGCTTGGAGCACTTTGGGGACTCGTTGTCGTCGTCGCAATTCCCGAAGTATGCGACGTTAATCTTGTCAAAACCAAAATGCGATAAGGCGATTCCTGTAAAACTCATGCGCGCTGAGACACCTCGCGTGGTTTCAGAGCCTGTCCGTTCACAACCGCAACCGACAGCCCACATCAGTCGATCTTCGATAAACCTGCTTAGACAAAAACGCGAATTATCGCATATTTTCATGGCTGGATCAGCAACGTTGACATTCCCNNAAGAAAGCCTGTTTCTTTTCACCTTGATCGGAGATCAGTCCCTTGAGGTTATAGCCGTCCTGCACGCCGGGCAGCATTCGTCTTGGGGAACGAAAATCCACCAGTATCCACGGACTCATGCCACGCAGTTGGGGGATTCGGTTCAACATGCCCAGTTGATGTCGGAAGACATTAGCCTGGTATTCTTCTGTCCAACGTTCAGTCTCCGCTCCGTGCAATCCGGCCTTTGCGTCGGCGCCGAATTCGCTGATGATCAGCGGCTTGTTAAAGGCGATGTGCCACACAGTGGTATCGGCGTCCTCGGGCCGCTGTTCATACCATCCGATGTACTCGTTGGCGCCGATCACATCGAGAGCATCGCCTAGCGAGTCGTCGATATATTTATCGTGACCTTTTGTGCGAACCAACAGGGCTGCGGTAACGAGGCGAGAGGAATCGAGAGCCCGTACATCGCTTGCAAGGGTCTTGAGGAATCGCGTTCGCTCCGGGGTGTTTGGCGTTTCGTTGGCGATGGACCAGAGAACAATCGATGCCTTGTCACGATCGCGGCGAATCTCCTCACTCAATTGTTGTTGCGCTTTCCTGAGTACCGCCGGGTCTTCAAAATGCTCGGCCCAGTAAACCGGAATCTCCGACCAGACCATGATGCCGAGACGATCGGTAGCGCGAGTCATCCGCTGGTCATGAGGATAGTGGGCGAGGCGCACATAGTTGCAACCCAGCTCACGCGCCCATCCAAGCAGCGTTTCGACATCCTTGTCGTTGTTGGCGCGACCTCCGCGAAAAGGCGCCTCCGCATGAATGGAGACACCGCGCAGAAAGATCGACTTTCCGTTGAGCAAAATATTCTGACCGTCCGTTTCGATGGTTCGGAAGCCGACTTCATCCTCCAGTTTGTCGTCTCCCGCAGAAAGCAGAATGCGGTAGAGTTTGGGTTGTTCGGGAGACCAGAGTTGCAAGCCGGTTGCTGGAATCCGGATCGATCCTTTTCCACTGGAATCCAGGTGCGAGGTCACCGACAAATTGGCCTCGGGAATCGCAACGGTGATCGTTGCCCCTGGGCTTGCATCCTGCACATGGATCCATCCGACCACCGCTGTGCGTTCATGATTGAGGTGAAGATCGTAGTCGTCAATGAAGCTGTCGGTCACCTCAACGAGGGCTACATCGCGGGTGATGCCTCCATAGTTGAACCAATCGGTTGTTGCCGTGGGAATTCCATCGGCCTGCCTCGTATCGTCGACCGCAACCACGATAAAGTTCTTTCCGGCGTGCAGCTGCTGCGTGGCTTCACAGTCGAAGGCGGTGAAGCCACCTTCGTGATCGCAGACATGTTGCCCGTTGATCCAGATGAGTGCTTTGTAGTTTGCCGCACCAATATGCAAAAAAGTTCTATGGTGGGCCTGGGGCTGAAAGTCGAAGTCTCGCTGATACCAGACCAAGCCTTCGTAGTAGAAAAGCTGGGCGTTCTGCGTATTCCAGTCTCCAGGAACCTTTAATGTGGGAGACTTTGCGAAATCGTATTCGACCAGGTGATCGCTTCCCGGTTCGGCGGCGCCATTCAGGTAGAATCCATCCTTGCGCAATTCATGGTGGAACGTATAAAGACCAGTCGCGTATTGATCGACGATGAAATGCCAGTCGCCGTTAAGGTTCATGCTCTGACGATGATCCACATCAGCCAAAACGGTTGAAGATGATTGGGCGTAGAGAAACATTTGACCGATAAAGAGAAACGCAAAACTGATGCAGAGCCTGGCTTTCATCGAAGTTCCTTAGTGGGATTCGGCGTTACATAGAACAAGATAGTGATGGATGGAGGCTCCCATCCCTGCAAAGGGAACCGAGTTAGACGGTCACTTGGGCTTTAAAACGCAACTCGATCCGGATTAGCCGACAGCGTTTGTCTCTGAAGCCGGCGGAGGATTGAAGGTCATCATGCGAGGCGTTGTTCTTAACCGATGGACGATCCATCTCCGGGTCGATTTCCGGCTCCTTCGAACCAGCCGGCAGTATCGATCAAGATAGAACTTCGAGATGCCGCCAGCTTGAACCTGGCGATTTCAGAGTTTGCGGTTCACCCATTCGGTTTGGCCCCGGCTTCGACCCGCGGTGTTCATTTGCGACGTGCTCCTCCACCCTGATTGCTGTCGGAAGAGCACGCCGGGTTTTCACTCGTTTCGAGTTAGGTTAGAAGGTTAACCGGCCGCCAACCTGAATGAGGCGCTGGGTGCCGGCGTTTCCAGTGATAGTGCCCTGAGCGCTATTCGTGATGTTTCCGGAAGAGGGCAGGCCGAGGCTGACCCAGTTCATGACGTTGGTGACTTCGGCGCGGAACTGGAACGTCATTTTCCCCTCGATGTTCACGTCGCGCAACAGTGCCGCATCCATATCCTTGAGGCCTGGTCCGATGAGGGAGCCGCGTCTCACGTTGCCATCTGCGCCGCCGGGGCCGATGCCGCCAGTAACGCCCGGTCCGTTGAGAATGTACGACATCCCAGCCGCGCTGGCTGCCGCCATATTCGTTTTGTCAGCCTTGACATACGTGCTGTTGAACCATTGCGTAGTGACGCTGGTTGGGCTCTGGCTCCCTGCGCCGCATACACGGCAGCGGTGTGGGCTGAGGTTGGGGTTAACGCCTGTAAAGTTGGGGCGGCTGTTGCCCTTCGAGTCAAAGTTATAGTTGGCTCCGGATGAAACGGTAAACGGCAGGCCGGCCTGCAAATAGACGATGGGTGAGATCGTCCAGCCGTTGGCAACTTCACTGACGATCTTGTTCGGTCCGTGGAAGTAGTTGATGTTCCACATGCCGGAGAGGGCAGCATTGCCGTCCCGGTTGTTAGCCATGAGTTGATATTCCTCCCCAAGGCCGCCGCCGAGGGCGCCCATGGAGTTGTTTTGCGCGGTGAAGGGCTTGCCAAGCACGCCGTAATCCTGCGCACCGGTCATCTCTCCATTCTCCACAAACTCTCCGCTTTCCAGCGCGCGGCTCCAGACATAGAAACCGCTGACTGTGAAGCCGCGGGACATCTGCTTGGTCGCCGAGACTTGAAGCGAGTTATAGTTGGAGGTCTGGTCTGAGAGCAGGTAGGTGATTCCGCCCAGAGTGCCGGCGGTACCGTATATGCCGGCATCGTATTGACGACGTTGCTCCTGGCTTGCCGATGTAGTGGCGACAGCGCCGACTAACGCGCCGCCGGAAGAGTTTACAGTTGCGTACGGCGCGTAGTTGCCGTCGATGAAGGTTGACAGGTGACGGCCAAGGTTGCCGACATAAGCAACCGTCGTGCTGATCTTGTAAGGCAATTCACGCTGCACGCTCATGTTGAACTGGTAGACCGACGAATCTTTGAAATTCGTCGGGATAGCTTCAATACCCAGGCTCGGGAAGAATTTCGGATTCGCCGGATTATAGGTGTACGGGAAGATGCCGCCACCCGCAGCCGTGCTTGGGAATCCGACATTGTAAATGTTGGTGAGAGAGGTTTCGGAGCCAAAGTTGTTGCGAACGGCGAACGGAATGTTGTTGCCGGGCTGGTTCCACTCATTGCCGCTGATAGAGCCGTAGAAGATGCCCGCTGCTGCGCGAATCGAGGTTTTGCCATCCCCAAACGGATCCCATGCAAAACCGACGCGAGGCGAAATGTGGGCCCACGGCGTGCTGACGATGCCGCGACCGATGCCCTTGTCCCCAGGGAACAGCGTGCCGACCGGAGCTCCAGGAGCTACAGTGGATTGCTGGCCGGGAATGAACGACTCGGTCCTGTTATGGGCATCCACGGGAAGCGCATCGATATCCCAGCGGACTCCGAGATTGGCGGTGAAACGGGGCGTGATGCGGTAGTTGTCCTGCGCAAAAAACGCTGTGTGCCACGTGCTTAGATGCGTGGTATAAGGCGAATCCTGTTCAAACCCGCTGATTTGGCCGGTCATAAAGTCAGCCATCGCAACACCGGTGCTGGTGGGCGCGGTGGTCGAGAAAGTAATCTCGCCGTAGTTATTCAGGTTGGCAAGGAACATGGTCTTGTCGAGAGCGAACTCACCGCCAAGGTCCAGGTTGTGCTTGCCCTTTGTCATGCTGACCATGTCGCGTAGCTCGTAGTTGTCGGAACCCGTGACCGGGCCGGCATTCGGGTTACCCGTGTTAAAGCCGGCACCTGTCAGTTGCGGCAGTGCAGCCGGTCCCTGGATGGTGAAGTTCGAGCCGAAACTACCGAGGGTTTGGTCGGCTGGGCCGGTGACAGGGATCATCGTGCGTCCGCCCATGGCCCGCGTGAACGTAAGCCAGGTTTGATTGGCGACATTGGCGCTGAAGGTGTGAACGTCGCTGATGTTGGCATTCGTCTGACCGGAATGGGATTCAACTCCGGTCCAATTGACGTTGCCGCCTCCGCTGGGAGTTGACGTGGTGTTGATATAGAAGTAGGTCACTCCCAAATGGTCCTTGCTCCCGATCGACTCGTCGTACTTTGCAAGGTATTCGTCTGAGTCTGTCGGAGTGTTGTAAATGGTGGAGTATGTTTGGCCGCCAGTTTTTGTCTGAAGGACGCCGGTGGGCGACGGCAACGGAATGGAAACAAGGTTTGTGTTTTTCGTGTTCGTGAGAGCTAGAGCGGTCGTGTCCAGGTCGGCTTGCGCAATGCAATACCCGGCGGTAGGAGCCCCACCACCGGTAGCACCAGCACTAACCTCCGCGGCCGAGCAGCCGGGGCCAGAGTTTGCGCCATTCTCGAGGACCGTTTTACCCGTGCCCGGCTTGTAAATAAGGCCTGAGGTCAGCCCGTCCCCGGTAAAGTCGCCCAGGCGCTCGTTAGCCGTGGGCACCACAGCGCCTGTGACGGACGTGCCTTGTATCTGGCGCAGGCCGGCATAGCTGAAGAAGAAGAAGGACTTATCCTTCTTGATGGGGCCGCCGAAGGTTCCGCCGAAGTTATTGCGGTGGAAAGGAGCCTTGGTGGTAGCTGCTGGGATTTGCCACGTATAAGCATTGAGGTCGGTATTGCGGTTGAACTCGAACAAACCGCCGTGGAACTTGTTTGTTCCCGACTTTGTGATTACAGAGACGACAGCGGCGGAGAATTGGCCGTATTCAGCCGAGTATGCGCTGGTATCGACGCGGAACTCTTCGATTGCGTCGGGGTTGGGAGCCGGGTTGCCGTAGTTGCGCATACCGGTGATGTTGTTGCCGCCATCCAGATAAAATGCGACGGTTCCGTTGCCGGAGTCGAGCCCGCCGTTGATCTGGACATCTGTGGACGGCAGTCCAACCTGGAAATTGGGGGTGGCGGCGGCGGAATTGGTGGCGCCGGCGGTGTTGTACATGATGCCCGGTGTGAGCGAGAGTTCCGCGTAGGCGTTGCGGTTGACCAGCGGCAGGCCAATGATCTCGGCCGGTTCAATGGTCCGGCCCAATACCGCGTCGGTCGTATTGACCTCTGGGGGAGCCTCAGTGACCATGACGGTAGTATCCTGCGCGCCCACTACCAGTTTGATGTCAAGCGACAATGTCTGGCTAACGTCGAGGGCGAGGTTCTCTTGCACATAGCGCTCAAAGGACGTAGCGTCCGCCTGGACGGTGTACTTGCCGACCGGAAGGTAATCGATACGGAACTCGCCAATTCCGTTCACCGGCGCCGAACGGGTGAACCCCGTATCTACGTTGGTTGCCTTGACCGTGGCCGTGTTGACCACCGCGCCCTGTTGGTCCTTCACGGTACCAACAATGGCTCCGGTAATTTGTTGCGCCCCGGCAGGCAGGAGTGCCAGCCCGAACAAAAGTACGAAACCTGCCAGGTGAAAGAACAGATTCGGTCTTTTACCCGCAAATGCCTTGAATGACCGCCTCCGAAAAACTGACTTCATGTGTCGCTCCTTGATTCCTTATGCGGCCATGCTCAAAGTGTACCCACATGGTCTGCTTTTCCAACATTTGAGGGTCCCCTCGCTGAGAAACGCGCAATGAGATCCTGTGCGCTTTCCTCTCTTGCTTCACGGCCGGAATGAACGCCAAAGGGGGCCCAAATGCGATTCTGCCGGCATTCATCTGAAAATCACCCCTCTCGCTTCTCCCTCGTCGAGATCGCCGGAAACAGGCAACAACATTGACCGGGGATTTCTACGAGGTAAAGAAACGGAGTCAAATTGATTCGTGCAAGCCTAGCGATTAACTTTGTTCGCTGTCTTGTGATTTTGAAGTGAAATCTGTGTGATCGAAATTGTGAATGAAGTCACAGATACGAAGACAGCCGGAAAAGGGGAAAGTAAATCGGTTAGGGAGCCCCACCCGCACACCACGTTAACGTTGTTAATGATCGCCGTTAAATACTTGTTAGGAAAGGATTAAGGAAGGTGAACAGCGGAGGGCGCTTACTCCGAGTGTCTGCACTCGGGCATTCCAGGAGTTCCAGCCCTGAGACATTCATGTAGAATCACTTTGACACCAACGCGGAGTCACCTGATAAGTGGCAACTGATCCTAACGCGAGTGAAATAGAGCGTAATGAACTCGATTGGTTGTTGACTTCTGGAGTGTTAGGCCGCTCCCACAACCTCGCCCAGATGCTGACGTTCATCTGTGAGAAGCATTTCGAGGGTAAGGCTAGTCAGATCACCGAGCAGGCGCTCGCCGTTGAAGCTCTCGGACGCAGAAGTGATTTCAATCCCCAGCTGGACACAATCGTCCGTGTGACCGCCCATCAATTGCGAAAACGCCTCCAGGAAATCTATGCGGACCCCGGAGCCTCGCGTCCCGTACAAATCCAGATTCCAGCCGGGCAGTATGCGCCCTCCTTCGTCCACAGGGAGGAGACTGCAAAGTTGCCCTCCTCCGGGCCTGGAAGCACGATTCATGCTTCTTCATCCGCTGAAGAAATCGTGGTTAAGCCTGGCGCAGGACGCCGGAAATGGCTGATATCCGGAGTTGCATTGGCATTCTGTGTCCTGCTCGGAGGAGTCCTGCTTGAGGAGATGCATACGAGAACGCATTCGACCGCAGGCGCTGCTCCAGACGTCAAGACGAGCAGTGTCGTAAAAGGACATTCCGTGCGAGCCTTGTTGGGTAAGGGCCGCGGGTCCTACATCGATCACGCGGGATATACCTGGATGCCAGGGAATTATTGTACAGGCGGCGACAACCTCTCCGAATCGAGCCAACGGATTGCAGGCACGGAAGACCCGGCTATTTTTCTGGGCGGAGTTCGCGGCCACGCTCATTGCGTCTTTCCCGTCGATCCTGGAATCTACGAAGTGCATCTGCTTTTTGCAGAGGCTTCCGACCTGCCCGAAGCCACGAGCCGATCTGTGTTTTCTCTGAATGGCGGCGACAACACCTCTATCGATGTTGTCGACGATGCTGGTGGCGATTCCATCGCCGATACCAAGGTTTTCCGCGGCATTCGCCCCGAAAACGATGGCACCATTCACATCGACTATGTCGGCGAGATCTCCGCAATGAAAGCTGTAGAGATCCTTCCCGCTCCTTCCGAAGCGTTGTTGCCAATCAGAATTGTCGCTGGATCGAGCCCCTACAAAGATTCCGAAGGGAATGTCTGGCTCCCCGACCGTTATGTGATCGGTGGCCGCCTCGGACAGAGTGCAAAGGTGGTCAAGAACGAGCAAGCAGGTCTGTACGCTTCCCGCCGAGTTGGGAACTTCCGGTATATCATCCCGGTTGTTCCTCTCGAGAAGTACCGTGTTCGGCTCTATTTTGAGGAGGCGTGGTTTGGCAAAGAGAACGTCGGCATCGGCGGTCCGGGCAGCCGGGTCTTCGACGTTTGGTGTAATGGCGCTGTTCTGCTCAAAGATTTCGACATCCTCAACGAAGGCGGCTCAGGGCCCGTCGTGAAGACCTTTGACAACGTTCAGGCGACTGCATTGGGAAAGATAGAACTCATTTTCTCGCCCGTTCTCAACTATCCACTCATTAATGCCATTGAAGTTCTACCCGAGCCCAGCAAGTAATCGTCGAATCAAAGCCGGATCGTGATCGTCCCGTTTTTCTGAACCGTCCTGTCTCTTGATCTTCGGCAAGAAATCGAGGCTTGCGTCGGTTGCAGTATGACTCTGGCTCAGGGCCGTCTACGTTCGAACCTGTGAGCTGATGTTGATGCAGAGCCTCCTCGGAGTGGAGGCCACGTGTGTTGAATCAGAACGCTTTCGGCCCGGCTGGCATTTTAGTGAGGTACACCCGCTCAAACTGCAAAATCAGCAGCCGGAATTTGTTTTGGAGGGCTGTCAATTCTATTGCCATAAGGAAATCCCCGATAAGCATGCGCAGGCTATTGATTATAAAATAGATATAAACAATTTTTACTCACAGTAAAAATAAGTGCCGAAAATTTAATTCCTCTCCGCGCCTTTTTCCGATATATTCGGTGCCATGTCGAAAATCAGCGTTGCAGGGCAAATAAACCCGTCGTTGTCTGCGGAATTGGAAGCAAACGCGGACGTTGAGGTCGTCACTGAATCAGCCGACGCAGTCTTGATCGACTGTAGCTCAGGTGGAGGGGCCGCGCTCGAAAACGCACTGGAATCAGGATCTCCCATCCTGTTATATCAGCCTGACGAAATTGCACTGGCAGCTTTGGAAAAACTCACTGGTAGCCGTCCGGCTGAGGGCTCTCAACTCGTCGGCATTGCAAAACTAACGTCGCGGCAAGGCCAGGTGAGTTACCAGATGCTGGATGGCAGCGATCTACAACCCACCAGCGGGCAGGCTTCCGACCGGGAATCCGCCCTGCTGAAAGCACCGGATACCGCTGATTTGCTTTCAGCCCTTGTCTCGCAAATGGCTGGCAGGTTGCACGTCAACACGGCGAAACCGCTGCTCCGCGACGCCTCGGCGACCTACTCTCCGGGAAACGATGCGTGGTATTGGAATATCAGCAATTCCTGGGGACCCGCGACATACACCTTAGGTCACGATGATGACAAGAATGTGATGTACAAGCTCAACGGATCGGTGCAGCAACAGACCCCTTCGCTCATGCTGAATGCCGATCTGCATATCTACTATGCCGACGCCGAACCCGTGCCGTATTACGTCGTCTATGCGAAATTCACGGCAATTTGCGCCGCGGGATATCGGCTTGCCAACACAGGCGATGCACGGGGTTTCTTCCTGTCAAAAATCTTCATGGACTTTGGGTTCGAAGCATCGGAGGGAAAAATCGTCCCCATCGGGCACATCCCGGGGAACTATGAGGGCGAACAGGGCTTCGTCTTTCCTCTCTCCACTCCCCGATTCCGCATCACGGCCAGGACCGCCACCGGCGCCGCTGCCACAGCGTTCACACCGCAAGACAGCGTGACCTGGAATATCAAGGGCTGGCGCATCCACGATGAGTCGGCCGGTAATCAGGTCAAGGCCTGCTTCCACCAGCACGATGGATGGGACTCCTGGATCAGGCAGCGCCAGGATTTTGGCTCCTGGTGGCAGGAGGCTTTCGGCGGCAAGTACGGCGGAAAGGTGGTTGGGATGCCGGATACTTCCTTCGCCACAATTACCACCGAGGCAGTTGGCGCCTGGCGGCTGGAGGGCAAGTTCAACGGGAAACACGAAATCTATATGACTGTGCGCCCAGGCCCCATGGGGTTCCATCAGGAGATGGCCTTCATCCATAACCTCCACAGTTGTAATGGGCGCGGGAACATCAACGACAGGCATCATGACATTACCTGGGCTGATTTCTGGACAGGAAGTCCCTGGTATCTGAAACTTTCCGATCTTCCAAAGCCTGCAGGGAAGAAGTAATCGACAGGGAGAGGTGCCGGAATGCCACAGCCTATCCACGCTGGAGCTGTCAAAGGAGAATTCCGGATCGATAGCGACGGCAGCGCCGCTTATTCGATTCCGATCCAGTGCCCGCCGGGGCCGCGATCCATCACCCCCAGTGTCTCCGTCGGCTACAACAGCGCGGGCGGCAACGATCTGCTGGGTGTTGGCTGGGGCCTGCAGGGCTTTTCAACCATCACCCGCTGCGCTGCCACTGTTGCCCAGGATGGATTCACCGGAACAGTCAATCTGGACCGCGGAGATCGTTTTGCGCTCGATGGCCAACGGTTGATCGCGGTTGAGGGGCGCGACGGATTTCCCGATGCCGTCTATCGCACCGAGATCGACAGTTGGAAAAAGATTGTTCCTGTCTACGGAAACAATCCGGATAAGGGTCCCACTTCTTTCCGCGTCTACGACCGCCAGGGTACGATTTACGAGTTCGGCTTCACGGCCGACTCGCGTTTGCTTACACCCGCGGGGGATGCGGTTCGCTCCTGGTCGATAAGCCGCCTGACAAATCTTGCAGGCAGTTATCAAAGATTTATCTATGAACCGGATGTTGCGAACGGCGTGAGCTATCCGTTGCGCCTGGAATACGGCGGGTTCGCCAACGACCCGCCGAGGCGCTCGATACGCATCCGATACGAAGCCCGCGACGATGGAGCGGCAAAGTACACCGCCGGACTGGGTTCCCGCATCACCCGGCGCGTGAGTAACATCGATTCCTTTCTGGATGAGTCTCCGGTGATGCAATACCGGTTTACTTATGAGACGGGAAAGCTCACCAGCCGAAGCCGCCTGATCTCGGTAACTCAGGCGGGCAGCAAAGGCGGGGAACTGCCTGCCACTCGCTTTGAATGGCAGGAGGGAAACACCAACCTGTTTGGTTCGTCTACCACGCTTGCGGCCTCCGGCGCACCCGAAGGCGGAACTCTGCTGCCCATGGACATCAACGGCGACGGCGTGGTCGATCTGGTCCACGCGCGCGATGAAGACGGCACTCTGCAACTCGATCTCTATCTGGCGCGCCATGGGGGAAGCGGCTTCGATTCACGCTGGACCATGCCGGCAACCGGCCTGGCAGGCAATGGCCAGTTGTTTCCAATGGATGTGGATGGCGACGGGTGCATCGATCTGGTGCATGCGTCGGACAACGACGGCCAGTTGGAACTTACGGTTTTGAAGGCTACGCAATCTGGCGCGCGCTGGATTCTGAAACCCGGCGCGCGCGGCGCCGGCGGTCCTGCCGGCCTGGCCGGAAGCGGATTGTTGTTCTCGCTGGATGTGGACGGCGACGGGCTTCCCGACCTAGTTCATATCACCGACCACGATGGTACTTCTACCATCACCACTCTTTTCTCAGACGGCACGCGTTTTGCACGCGATCCCAAGGATCATACGTTGCCCTGCCAGACTGGCTTCGGCGAATGGATTCCAGGCGACTACAACGGCGACGGCATGGCCGATCTTGTGCATGCGTCTGAGCGGGACGGCGCGCTTCACCTCGATCTTTTCACTTCGCGCGGTCGCGCAGGATTCGTGCGCCAATCCGCAAGCCCGCAAGCGCAGCCTGTTGGCATGGGGGTGATGATTCCCATCGATGTAAACGGCGACGGCAAGACCGACCTGGTGAATGCCTTTTACAACGACACGCGCCTCGAGCTTACATCCCTCGTGTCAACTGGCAAGGGTTTCGCGTCCCAGCCCACTCAGCGCCCCGCCCTTCCCGGCGCAGCCAATCATGCCACCTTGATGCCGGCCGATTTGAACGGCGACGGCCTCATGGATCTTCTCCTTGCGTGGTCCAGCGAAGACGGCACAACGTCGGTCGGCGGGCTCATGTCGAACGGCTCCGGGTTCGCGTTTTGCAATCCCGCCTCGCAGCCGCTGAAGACAGCGGGCTGGGCGCGCTTTCTGCCGCTGGATCTTGACGGCGACGGGCGAACCGATCTGCTGCACGCAGCGCAAGACAATGGGAAGCTCGTATTGCGTCAGGTGCTCATTGCGGGCGACTATCCCGATCTGCTCAAGTCGATCACCAACGGCATTGGCGGGCGTCATGAAATTCGCTATGACACCATGACCAACCCGGCTATCTACAGCAAGCAGACCATTGCGCCAAATGCCCCCGCAGTAAAAGGAATTGAAACCGCGCCGCTGCTCAACTCCGGCGTTTCGGGTTCCACTTACGCGCTGGTCGGAGGGTCGGGCTCCACTCCCGGCGCCGTGTATGCGACGAAGATCACGGCCTTTCCAAAGCAGTTGGTCTGCTCGTACCTGCATACAACCGGCTCGGGCGCTCCGTCGGAGTACAAGTATTTCTATCGCGCCGGACGTCTCGATGTTACCGGGCGCGGATGGCTGGGTTTCGAATCGAGCGCCATGACCGATGTGGAATTCGATACTGCGACTCTTACGGAGTTTCATCGCAATTTTCCGCTGGAAAGAAGCCCCAGCCGCATCACAACTTCTCGCGCGAGCGACGGAACACTCATTCAAAAAGTTCAATACACCCAGGAGGCTGCGCCAACTTCGCCCAAGACCTGGAGTGTTCGGGAACGCTTGGTGGACGTGGAGTTCTTGAGCCTCGGCGCGCCCGGCTCCGCGCCCGATGCGGTTCGCCGCAGAACCAGCGATTATGACGCGTGGGGCAACCTGGTGCGCATGTCCGACAGCGGCACAGGACAGGGCGCGCCCACGTGCTACAGCTTTGAGACGTTCAGTCCGCCCGATACTGCGCGATGGGTGCTGGGCCGTTCCGTCGAGGCTGCGGTTACGGCCGACGCCAAAGGCGAGCAGGTTTTGCGCCGCGAGAGGCACACTTATGACCAGGCGACGGGAAGAGTGCTCACGCAACAAGCGTGGAACGATCAAACCCAGTCATGGCTGGCTTCAACTTACACCTATGACAACTTTGGGAATGCAACATCCAGCACCGATCCGTCGGGCGCAACCACCAATGTAACGTTCGACTCGGAGTATCATGCGTTTCCCGTGCGTGTGGAGTCTCCGCCAAACGCGCAGGGAAAAAGAATCGTCTCAAAATTCGAATTCAATCCGCACAACGGAGAACAGAAGACGCGCTTCCAGCCGAAGACCAGCGACGATTCCTCAACCGATGGACCGGTTGTCGCAAAGGTCTTCGACGAACTTGGACGCACGATCGAGGAACATGGGCCGGATCCTTCGGGCAAGCTTGTGCCGCTGGTTAAGCGCAGTTGGGTCGCAGGGAAAGACGGCGTTTATCAGGAAGAGCAAACACGCGTGGATTGGGCGGGCACGGCATGGCACTGGAAGCGATCGTGGCTCGACGGGGAAGGGCGAATCTATCGCACGGCGGCTCTTGGTCCGGATGGCGCGCGAACCGTTACAATGCGCAGGATCCTCGATGGCAGGGGCAACATCCTCGAGGAAACCCTGCCTTGCTATGAGGGCGATCCGGTTACAACGGTCAAGCGCAAGTACGATGCCGCCGGGCGGTTGATCGCGGAAGTTCGAGCGGAATCCACCACCCGTTATGAGTACCCCACTGCGTTCAAGACAGTGGCGATCGAAGCCTACGGAAAGCCCGAGGCCCGCACCACCACCACGCACTATGTGCAGTGCGGAGACGAACGTCTTCCCGTGCGGCGTGTTGCGGGCAACGGCGAAACCACAACATTCACTTATGACGGACTGGCCCGCCTGACCTCTGCCGTCGATCCCCTCGGAGTGGTCTCCAGCGCGCGGTACGATTCTCTCGGCCGCCAGGTTTACTCAAGTGTTATCGGCGCGAAAGGCATGCAGCTTGAAAGGACCTTTCTCCGCGACGACCAGCAGCGCCGCACTACCAGCACGCAGCCCGACGGCAAATCGGTTACCGTCTCATCCGACGCTCTGCAGCGCACCCTCAAAAAGGTGTATAGCGACGGCGCCACCGTCGAATTCCTCTACGATCAAAGCGCCGATTCTTTGGGGCGTCTGTCTGAAGTTCGCGACACCCATGGCGCAGGCACACGGTACAAATACGATCGCGTCGGCAATCAGACACGCGTTGAAACGTCGGTTGAAGGCAAGTCCTATCCATTTGATCGGTCCTTCGCGCCCGCGGGCCACGTACTAACCCTTACCTATCCCGACGGCTCCGTCGAGACCTCCGCATACAACGCGAGTCACCAGCAACTGGCGATTGCCATTGGCGATGTGTCGGCGTCCTTCGGCGACTTCACGGCCACCGGCACTCCAAAGCAAATCGTGCTTGGAAACGGCATTCGCGAGACACGTTCGTACCGCAACAACGGCCAACTTGCCTCGCAATCGTTGGCGCGCGCCGACGGCGGCCAACTCGCCAGGCATGACTTCGAGTGGAATGCGATGGGGCAGCTCTCGGCGATTCTCGATCGTGTCGACGGCGCCAACGACCGGAAGTTCAGCTACGACATATCCGGCCGCCTCGGATCGGCTATTGAAGGATCGGTCAGAACATCATTTGAGTATGACGGCGGCGGCAATCTCACGGCAAAAGGAAACGTAAAGTACAACTACGACGGGTATCGCGTGCGAACCGGCGCAAGCGGCGAACAGAATGTGTTTTCTGCTGACTACGATGCCGATGGCAACATGAAGAGCGTGGTAAGAAACGGGCAAAAGCGATCGTTTGAATACGACGGAGCCGGATGCCTGGCCAGTACCGAGGGCGTTCGCTTTACTTATGACTACACCGGACGCCGACTGACGAAAAAGGTGGAGAACGGGCCTCTGACCATTTATGTTGCGCCGCAATACGAAGTGGTCCGCTTTCCCAAAGGGCAGGTTCAAAGCACGCGTTATATAACATCGGCGCACGGCCTGGTAGCTGCCATCACAAAGGTGGATGCAAACCCCTCTGGAGTTCAGGAAACGGCCGAGGGCGTTTCGGCGCCGGGCATATTCTATTCTCATTCCGATTACAACGGCAGCGTGGCGCTTCAGACCAATCTGAACGGCCTGGTGGTGGCCCGTGTTCGATATGATTCTTATGGCAAGCCCTCGGTAATAGGCCCAGACAATATCCGTCACAAGTTCACCGGGAAAGAGTTCGACCGCGAGACTGGGCTTTACTATTTCGAGTCCCGTTACTACGATCCCGAGACCGGGCGCTTCACCACCGCGGACGATCGCCTCGGCGGGCCCGAGACCTGCCGCGACGTACTCAACCGCTACGCATACGTCATCAACGATCCGTTGAATAACACCGACCTCACCGGCCACATGTTCGATTTAGGGTACGGCTTCGAATGGGGCAGGTTCTTCTCCGAAATAAAGGATGCCTTTGAAACTCCGTTGGGCAAAAAAATTACGATGGCCATCCTGGGCAGCGCGCTGATTATTGCGGGAGCGGCGCTGACATTTTTCGCAGGGCCCGCCGGCGTGGGTCTGGCGTTGTTGGGTGGAACTCTGCTGGGCGCGGGAATCTCGGCCACGGCATATTTAGCCTCCAATTCCAACTCGCTCGAATGGAGAGACTTCGGCATTCAATTGGGCATTGGAGCGGCCACTGGCCTGGTTACGGCAGGTATCTCTTCCGGTGCTGGGTTAATCATTGCACGCGGCGTTGCAACGCAGGCTCTGACTTGGGGCGCGACCGGGGCATCGAGAATCGCAGTAGCCATTATTGCTGCCACGGTCAGCGGTACAGCCGCCAGTGTGGGCACAAAGTATTTGAACAATCTTGCCAAAGGCAAATCGGGCGACGATGTACACGATGGCGTAGCTTCGTCGGCGGCCTACGGCGCGATATTCGGCCTGGTTGGCGGCGCTGTGGGCTCGGGCACGGGAGCGCTAGCTTCGAAGACCAGCGGTAGAGACTACTACTCACACCTTCCGGATGGCTGGACAAGTGTGGAAAGCAGTGGTTATAGCTTCGCGGCCGACAAAGCTCCAAAGTTTTTTATGGGACTCAAGGACCTGCTGATCTCACCGCTCGTAAACGCATTGCCGGAGATGTAGTTTCCGTTCGCGAATCGGTAGAGTTCTTTCCTGTTGCTTCGCCAAAATGCTGATCTGTTTTCTATCGCCGCAATGGATTTCTTCACCGTGCGGTCGCTCTCCTTCGGCGTTCTCTATTGATTCTTCGTCATCGCCCACGACCGCCGACGCATCCTGCACTGCAATGTGACCAGAAATCCGGGCAATGCATGGGGCATTCAGCAATTGCGCGACATCAGGTTAGTTTCATACGGTGCCAAGCGAAGTTAGACGCACATCTCGTTTACTCGATTCGGCGGCAACTCGCTGTTTTGACGAGCTACAGGTGGACGCTGGACAGGGGAATTCGATTGACAGGCAACACCCCCCTTGTAAGCTACTCGAATGAGAGCGAAACTCCAGAGGACTGCGGTGTTTACATCGTGTTGTTGCGCGTGTATGCACACAGGGTGTCCTCTGGCAGGTAGAGGCCGGGCTGAACTAACTTAGAGCCTGACTTCAGCTAAAGAAGTTTCTTAGCCCACCGCCGGAAGTCGATCTGGCTGGTGGGTTTTTATTTATAGCCCTCAGATGCACAGACAACCACGGCGGCGACTCCTTACCAAACAGAGAAGATGGCACGGGAGGGATGGCCTTCAGGCCAGTGCCCTCACCTTCCCCAGAGAGAAACGCAACTCAAAACAAGGAGATCGTCCTCATGAATTTGAAATTCAGAAGAGTATTGCCAATAGCCCTTGTTTTCTTGTCGATCATCCCTTCATTATTTGCAACGGACGGATATTTCCTGACTGGATACGGAACCAAGCAACAGGGCCAAGGGGGAGCGGGTGTTGCCAGGCCTGCAGACAGCCTGGCAGGAGCCACCAACCCAGCCGGCCTGTTCCTGGCCGGAAACCGCTTTGATATTGGGCTAACGCTGTTTCGACCGAATCGCTCGGCCACAATCACCTCACCTTCCCCCGCGGCTGGCCCCTATGACGGCAACCGGGTAACAAACTTTGAGCTGCCCGAGCTCGGCTACAGCCTCCACTACCGGCCAAACCTTGTTTTGGGCGTGGCGCTTTATGGAAACGGCGGATTGAATACCTCGTATACACGACCGATTCCATTGCTGGGCACCACGCGCGGCGGCGTCGATATTGAGCAGTCCTTCATCTCGCCCACCCTGTCTTACAAGGCGGGAGCGCATAACTACTTCGGAGTGGCCCTAAATATCGCCGTGCAGCGCTTTGCCGCGGAAGGCTTGCAGTATATCGAGTTCATTTCCAGCAACCCCGCGAAGGTGACCAACAATGGATACTCCTATTCGTCCGGAGGCGGCGTGCGCGTGGGCTGGCTGGGCGAGTTGAACAAAGTGGTGAGCGTGGGCGCGACTTATCAAAGCCGGACGTACGTGAGCAAATTCAACAAGTACAGCGGACTCTTTGCCGAGCGCGGGGAATTCGATGTTCCCGCCAACTTTGCGGGCGGCGCGTCTGTGAAGTTGGGTTCCAAGGCATCGCTGCTCTTTGACGAGGAGTGCATTCTCTATGGATCGGTGAAGTCGATTGCCAACACATTGGATAGCGCTTCTCCGCTGGGAACCGACAACGGACCCGGCTTCGGATGGCACGATATCAACGTCTCGAAGGCCGGCTTCGACTACGACGTGAACCCTTCGTTGACTCTCCGCGGAGGCTATAATCACGGCGGTGTTCCCTTCGACAGCTCGCAGACGTTCTTCAATCTTTTGGCTCCGGCAGTAACCAAAGACCACCTGCACGTGGGCGCCACCTGGACCTCGACGAGCGGCAAGGAGATTAGTTTCGAGTACATTCATGCCTTCAATAACACCGTAAACGGTGTGAATTCCATTCCTCCAACTTATGGCGGCGGGAATGCAAATCTGAGCATGTATCAGAATTCGTTTCAGGTGGCCTTTGGATGGAACAAGAACAAGAAGTATGGCGCGCACGAATCGGGAGGTGAACGCGTATGGCAGCCTGGCTTTATCGGGAGTGGCCCTGGTATGTGGCAGGACCGCTCATCGGCCTTTTCGTACCCGCGTTGCTGATTGCCGGCAACAAGGTATTCGGCATCTCGGGCAACCTGAGTCATCTGTGCGCGGCCATCGTCCCCGGGAAGGTGGAGTATTTCCGTTATGACTGGCGCAGAGCTGGGCTTTGGAACCTGGTGTTTCTCGCCGGCGTGCTGATCGGCGGCTTCCTGGCCTTCCACGCGGGAGCGTCGCATGACATTGCAATCTCCGCTAAGACCAGGGAGGCCCTGACGACGCTGGGGATTCACGATTTTCATGGCGTGTCGCCGCGTGAGTTGTTCACCTGGCATGCACTGCTGACACTGCGCGGGTTTGTGTCGGTGGTGGTGGGCGGATTCCTGGTAGGCTTTGGCACGGCCTACGCGGGGGGATGCACCTCCGGACACGCCATCAGCGGCCTGGCCAACTTCGAACTGCCGTCGCTGATTGCGGTCTTCGGTTTTTTTGCCGGAGGCCTCGCCGCAACATACTTTATTCTGCCGTTTGTGATTGGAAGATTATGACGAAGACACCTGTTCCAGAATTTCAGGGTTGCGGCGCGGGGAACGTAGACCAGGCGGAGATCCGACCGGCTTTTCTGGTGGTGTACCTGTTGCTAGGCATTGCTTTCGGAGCCGTGCTGACCCGATCGGAGGTGCTCTCCTGGTTCCGCATCCAGGAGATGTTTCGCTTTCAGTCTTTTCGTATGTATGGAATCATCGGCTCCGCGGTTGCCACGGCGGCTCTATCGTTGGCGCTGATCAAGCGGGTGGGGTTGAAATCCGTCTCAGGCGAGAGGATTTCGATTCCTGCCAGACCCTTGGGCAGCGGCATACAGTACGCGGCTGGAGGAACCATCTTCGGGTTGGGGTGGGCCTTGACCGGCGCCTGCCCCGGACCACTTTTCGCGCTCATTGGCAATGGTGTTTCGGTGATGATTGCGGCGGTGGCGAGCGCGCTTGCGGGAACGTGGGCCTACGGATGGCTGAGGCCCAGGTTGCCGCATTGACCCTATTAAGGTCGCCCGATCCCGCTTGGCAATCTGCACCAGCGCGTACATGAGTTCGATTCAAGCAGTGTGATCGTGGCGCATTGCAAGAGCGGCGCGCGCAGCGCCAAGGCTGTTCGCTTTCTGCGCCAAACGGGCTTCATGCGTGTCTCGAACCTGACCGGTGGGATACTGAACTGGGCTGACAGGTTCGATCCTTCGCTGCCGAAGTATTGGCGGGAAGCACAGAACACCGTCAGTCTCCTCTCAGAGGCTGGCCGTATTCCGTCGCGATGCACTCTCTGCTAGGCAAGCCCCGGATTACGTCCCTGCCTCAGATCCCACAAGGCCGCGACCAGCACATCCAGTTCCTCACAGGTGTTGTAAAGCGCCAGCGAGGCGCGAAGCGTACTCTCCAGGCCGAAGCGGCGCAGGATCGGCTGTGCGCAGTGATGGCCGCCACGCACGGCGATGCCCTTGCGGTTGAGGTAGTCGCCTATCTCTTCCGTGCGGAAGCCATCCATCACGAAAGAAAGAACGGCCGCCTTTTCCTTTGCCGTGCCGATGATGCGCAAGCCTGGAATCTTCTGCAATGCGGCAGTGGCGTAAGTCAAGAGAACATGTTCATGGCGCGAAACATTGACTATGCCAACGCGATCCAGATAATCGATTGCTGCGCCCAGTCCAACCGCATCGGCGATATTGCCCGTGCCGGATTCAAATCGTTGCGGCGGCGGTTGGTAAAGGGTCTTCTCGAATGTAACGTCCTCAATCATGTTTCCGCCTCTCTGCCACGGAGGCATGTTATCCAACACTTCTTGCTTGCCATAGACCACGCCGATGTCGGTTGGAGCAAAGACCTTGTGTCCGGAGAATACGTAGATGTCGCAGTCCAGGGCATGCACATCGACGCGCATATGCGAAACGGCTTGAGCGCCATCCACCAGTACACGGGCGCCATGACGGTGAGCGGCCTCGATCATCTCCTTCACAGGTACTACTGTGCCGAGAGCATTGGAGACGTGCGCGATCGCCACTATGCGAGTCTTCGGTCCAAGCAGTTTTTCGTACTCGTCCAGCAGTATCTGCCCTGAATCGTCCACCGGAGCAACGCGAAGCCGCGCGCCCTTTTCCGCGCACAGCATCTGCCAGGGAACGATGTTGGCGTGATGCTCCAGCCAGGTGATGACGATCTCGTCGTCCTTTTGAATGTTGCTCCGACCCCAGCTTTGCGCAACCAGGTTGATGGTGCACACAGTCACAATATGCCGGCTGGCGTCGAGTTCATTCACTCGTCTTGACAGCTCGGGAAGCGGAATCAACTGCCCGCCGATATTGGAGATTTCATACTCGGATTCATCGCGCACATCGAGCAGAAACAGGTTTTCGCCGGCATCCGGCCGTTGCTTCAGTCCTTCGACACGAATTTCAAGAACGCCCATCGTTTTCTCCCTTGCTGGAACCGCTCGACGACTGCTCCTGTCTCTGCACCCGCCTCAATTTCAACCCAAAATAGAAAACCCACCTGCCAGTTCAATCTCTGGCGGTGGGTCCATAGGAGGCGGCACTTGTAAGTTACTCTAACCCAACCACTTCCTCACGCCAGAATGCGTATGCGCGCAACACATCGCAAGGCAACAACACATTTCGGCGGTAATCGGTTTGAGAATGCTCACCAGAGGAAAATGTCACAAACACTCAGTGCGGCGTAAACTGCCGCCGGGTCCGGCACTCAAAAAGGCTCTAGGTTGTGCTGCGCGGCAAATGAGCGCGAGCCGGCCAGCGTCCAATCTCATCCACGACAACCTGCGAACTCCAGGGCAGTTCCCACGGATTGCTCACACAATCTGTCTAGGCCAGGCTCGTCCAGTCCAGTATCACCTTGCCCGCCTGCCCTGAGATCATGGCATCGAATCCCTTCTGAAAATCGCTGTACGCGAAACGGTGCGTGATGACCGGTGAAATGTCCACACCCGACTCCAGCATCACCGACATCTTGTACCAGGTTTCGTACATCTCGCGCCCATAAATACCCTTGATGGTGAGCATGTGGAAGATCACCTGCCGCCAATCCATGGGCGACTCTTTGACGGGAATCCCGAGAATGGCGATCTTGCCGCCGTGGCTCATGTTGGCAATCATGTCGCGCAGCGCCTGCGGGTTGCCCGACATCTCCAGCCCCACGTCGAAACCCTCGATCATGCCGAGTTGCTTTTGCACCACGGCAAGCGGCGTCTCCTGAGGATTGATTGCCAGCGTCGCACCCATCTTCCGCGCCAGTTCGAGACGGAAAGGATTTATGTCGGTGATCACGACGTGGCGCGCACCCGCATGCTGCACCACCGGGATCGCCATAATGCCGATCGGGCCCGCTCCGGTGATCAGCACGTCCTCTCCCAGCACGGGAAATGAAAGCGCTGTGTGCACGGCGTTGCCGAAGGGATCGAAGATGGCCGCCACTTCCTGGTCGATGCCGGGACTGTGCCGCCAGATGTTGGTCATCGGCAGCGAAATCAGTTCCGCAAAGGCTCCCGGCCGGTTCACGCCAACGCCCTGCGTCGAAGCACAGAGATGCCGCCTTCCTGCCAGGCAATTCCGGCAGCGCCCGCACACCACGTGCCCTTCGCCGCTGACGATGTCGCCGGGAAAAAAGTCGTTGACGTTGGTCCCGGCTCGCACCACCTCGCCGACAAATTCATGTCCAATCGCCATCGGCACGGGGATGGTCTTCTGCGCCCACTCATCCCACTCGTAGATATGAACATCGGTGCCGCAAATCCCCGTGTAACGCACCCGCACCAGCACGTCGTTGATGCCCACGGCGGGCTCGTCAATCTCTTCGAGCCACAGCCCGCGTTCCGCCCTGCTCTTGACCAATGCTTTCATTTCTCGTCCTCTGTTCCAGACAGCTCCGGGCCTTGTTGCGTCCGTACAAACGTTCCCAGATCCCGATCCTTGCGCGCCTGGGAAACCGGGAATACCTGGCCATGGATCACAACATGAACTCCCGGACCAAGAAGCCTCGCAGCCAGCAGACTTTCCGTGAGATTCTGCAAACCGTCGCTGTGATCAAAGCCCAGCGGCTTCATCGCGCCCGTCAAAACCACGGGCACGTCCAGCGCCGGAAACGCGTCCTCGATGAACAGGCCGCTCTCGACCATCGTGTCCGTGCCATGCGTGATTACGACAGGAAATTTTTGCGGAAGCAATTTCGACAGTTCGTTCACCAGGATCGCCCGGTCCGCGGAGGTCATCTCCAGGCTGTCCTTGTTCATCAACGGTATAACCTTCACTTCGCAGTCCGGCAGGCGCAGTTGCTTCAGATACTGGCCGATCTTGCTCGAGGTGTTCAGCACCACGCCCAGTTGCTCGTTGTACTCCTTCTCGATCGTCCCGCCAGTCGTAATCAAATAGATGGTTTGCATAAGTTGTTCAACACTCGATGAGCTTCAGAGCTAGGCCGGCCAGTGACGTTTTCTCTTCCGGCGTTCGCATTTCCAGACCCATCCCGCACATTCTCTCGACGAACGGCCTGGGCGCTAACCCCTGATCGCCGGACCGTCCATCGCCATTCTACAGGCACAGATCGCCTTCGCCGCACCCATCTTATTGCGCTCAACGCAGGCAACCGGTACCACGGGAAATTGATTCTTCCGCGCGTCAGGGTATGCGCCTCAGGGTGTGTACCGCAGAGTGTCCCTTCGCGTGCAGTTCGAATCCTGTCATCTTGGCTCCATTGATACTTAAAGACTTATCCGTAGATTTGACAGGCTCGAGGCAGGTTCTTGAGCGCCTCGCGTGCTGGTCACAATAGCTCGGTAAGTAGTTATGCGAAGCGCCATACTGAATCATGAAAAGAATTCTGCTGGGACTCGTTCTCACCTTCTGCTTCGTAATGCCTTATGCGGCGCAGGCGCAGGTCGTGGTGGTTGTACACCACCATCACCATCACCATCATCACCACCCCCACCATCTCAACCAGTAATTGGTTGAGAATGCCGTGTCCCACCCATGCCGCTTCGCTTTCGATCGAAGAGATGCGCCAGGGGTGGGGCTCCCCACCCTACCCATCCCATCTATCGCCAATTTCCGACCCATCGATTACCGGCAAGGGCCTCATCGCAAGGCTCGAGCATACGCACGTTCACTTGTACCTCGACCCGTGAACCCAAGCGGTTGATGATCGAAACGAGGCGGT
>PLSH01000161.1:0-8093 GCA_003165095.1 Acidobacteriaceae bacterium
ATCGCCGCCGCTGCCGTGCAGGCGCTGGGCAAGTTTCCCATCGTAAATGCCTCGCTGATTGACGGAGCCATCCATTACCATCCCAACATCCATCTGGGCATCGCCGTGGCGCTGGAGTCGGGCTTGATTGTCCCCGTGATCCGCCAGGCTGAGGCGCACAGCTTCGCTGACCTGGCCCGCGCCATCAACGATCTCGCCCTCCGCGCCCGCACCAAAAAGCTCAACCCCGACGAGGCCTCGGGCTCAACCTTCACGCTCACCAACTCCGGCGTCTTTGGCGGCGAGTACGGCACCCCAATCATCAACCAGCCCGAGTCGGCCATCCTTGCCATCGGCGGCCTGCGCAAGGAGCCCGTAGTCCTCACCGACGCCGAATGCAACGACGCTATCGCCATTCGCTCGATGCAGTACTACTGCCTTGGCTTTGATCACCGCACCATCGACGGCGCCGACGCCGGCAAGTTCATGCTCGAATTCAAAAACGCGCTGGAAAACTGGGACAAGCAGATTAACTGAAAGTCCGCAGGAGCGATCGACCCCGCCGGAAAACTACTGCCCCTTAGCCCACCCCAGCCCATCCGTCCCCTTGCCGGTAGCGATCGTCCGCGCAACCTTCCACGAACCCAGATCGATCTCGTCCACCTGGTTCACGTCCAGGCAGGAAACGTAAGCCGCCTTACCATCCGGCCGCACCAGCACCTCCTGCGGGTTCGCGCCCACGGTAACCGCCCGCGCCATCTTCATCGTCGCCAGGTCCACCACGTCCACCTTGTTCGCGTCCGGTATCGGCATCAGCAAGTAATGCCCATCCGGCGTCACCGCGCCGCCGTAGCCCAGCCCATCCAACGGTACCCAGGTCTTCACCGTATTGGTCGCCGTATCGATCACCGCCATCTGCGGCTTGGTCTGGTCGGAGGTAAACACCCAGCGGTCGTCCGGCGATATCGCAATCCGCTGCGTATTGCCGGAGACGGGAATAATCGCGAGCACCTTGCGCGCCTTGATGTCCAGCACGCTCACCGTGCCCGGGCCCACGTTGGCCGTGTAGCCCCGCAGCCCGTCGTGCGAGATCGCGAACATGTGGCTCTCTGCCTGCCCGGTCGGAATCGATCCAACAACTCTCAGCGTCTTCGGGTCGATGATGGTGATGGAGTGGTCAAGCTCCGTGGTCACGTAGAGCATCCCGTCCGGCCCCAGGACCGCGCAATGCGGCCTTACCCCGTGGTCAAACTGGATGTTGCCTACAACCTTCTGCGAGGCGATATCGACGACCACAATGTTGCGGCCATCGGTTCCCGGCTTGCCCACGCCGGAGTTGCCGTAGATGGGCACAAACGCCAGTTTGCCGTCGGCCGACGCCGCAACCTCGTGCCCGGTATTCCCGTTTTCAGGCACCGAAGCAATCACTGCTCCCGCCGCGGGATCGACGATCGCCAGCCTGCGATCGCCCTTCTGGTCCACAAGCAACCGGTTTTGCGCAAGACATGCAGGCAGCGCCAACGACAACAGCACGAACGAAACAGCCAGGGGAAACGGCTTCAAGGGTGACCTCGCTTTGACTACGCAATGACTATATCGCATGGAAGTTAATCAACGGAATTTCCACGGCAAGGCGATTATCTTCGCGCCAATTCCTCAACCACCTCGACATACTCGCGGATAGCAGCGCGCATGTTAGCGAGCGCCTCTTCCTCGGAGGTGCCTTGCGACCAGCACGCGAACGAAGCGGTTCAGCGGCGCGGCGGGAATGTGTTCCAGGTAAAGCACGAGAACCTCGTGCCCTCTTATAGCACGATTCAAATGCCTGCGAAAACTCGGGCTCTTCGCCGCTTTGCAATTCCGGCCCGCTCTGCAATTCCGGCCCACTTGGCAATTCCAGTATGATGGGCGGCATGCGTTTGCCCGCAGCCGATTACGAACTGGTGCAGATTGTAGATGCGGCCCTTGTCGAGACCGCTGGCCGGGCAGGCGAATGGCTCGTCTGCCGCCTGGGATGCACGCAATGCTGTTACGGCGCATTCGCAATCAACGCGCTCGACGCCCTCCGCCTGCGCACCGGCATGGAAACGCTTCGAGCCACGCAGCCCGCGCTGGCCGCAGAAATCGAACGCCGTTCTCGCGCCTGGACCTCCGAATTCGGGCACGACTTTCCGGGTGATCTGGAAAACGGCCTGCTCGGCGCCTCTGAAGAAAATCAGGAGCGTTTTGAAGAATTCGCCAATGACGCAGCCTGCCCCGCGCTCGATCCCGCCACTGGCCGCTGCGATGTCTACGAGTGGCGTCCCATGACCTGCCGCGTCTTCGGTCCGCCCATTCGCATGGCCGGCGCTGATGACGCCGAAGCCCTCGGCCACTGCGAACTCTGTTTCATCGGCGCATCCCAGGCCCAGATCGCCGCCTGCGAAATGCCCGTCCCGCATGAGCTTGAGGCCACCCTGCTCGATGCGATCCCTGCGAAAGGCGAAACCGTAGTCGCTTTTGCACTGCTCACGTGAGGAGCGATGCACTTCGCGTTAAACTGTGTATTGGAACCCCCCATGCCAACGCGTCCCTGCTGGGTTGAGATTCGCACCCAATCCTTTGAAGAGAACTATCGTTTTCTCCGGGCCCTGGCCGCGCCCCATGCGGAGCTCCTGGCCATCGTCAAAGCCAACGCCTACGGCCACTCGCTTGACCTTTGCGCCCCGGCAGCGGTTCGCGCCGGAGCCCGGTGGCTGGGCGTCACCAGCGTTGAAGAGGGCATTGCCGCGCGAGCATTGTGCCCCGCTGCGCAGATTCTCGTCATTGGCGGCGTCTTTCGCGGCCAGGGCGGGGCTGTCGTCGAGCACCGGCTCACGGCCGTAGCCTGGGAGCCGTGGCAGCTCGACGAGCTTTCCGCTGCCGCGCACTCTGCCGGCCTCCAGCCCGGCTCGCTCCCCATTCATCTCGAGATCGACACCGGCATGAGCCGCCAGGGCGCGGACCCGAGCGAGCTGGCGCCAATCTTCGCGCAGCTGGCCCCCGCCTCTCCGCTCCGGCTGGACGGCGTGATGACCCATCTATTCGCGGCGGACGAGGCTGACGGCCGGGTCACCGCGACCCAGCTTGCGCGCCTCGACGAGACGCTAAGCCACATCTCTGCAGCCGGACTCTTCAGCGAATGGCTCAACGTGGGCAACTCCGCCGCTCTCGTCGCCGGTCACGCGCGCGCCATCTCCGAGCTGGCCGGCCGCCATGGAATGAAAGCCCTGCTGCGCCCCGGGTTCGCGCTTTATGGCCTGGTTCCGCAATTCGACCCGCAATTCGATCCGGACTCCGCGCCACAGGAATCGGCAATCCTCGTCCGCGCACGCGCCACGCTTCAGCCGGTCCTCAGTTGGAAGACTTCCGTGGTGGGTGTGCGTACCATCCCCGCCGGAGCAGCGGTCGGCTATAACGGAACTTTTGTGGCCACCGAGCCCATGCGCCTGGCGCTGCTCGCGGCAGGTTACGGAGACGGCGTCGACCGGCGCCTTGGCAATCGCTTCAGCCTGCTGGTTCACGGTGCGCGCGCGCCCCTTGTTGGCCGCATCAGCATGGACCAGGCTGTCCTTGACGTGACCGAAATCCCCGGCGTTCAACCCGGCGACGAAGTGGTGATCCTGGGAACGCAGGGCCAGGAGACCATCACCGCATTCGATCACGCCGCCGCCACCGGGACCATTCCTTGGGAGGTCTTCACCCGCATCGGCCCGCGCGTGCCAAGGGTTGGAATTTAGCGATTTCTCAAACTAAAAATGCAACCCCAGCGCAGGCGGCAATCCACCGCTCTGCGTCCAGAACAAAACAGGCGCTGAGGCAAGTGCCCCGCGCCTGTTCGTTCCTTCGACCGTATGCCGTGCCTATTGCGTGACCGGCTGCGCGGGCAGCGCCTTCGGAGCCTTCAAATGAGGCGCATTGGGCTGGGCCGGCGTCTTCGGCGCGCTGGCCGCGGCAGCAACCGGCGGAGCCGATGGGAAGGCCGGCCCCTTTTTGATGTTCAGGTCGCCGTTATCGGAACTCAGGTAAATTCTGGGTCCTCCCGATCCGATCTTCCCGCTCACCGTCTTATTCTCGTCGCCGCTTACCGTCAGGCCAAATTCCGTTTGAATGTCCCCGTTGTGAGCTTGGCCATCCACGGTGCCCGAGGCATTCGGCGGCAATGTCAGCTCCACATCGCCCTTGCTGTTCTTCGCCTCGACGTTATAAGAGCCCGCCGGCTCAACGGAGATGCGGCCGTCGCGGTTTTCCACGTAGCTGTCACCGTAAATCTGGCTCAGGTCAACGTCTTTGGCATGCGTCACCACATGCACCCCGCCCTCGGCCTCGGTTACGCGCAGGTCGTCGGAATCAAGAGTCAGGTCGCCCGGTAGCGCCGCTACTTCAAGGTCCGTCACCGACGTGTGCAGTTTGATAGCACCGGAGACGCTCTCCATGTGCACTTCTCCGAAGATCTCTCCGTTAATAGTGACCCGCCCCTTGAGTTCGGAGAGAGTCAGGTCGTTGAAATCTCCGTCGGCGGTCAGGTCGCCCGTGATCTCGTGGGCTGAAAAATCATGCTTGCCGTTGGAGATATGCGCCTCCACCGGGCCCGTGATGGTGTTCAGATGCGTGTCTCCGTTCGGCACGTTCACTACGATTCCGGCGCCCAGTCCCGCCGCGGTCAGGTCGCCCCTGCCGGCGTTCACCTGCACCTTCGCGTTCAGGGGAACGGTCACCGTCAGGTTGAGCCGCCCTTTGTTGTTCCCTTCCGACTTCACGAGCACCGCGCTTCCGCTGACCGTGATGTTCGGCGCTTCCGCTTTCCAGATGTTTCTGGCGTCGTTGTCGGAGTCGGCAAAGGCCACTTCGTGGGCCTGCACCTCGACATTCGATCCATCCACCGCCGTCACGCTCACATCGCCGCGCGGATTTTCGATGTCGATCGTCGCGTTGGCCGGAACCTGAGAGTTCAGCACCTGCTGGTCGTTATCGTGCTCCGGCTGGCCAAAGGAGTTGAAGAAATCGGCGCCGTTGCCGTTCCATTGCGAAAACCAGGGGCCCATGTGGCGCCATCCAGACGATCCAAAGCCCAGGAATGCCAGCAGAATCAGGATGCCCACAAAGTTCCCGCTGCGGCGCACCGGAGTTTGCCGGCGCATGTCCAGTCCCCACTCGGCCAGCAATGCCAGGCCGGCGCCAATCAGCAGCAACGGCCACCAGCGCGCATACCACGCCCAGAATTCTCCGGCGCCGATGTGGCCCGTTATCACTAACATAGCNNCGCTGCGCCCGCCATGCAGCCTTCTGCTGCTCGCGGTACACGCGCCACTGGGCTCTTGAATCGTAGGGAGGTATGGGCGGCGCTCCGCCGCCCGGAGGAATGTTGGGAGGTACGCTGCTCATGATTGGCCTCCATTGGGATCATTCCCGAAGTCATGCGTTTGTGCAGGGACGATCGCGGAGCCCGGCTGCGGCTGTGCAGGTGCATTCGGATTCACAGTGCCCCCATAAGGCGCGCCGGGATACGGAGCGGGCGGATAGCTATTTTCGCCAGACAGTGCGGCGCGCTCGGCCAGCAACAACACGCCAGCCAGGATGAGATAGAGCGGCCAGCTCCGGCCCCAGCTAAGGATGCCAAACTGAGCCAGGAGGGCAATCACACCCACCAATAGAAGAAATGCAGGGCCGCGCAGACGGCGAATTAGGATATAACGGTTCATTTTGACCCTCCTTGCGAATCTTGTACGCGGCGAACAATCAGCCAGACGCCCAGTCCGATCAGCAGCATCGGCCAGAAGTACTCAAACAGGCGTCCGGAGAAGAGATCCAGCTGCCCCAGCAGAAACAACACCCCCAGGGCAATCAGAACGATGGCTCCGATCGGTTCCTTGCGTCCCCAGCACCACGAGCCAACCGGCGGCACCGGTGGTATGGGCGGAATCGGCGGAATTCCCTGATTCGTATAGTCCCCTTCCGGCGGCGCTGCGAAACCCTGGTAAGTCCCTTGGTAGGGCGGCGGCTGGTAAGGAGTCTGATACGGAGCCTGGTACTGCCCCGCCGGACTCTGACCCGGATTCGGATTTGCCGGGGTCGTTCCAAAGCCCGGCTGTCCCGTGTTCTGTGTGCGCCCGCCGGGATTGATCCAATTGGACACCTCGTTCAGGCCCAGAGGATCGGGCAGCGGCTGGCCGTCGCGGCGCGCCTTCGCCACATGGTAGGCCTCAAACGACTGGTAGAAAATCCACCCGGCGATGAACAGGCCGAAAATTCCAAAGTGGGTCGCCGTGCTCACCAGTACCGCGAAGATGAAAACATGGATCAGGCCCTTCACGAACTGGCCGTTGTACATCGCCCCCACGCCGGGAATCACTCCAAGTATCGCGGCCGTGACCGGATTCGGTCCGCCCGGATAAGGGCTCGCGAAGGGCTGTTGAACGCTGTGCCAGCCCACCCAGCAGGGCTCGCAGAGAATCTGTCCGCCTGCCGCATTTTTCGCGCAGTTGGCGCAAAGTGCCTTGCCGCAGTTCTGGCAATATGCCGTCGCGCTTACTCCGCTATGGTTTACGCAGTCCATACCGTGCCCCTTTCCCGTGCTTCTCTTCCCGTATTGCTGTTGTGGAGCCGCTGGATTGCGCGGGCCCGATCCAACTGCGGCAAATCCTTGCCGCTCGAGTTATTGGCCGGTCCCGTCCATGTCAGGGAAGTCTCTAAAATGTCATTCGATCGATCGCTCGCCGGATCTACCGACTGCTGCGGGGGGTCCACGTGAGAGCCCCCGTCTTTGTGAGTGCCGTTCTGTCTTGACTCGCCCGGCGCCGCCGGCTGGGTCTCGTTCTGCTGGCCCTCCGGGCCGTTCCCGCGAAGCTCCCGCATCTTCGATTCAAACTCGTACACAAAACGCAGGTGGTCGTAATAGCGGATAATCGGAACCGAGGCCGTGTTCAGCCGCCGCTCCATGAACGACCGAACCGCCGTGGGCCGCAAATCCGAAGCCCGCAGGCTGCTCAAGCGAACGCCCGTCATATTCAGCGTCAGCGCGATCGAAAAGAACGCCATCGCCGCCGTCATGAGCAAGCGCGGCTCGGCAAACCGGCGAACGAAGCCCATGAATCCTGGCTTCTGCCACGCCGGAATCGGGCCATACGGCATATCCAGCACGCCGCTGCCGGTTGCCAGTCCCAGCCCGGCTGCCTGTCCGGGGCCAGTCCTGGCCAGTATCTTCTCCAAAAGTCCCGCCGGAACCTCAGGCTCCGGCGAGAGAAACTCCAGCCACTCCCGGCCTCTGCGCGACTCCTCGAACAGGGCCGTGCAGGCTGGGCAGGCAGCCATATGCGCGGTAAACTCCGCCTCGTCCTCGGGCTTCAACAGCCCGTCAAGCGCATCCGCCAATAATGTCTCCCACTGCCCGCAGGCCGGAGAACTCGGAATGTGTGTGCGCTCTGCCATGGTTACATCACCTCTCGTCTAGTACGTTCCAGAAGCCGTGCAAGTTCCGCGCGGCCTCTGCTGATGCGGGACTTGACCGTCCCTTCGGGAATGCCCAGCACCTGGGCGATCTCCTTGTAGTCCATATCCTGCAAATCTCTTAGAATCACCGCCTCGCGCAGCTCCACAGACACCCGCGCCAAAGCCTCTTGCACCATCTTCGCCAGTTCCTGCTGCGCCACCAGTTCATGCGCAGAATGGCCTTTGGCTGTCAGCCGGTCAACCGGCTTCAACTCTTCGACCGAATCCCAACCTTCATCCAGTGAAGAGGTTGCGCGTTGATTGCGGCTCCGCCTGAAGTTGTCCACCAGCAGGTTGCGCGTCATGGTCGCTATCCACACCGGCAGGCTGCCCCGGTTGGCATCGAAGCTGGCCAGATTCATGTAAATCTTCAGGAACACATCCTGGGTCAGGTCCTCGGCGTCTGTTGGGTTGCCGGTAAAACGGTAGCAGAGGCCGTACACACGCTTGTGATGCGTGCGGACCATCTCAGCCCATGCGCCGGAATCTCCATCCATGCAACGGCGGACGACTTGGGACCAGTCGGTCTCCAGCGGACTCACCTCCATGCGTATTCCAGGAACCCCGGGCGTCGCGGGCTGAGCGTCGGCGGAGCGGTTCCGCGCCGC
>PLSH01000161.1:8120-11542 GCA_003165095.1 Acidobacteriaceae bacterium
CTGAGAAATGCAGGAAATCTACAGCTGGCCGTGGGTTGAAGCCGAGGCCGTTCGCACCGCCGAAGCCTGGCGATCATGCGCCGCAATGCCGCTCCCGCGCGGGCTGCACTACGGTCCGCATGAGCAGCGCAACCGCGAAAAAGCTTATGACAACGCAATGCGCGCCGTTCAGCGGGAGATCAGGAAGGCTCCGCAAACGGTAATCGGGCGCCTCGCCACGCGCAATCGGCTCGTAGCCCTGTTCGGCCAGTTTGCCGTCGCCGCACTGGGCCTCGAAGACCAGGCGGTCGAGCTCATCACCAGCGATTTTCTGCCCGCCGGCATCGAATTTGCCCGCTGGGCGCGCCGCTTTGATGCCCAATTGAGCATGGCCTCCATCATTCAGGCCTGCCGCAATGCCTGGACCGTCTGCGGATTGCAGCCCCTGCTTGGCGAACATTTCGAAATCACGCCGTCGATCGTCGGATACAGCCTCTTGTATCCATATACCGACAACTATCTCGACAGCCACGATGAATCCGGCGCGGCCAAGCGGCGCTTCTGCGCTCGCTTCCGGGAGCGGCTGCGCGATGGCCCGCTTCCGGCCGAAGATGACCGCGAGGTCCCGGTATGGGCCTTGGTCGGGCTGATTGAAGGGCAGTATCCCCGCGACCGCTATCCACAGGTCTTCGACTCCCTGCTCGCAATTCATCAGGCCCAGGAAGAAAGCATCGCGCAACTGGGCAGCGACGGCTTTTGCTCCAATGCCGAGGTATTGCGCATCAGTTGCGCCAAGGGCGGCAGCTCGGTGCTCGCCGATGCCTGCCTCGCGCGCGGCTGGCTCAGTGCGGAAGAAAGCCGGCTGGCCTTCGATTGGGGCGCACTGCTGCAATTGGGAGACGATCTGCAGGACGTTGCGGAAGACCTGCGCCGCGGCTCGGCCACGCTGTTTACGCGCGCCGCCGCCGCGGGCCGGCCGCTGGATAGCCTCGTAATCCAGTTGCTCAACTTCAGCGAGTGCGTGGGCGCCGAAATGAATCGCTTCCCCAACGGCTCCGCGACCCTCAAGGACCTGTTGCGAACCAGTTGGCGATCGCTCATCGTCGGGGCAGTTGCCAATGCGCGCGAGTTTTTCTCTCCCGGGTTTCTCGCCGAGATGGAGAGCTCGTCCCCGTTCCGCTTCGGGTTTCTTGATGCGCGCCGCAGGAAAGTGACCAGCCGCAACGGCATGTATCAGGCCGTCTTCAACACGCTGATTGAGTCGCCTGAAGACGAAGCTGGAACACGGCCCGAGCCTGGTTGCCAATGCACCGTGCCCTCAGCCACATATTCCATCTAGCGCGGCGTACCGTTTATTCGCTGAGAAAATAAACCTGCCATCCAACCGTCCTCGGTCGTACGGAACTGCCCTATCCGCATGCGTGCTATCATTCGGTTGTTTCCTCCGATAACGGAGAATCAATCCGGTGATCCGGCTGAGAAAAACCCGTAGCTCGCACTCCGCGCTCGTGAACGTGTGCGGCGGCCGGTTAAATAAAGACAGGCAACGCGCATCACTCTTCCTCGCGGTGGCTCTCATCCTCGCCGGCTGCGGTAGCAGCTCCACCACGACCACCACCACCGGCACCCTGATTCCCAGCCTGCAGCCCTACCCAACGCCCACCGGAACGGTATCCACTTTCAGCGCGACCGGCAGCATCGATTCCAACGGCATCTTCTTCCAGAAGCTGGGCACGAATGCCCGCGCCTGCGACAGTTGTCACCAGTTGAACCAGGGGATGTCGATCAGCGCTGCCAGTACCCAGGCTTTGTTCACCAGCACCAGCGGAACTGACCCCCTGTTCCTTGCCGTGGATGGCGCAAATTGTCCCACCGCGGCCACCGGCGACAGCGCCGGCCACAGCTTAGTGCTGAACAACGGCTTGATCCGTATCGCCGAGGTGCTGCCCGCGAACGTGCAGTTCCAGATTGCCGTCAACCAGGATCCATACGGGTGCGCGGTCACTGCCAATTCCTCAACCGGACAGCAGACGTACTCTGTTTACCGGCGCCCGCTGCCTGCCTCCGACCTTACATTTCTCAGTAACGTCATGTGGGATACGCGGGAGACGGTCTCGCCGCTGAACTCCGAGGCCACACTCAGCGCCAATCTCGATACCGATCTGGCCGCGCAGGCAGCCAATGCAATTGCCACGCACGAGCAGGGCAGCACGGCTCCTACCTCGGCACAACTGGCTCAAATTGCCGCGTTCGAGGAGGGCCTCTATACCGCCCAGGCAACTGACACCCAGGCCGGATCGCTGAGCAGCAGCGGCGCAACCGGCGGAGCCGCGGCGGTTGCCTCGCAAAATTATTATCCCGGCATCAACGACGCATTCGGCCAGGACCCAAAGGGTGCGGCCTTCAACCCCGCGGTGTTCACGCTGTTCCAGGCGTGGGCCGGCAGCACCACTCCAGCCCAGGCCAGCATTGCCCGCGGCGAGGTTCTTTTCAACACCGCGCCCATCCAGATCACCAGCGTGCGCGGCCTCAACGATAATGCCGCACTGGGCAGCCCGGCAGTGGTCAATGGAACCTGCGGCACCTGTCACGACACGCCCAACATCGGCAACCACTCGCTTCCATTGGCGATGGATATCGGCGCCAGCCGCCTGGTAGCCAGCGAGACCGATGCCGGCATCATCGCCGGCCTCCAGCAGCTATCCGCGCCCAATCTGCCCATCTATCAGATCACCGGCTGCACCGGCGCAAATGGCAATCCGGTAGTCTACGTAACCACCGACCCGGGCACGGCATTATTTACGGGACAGTGCGCCGATGTGAATCGCGTCATCGCGCCGCCGCTGCGTGGGCTCTCCGCTCGCGCTCCATACTTTCATAATGGATCGGCCGCAACCATCCAGGAAGTGGTGACGTTCTATAACTCGCGCTTCCAGATGAACCTGACTCCGCAGCAAACGCTCGATCTCGAGAATTTCCTGAACGCGTTGTGATTCAAGCCGCTCAGTACCGCTCCAGAAACTCCGGATCCACTGGATTCTCAAACAGCGAAGCATCGCGTGTAACAATCGTCAGCCCCGACGGCGTCACGAAATACCGCCGCTTGTCTTCCACCGGATCGTAGCCGATCACCGTGCCTTCCGGGATGTGCACGTCGCGGTCGATGATGGCGCGCTTGATGCGGCAATGACGCCCGATGTTCACGTGCGAAAAAATGATGCTCGAATCCACGTCGGAGTAGGAATTCACGCGCACGTCCTGCGACAGCACGGAGTTTGAAACCGACGCGCCCGAGATGATCACGCCCGCCGTGATGACCGAGTTGACCGCCATGCCCGACCGTCCCGGCTCGCCAAACACAAACTTCGCCGGAGGATATTGCCGCACCCGCGTCCGGATCGGCCAGCTCTTGTCGTACAGGTTGAAGATTGGCGACACCGAGC
>PLSH01000435.1 GCA_003165095.1 Acidobacteriaceae bacterium
GCGGCGCGGAAGAGCAGGTCGAAGTCGGCGGCGAGGGATTTGTCTTTGGTGATGGCTTGCTCGATGGCTTTTTCGGCGGCGGGGCGCTGGTAGCCGAGATTGGTCAGGGCGGAGAGCACATCGTCTACCGCGGGGCCTTGCACGGCGCTTGCAACGGGGGCTACGGCAAAATCGTCGAGCTTGTCTTTGAGTTCGACTACGAGGCGCTCGGCGAGCTTTTTGCCTACGCCGGGAATGCGGGTGAGCTGGGCGTGGTCCTGGCCGCGAATGGCCTGCACGGTGCGTTCGGGGTTGAGTCCGCTCAAAATTTTGATGGCCAGCTTGGGGCCTACGCCGTTGACGGTGATCAGGCGCTCGAAAAGACGTTTCTCTTCGCGCTCGAGAAAGCCGAAGAGGGCGATCTGATCTTCGCTGACCTGGGTGTGGATGTGGAGCGAAGCCTCCGCCCCCATGCTCGGCAGCGCCGTAAACGTCGGCACGGAGATGGTGACGTCGTATCCGACGCCGGCGGCTTCGACGATGGCCTGGCCGGGTTCTTTGTGGATGAGCTTGCCGCGGAGGTGAGCGATCATTGCGGCTATTGTACGGCGATTAACCCGGTTTGCATTACGACGAAGAGCAACCGCAGGTCCTTCGACTCGCTGCGCGCGCTCAGGATGACAAATTTGAAGAGGGGGTCGCTCAGGATGGCAGGCAAATTATTACCCTCAGGATGACAAGTTTAGAGAGGGGGTCGCTCAGGATGACACGGTGATTTTGGTGGAGTCTTATGCCGTTCAAGCGAGTATCCCGAGGCGTTTGGCGACGCGCTCGAAGGTTTCGAGGGCCTGGTCGAGTTGGGCGCGGGTGTGTTCGCTGGTGAGGATGGCGCGGATTCTCGCCTTTCCTTCGGGGACGGTGGGGAAGGCGATGCCGGTGGCCATGACGCCTTCATCGAAAAGGGCGCGCGAGAAGTCCATGGCGGCGCGGCCATCGCCTACGATGATGGGCGTAATCGGCGTCTGCGTGGCGGGGGTGGTGACGCCGCCGATGTTGAATCCCAGGCGATGCAGCTCGCCTTGAAAGTAGTGGGTGTTGTCCCAGAGGCGCTGAATGCGCTCCGGCTCCTGCTCGAGAATGTCGAAGGCGGCAATGCAGGTGGCTGCGACGGAGGGCGGGTGCGAAGTGGAAAACAGGAACGGGCGGGCGCGGTGATAGAGGTAGTCGATGAGATCTTTCGATCCGCAGACGTAGCCGCCGAGCGCGCCGATGGCTTTGGACAGCGTGCCGACCTGCACATCGACTTTGCCGTGCATGCCGAAGTGATCGACAGACCCGCGGCCGTTGCGGCCGAGGACGCCCGAGGCGTGTGCGTCGTCGACCATCATAATGGCGCCGTATTTCTCGGCCAGCGCGGCGAGCTTGTCGACGGGGCCGATGTCGCCGTCCATCGAAAAGACGCCGTCGGTGATGACGAGCTTGTGACCCGGCGCGTTTTCGAGTTCCTGGAGGAGCTGCTCGCAGTGGCAGACATCTTTATGGCGGAAAACTTTGATCGTGGCGCGGGAGAGGCGCGCGCCGTCGATGATGCTGGCGTGGTTGAGCTCGTCGGAGAGAATGAAGTCCTGTTTGCCGAGGATGGCGCTGACGGTGCCGGCGTTGGCGGCGAAGCCGCTCTGGAAGACTACGCAGGCCTCGACATTTTTGAAGCGGGCGATTTTTTCTTCGAGGTCCATGTGAATGCGCATGGTTCCGGCGATGGTGCGGACTGCGCCGGAGCCGACGCCGAAGGCGCGGGTGGCGGCCAGCGCGGCCTCAATGAGGCGGGGATGGTTGGCCAGGCCGAGGTAGTTGTTGCTGGCGAGGTTGATGACCTGTTTGCCGTCGTAGTGGCAGACGGGCGCCTGCTGGTCGTCGAGAATGCGGAGGCGGAAATGCGTGCCTTTGGCGCGCAGGTCGTCGAGCGAGGCAGTCAGGTGGGCAAGCTGCGGACGAGGAGTTGCCTGAGTCATGGCGATGCACCTCAATCAAGAAGGATAGCGCTTGAAGGCAGGGACTAGGGANNTTCGAACCTCTCCGGGCGCACCATACTTCTTCCTTTTGTCTCCCATTTCAGGCAAGTTCTGTTTTTGCAACGGCGATGGGTCCGATGCGGCGGATCCGGGGACGAACGCACTTTTTCCAGCCACTTCTCTTGGTGTTTTTCAGGTGTTTCAGGTGGGCTTGCTTCGAATCTTGCCGGGGCNNCCCATCGGACAAAAACAAAGACGTCCGATGGATGGGGCACAGTTTCATTCCCCCGTGGGTCGGCTTTGCCGGTGGAGGGCTGTTACTTCAGGACAGCGTACGAAGGTAATAAGCGGCTTATTTTGATTCCGGATGTACATCTTTCTGGTGATTCGGGCTATTTCTATGGCCGGGCGCAATTTAATATGCGAGGATAAATCACCAAGAACGAGTAGTACGGGCCCCCACACTGCAACAGCTGTTTCTTTGTGCCACGAATCGGCAGCACCCCCCCCGGCTGACCGGTCACTTGCCCAGACCGCAGCCGTATTGCCGATTGAACGACTTCATTGCCTTCATATCGCATACGGAGTTGCACATGAGCCGCAAGCCAGGACTGTCTTTCCTCCAAGATCAAGCAGTATCCGGGATGTTCCAACCCCGCAGCGCCGGCGCGCGCGGACGCAGCCTGAGTTGGATTGCCGGGCTGGGAGCGTTGCTGCTTGCAGCAACAGGCGCGCATGCCCAGGTCTTCGGCCCTGAACCCGTTGGTTCCTCTACCGTGGCCCAGACGGTGACCGTGACGGCGACGACGGCGGGCACGGCGAGCAGCGTAGAGGTGGTGACGCAGGGAGAGACGGGGATGGATTTTGCCTCCGGAACCGGCGCGTCCACGTGCGGGACGGCGACGCTGGCGCTGCATGGAACCTGCACGGAGTCAGTCACGTTCACGCCTTCCGCTCCGGGGTTACGCGCGGGCGCGGTGGTGGTGCTGGGGACGGTGGGCGGAGTCAAGACGGTGCTGGGCATGGCCTATCTTTCCGGCACGGGGAATGGACCGTTGGGGGTTCTGTCCCCCGGCAACGTGCTTCCGGTTGCGGGACAATACGACACCTATCTGGGGTCAGTGGAGGATGGCAAGCAGGCCACGGCAGCGGTGCTGTACCTGCCGACCGGCGAGGCAGTCGATGGCGCGGGCAATCTGTACATTGCCGACAGCCTGCACAACCGGGTAAGGATGGTTTGCGCGAGCGCGACCAGCGCGTTGATTGAAGGGACGAGCTGCACGGCCAGGGGCATCATATCGACGATTGCGGGAAACGGCGACCCTGGATACTCGGGCAACGGCCCGGCCGCCAGTTCAACCTTGAACGATCCCAGCGGCGTGGCAGTGGACGGAGCGGGGAATCTGTACATCGCGGACGCGGGCAACAACGTGGTTCGCGAGATTGTAGCGGCGACCGGGGAGATTGTGACGGTGGCCGGAGGCAGCCCAATATGCCTGGCATCCACCGACACCTATGGAGACGGGTGCCCGGCAACCGAGGCGATATTGAATGGGCCGCTGGGCGTGACACTTGATGTGAGCGGAGACATTTATATTGCCGACACGTCGGACGAGCTGATCCGCGCGGTTTCGGTATCGACTGGAGTGATTACCACGGTGGCCGGCACAGGATACACAAATCCAGGCGGAACCGGTGGTTATAACGGGGACAACATCGCGGCCACGGGCGCGGAGCTCAACAGCCCCTACACGGTGGCATTCGACGCTTTGGGGAACATGTATATTCCCGATTCGCTGAACAATCGAATCCGGCTGGTGACGGCGATAGGCGGCAGCATAACCGCGGCCAGCAAGATCACCACATTTGCGGGAAACGGAACCCAGGGCTATAAGGGCGACGGCGGTGCGGCAGCGAGCGCGGAGCTGTGGGCGCCGTCGGGCGTGGCAGTGGATGCGGCGGGAAATGTTTATATTGCGGACACGCAGAACCAGGCGATCAGAAAGGTGAATTCGTCGACGGGCGACATCAATACCCTGGTCAAGGCCAATTCCGGGACGTTCTACTTCAATAATATTTTTTCCAATATGACTTTTTACGGGCCGATCGGCCTCTGCCTGGACGGGAGCGGGGATCTTTACGTTGCCGACACCCTGGACATGGTGGTGCGCGAGATTCAGGGCAACTATGTTGCGTTGCAATACAAAACGGCGGTCCGGCAGGACGCGAAATCGACAGCCGAGCCGGTGACGATTGAGAACGACGGGAACGAAGTCCTGGATTTGACGGCGATTACCCCGGCGGTGAATGCCGAAGTTGATCCGGTGACGACAACCTGCATCACCGGCCCTCCGGACATGAGCGTTTCAGGGGATTGCGTTGTGGGAGCAATCTTTGCGCCGACGGTCTCGGCCAATCCTCTGGACACAAATATCGACGTGACCAGCGTGACGCCGAATTCGCCGCTGGACATAGAACTGGTGGGAAATGCGCTGGCGGTGAACTCGACTACCACGACGGTGAAGTCGACTCCGAATCCGTCGGGATTCGGACAGACTGTGACGTTTACCGTGACGGTGACCACGGGAACGGGGACCGGGGCCCTGACCGGGACGGTGAACATTGTCGATACGTTCAACGGCGTGGCGAAGACCATTGCCCAAGGCCTTGGGGTGAACCCATCGGGAGTGGCGACATTCCAGATTTCGACGCTGCCGGTGGGCCAGCACTCGATTGTGGCGGATTACAGCGGAGACAGCGGCCATTTTTCGAGCATGTCGACCGACAACGGAGTTGCCGCGCTGATTCAAACGGTGCTTGAGGCTACGCAGACGCTGCTGACGTCGAGCGTGAATCCATCGACAGTTGGGCAAAACGTGACCTTCACGGCTACGGTGTCGGTAACCGGCGGCGGCACAGTGACGCCGGATGGGACGGTCACGTTCATGGACGGGGCGACGACCCTGGCTACCGTGCCGCTGACTGCCGG
>PLSH01000280.1:0-22036 GCA_003165095.1 Acidobacteriaceae bacterium
TTCTTGCTGCTGCCCAGGCCGCGCGCCAGCGGTTTTCCCGGCTCATCTGCGTCCGGCTTCAGCCGCACTTCCACCAGAAAACGCTTCTTGTGGTCGGGCCCGCTTTCGCTCTTTACCCGGTAAACCGGTGTCCCGGCCCTCGCCGCCTGTAACCGCTCCTGTAGAGCCGATTTGTAGTTGCCCAGCGCCGCGCCCGCACGCAACTCTTCCGCCAGCAATTCGGCCGTCTCGCCCATCACCTGGCTGCGCACAAATGCCTTTACCGGCTCCAGCCCGCCATCGAGAAACAACGCTCCCATCACTGCTTCCATCGTATTCGACAGCACCGTGCTCCTGCGCCTCAGACCGCTGCGTTCCTCTCCGCGGCTCAAGCGCAGGTGCTTGCCCAGGCCGATCGCCTCCGCCACGCTCGCCATGTGCAGCCGGCTCACCAACCGCGCGCGGACCTGCGTCAACTCCCCCTCCTGCCACTCCGGGTGCGACCCGTAAAGCGCCTCCGCCACCACCAGGCTCAGCACCGCGTCTCCCAGAAACTCCAGGCGCTCATTGTTCCCAGTCCCAATCTCTGTCTCTTCCGCTTCTGCTTTTCCGCGCTCCTGCGCAACCTGGTTGGCCAGCGAACGGTGCGTCAGAGAACGCACCAGCAGCTCACGGCTCGAGAATCCATGCCCCAGTGCGGTTTCGAGTTCTTTCAGTGTTGCTTCCACGCGCGCCTCGCCAGGTTTCAGGTTACCTGAGGGGGGAAAGGCCGGCGCCCGGCAGTTCCTTTGCAATCAAGATGCATCCTCGATGCCCGCTGCTATCCATCGCTCGATTGGACGGCCTTGACTCCCGTCCGATTTGAGTCCCATCCGATTATTGCGGCTTCTGCGTCCCATCGCCTCCGGGCGCGGCCTTGGCCGGACCCGCAACCGGCGCAACGTCGTCGGCATCGTCATCGCAGCTGTGGCCCTTCATCGCGTAGGCCGTCTTCACGCCTCGCTCGGCGGCAATCCGCGTGTCCAGTTGACCATCGCGCGCCGCCAGCCCCTCTTTGTACTCCGCCAGCGCCTCGTCGCGCTTGCATTCCAGATCCAGCATCCGCCCCAGGTAAATGTGCGACCACGCCAGCAGCCGCTGCTCCTTGCTCGTCGCCAGCGTCTTCTGGAAATCGTCGATCGCCTCATCCGGGTGGCCGGTCATCAAATCCACCCTGGCCAGTATGAAATGCGCGCGCGCCGCCTCCGCCGTCCATTGCACCGTATCGGCCTGCTCCGCCAGCACCTTCTTCGCCATCGCCCCGGCCGTGGCCACGTCTCCCGCCGACAGCCTGGCCTCCGCCAGGTCCAGGCCCTCCAGCTTCCGCGGTTTGCTGCGCTGCAACACGTCCTCGTCCGTCTCTTTGTCAAACTCGATCTGCCGCGCCCGGTGCACCTGCTGGTCCATGTCCATGCTGTACACCATCTCGCCAATGGTGTCCTTCAAGCTGGCCGGATCCTTCTCGAACTGGATCATCTGCTCAAAAAAATACTGCGTCAGCACAAATCCCTGGTTCATGTCGTGCCGCACCAGGGCCACCCGCACCGCCTCCGCCTTCTCGAGCGTTACCTGGCGTTCATGCTCGTAGCGTGGCAGATCTGAGCGGTCCACCGTGGTCGGAATCTTGTAGATCGGAACCCCCGTGTCCATGGTCCGCGCTTCGATCGCCTTGATCAGGCACTCGATGGTCAGCGGCACCGTGTCGGAGCGGTAGCGGAAATCCAGCGGAGATTCCCGTATCTCCTTGAGAATCGGCTCCTCCCGGTCGATCGCATTCGATCGCGCGTACAGCAGAGGATCGATCACGTAGTGCAAATAAGTGTGGCGAACGTCGCTCATCCTGATCTGCCCGTTCATCGGCGAAACCACCACCACGTAGTCGGTGCCGTAAATGCGCGCATTCACCGTGCCCGGAGAAAGCATCGGCTCGATCACCACCACGAACCGCCGCCCGTCATAAGTCGACGCCGGCATCTTGAGATAGAGATTCGTCGATACGATCATCTGCGACAGCGAATCGTGTACCTTGGCCGCTTCCTGGTCGTAGGTCATGTGCACCGTGAGCCAGATCCCGTGCAGGTCGACCGCGGCCGCGAACGCCTTGAGCGCCGGCACAACCTCCACCACCTGCGTCGCGTCGGGCGGCATCTCCGTCAGGTCCGCCGTGGTCTCCATCTCCGGCGGCGGCGTCAGGTAAAGAGACAGCGAAATGTACTGCGCAATGTCCCGCTCCGTCCCCGTCATGCGGTGCTGCGCAATGTAGAGGCACAGCGCGTCCCGCTTGNNACAAACACCGGCTCCAGGCTGATCAGCGAGATGGTCGGTCCCGCCGGATCGATCAGCGACGGCGTCTTCTCCTGCGCAAACACCCCTGAAGACGACGAACTCTGGCTGCTGGAACCGCCTTTTGACGTTTGAGCGCAGGCCGGCGCAGCCACAAATCCGGCCAGCAGGCAAAAAAAAGTCGCCAAAACACACGCAATCGATCGATCTGGATGAAACTTCATGAAATGAACCCACCTGCAAGTCTAGTTAGACGCGCCAGCAGGGTCAAACGGGAGGAGGGCAGGGGGATGGGAGCCTCGGAAAGTACAGCCCTCCTGCATATCGATATTTGGCTATTAACGCAAGAGTATCTGACGGGTGGACGGTGATCCAGGGGTTAAGACAAGACGGCGGCGAATTGGGCAATCATTCAGCTATTTTTGTGCGCAGGACGCGACGCCAAGAACACCCTCCTTTGAAGAGAACACAACCACCCTGCCTGCGGTTAGAACTGCAATTCGATCCAACTTCAGTCTCGTCCAACTCTGTGGCTCTCCCGGCAAACGCGCAATGTCTTTCTGAGTCCAACTCCCATCAGCGTTCCGGCTCACCTTAAGCGCGTATCCGTAATTGAAGCCAAGGTGAGCCAGGCCAAATAACACAATTGCGCCGTCATTGTCATAGTCCATCCCATGCACGTTATCTCTGATGAGCACGACGGGCACGCCTTGTTTTGGAACCCACGTCAACTCGCCGCTCCATTCGCCATGATCGGTCCCGACCAAGTCTCCCCACATGTTGCCATTTCCGAAATCAAGAGCATGCGCTTCCACGTCAGGGCTTGGGAGCATTTTGAATTTCTCGCCCTGCCATTCCCAGAGATTCCGAGGGCAAGATTGCTGTCTGCCGCGAACTCCGTCGGTAATCACCCATGTGGGATCGCGCCGTATTCCATGGTCCATGATGTCCCAGGATCCCCGTTTCATACGACCCTGCGGCGAGCGAAGTGCAGCGGCCACTCTTGCCGCATCGCCTCTAAGTTCAACGAGCCAGTAGTTGCCTGCCAACTTGTCGAGCTTCACGGCTGCATCTGAAGCTCCTAGCCAACCCGTCGCCCAAATCGCGGCGTACACCACACGCCAGTCCGTTGAATCCAGAGCCGCTTCGATCTTCGGGAGTGCCGGATCGTAATCGATGAAGCCAAGTGTCAAAATGCCGTAAGCTTGCTCTGCCCCGTTCGCCGAGGTGAGAAACGACATCAAAGATTCACCTGCCGCCTGTCCTGCCGGGCCAAATTCGGCGATTTCTCGAAGACACAAGTCGGAGTCAAGCGCAAGAAAATCAAACTGCGGCGCTTTCGGTTGGCAGGACTGCGCCATTTGCACAACCACGATGGGATCGCGCACGGCTCTGAGTGTCGCGCCGACTTGCTTCTGGAGTTCCGGATCATTGTCTTTAAGCAGCACGTGGAGCGCCTCGCTTGTATGTTCCGCAGCCGGGCCCAGTGCAGCGATACCACGCAACGCTGCCATTCGCGCCTCTAAAGGGACTTCGGCATCCAGGGCCGTTACGACCCAGGTGCTCGCATAGGCAGTGGGCAATGGATCCATCTCGGCGATCACCTGCGCGGCAAGCAATGATTTCTCTTGGTCCTTTAGGAGTGGAATAAGAAAAGGAATGGCTTTTGGGCCAAGCTTCTCGAGGGCAAATCCTGTCTGGCTTTCTATATCAGCAGCAGTGGACAGATCCTCAACGAGAGCGCGGATTGCGTCCGGTGTCCCGATCTGGCCAAGGGGCCTAGCGACCCACCCACCTTTATCCTTGCGCAGAGCATCACGGAGTGCTTGAATGTCGCCTTCGTTCCAGGAACCCCAATCTGCCAGTATGGCTCCGGCAACGTTACGCCAGCCGGGCTTACTTCCAACTGCACGCCTTAGAAGTTCCTGTTTGGCAGGCTCTCCAAAACGTCGCAAGTCCCTCGCCAGAACATCGCCATTGCTACCTTCCCCGTCATCGCGCTCGGGCACGACTTTGTCCAATAGGCTCAAGCATGCAGTTAACGAGGGGCAGGTGCCCAAGCCCTTGGGTACTTGAATGGCATTTGCGGTTTTGACAAAGAGGAACAAAACGATCGCAACGCAGGCCCTGAACATGGAGATTCCTCCAGCACAAAGAGACTTTTCTGGGTTCTCTATTTCATTAGACACCGCGCTGGGATTTCCAGGGCTCCACCAACTTGTAACCAGACTGATTCCGTCGGGCTGAGATCGCGAGTGGATTGCCACCCTTCAATTACTCTTTCGGCAACACTCTTCGCAAATGTTGCTCAACTAGTAATTTCCGCATTGACGGTGACTTGACCGCTATTCGCGCCAGCCCCAGTTCCCTTCCTTGTCCCGAGTGAGAATCACTTTGTGACGATTGTTGCGATCCTCGTACTCGGCGATCAGCTTGTCGTCTTTGGTCCAACTGACGCTCTCGAAGTCCGCGACAATATTCTTCCCATCCGCTGACAGCAATCTATTGAAGCCCTTCCAAAGCAATCCGCCCTTGACGTCGTACAGCCTGATGGTTGCTCCGTCTTGACCGTCTGGCTGTTCGTAAGCGAGGTAATACTTCGCGGAAGGCGAAAACAATACGGTTTCTCCGGCTGCAAACATTGCGCCCGTGGAATCATTCAAAAGTACGCCCGTGAAAACATCCACATCCTGCTTCCCGATCAGGTGCATTTTCAAAAATGAATTGAAGCCGCAGTACGACCAGTGAACTCCGTCAAGTTCCGCAGTGTATGGCGGTTGATCTCGAAACGACCTGTTTCCGCGTTGCCAGCGAATGACGAGCGTGTGTTTCCCAGACCGATAGGCGGCATGTGGAGCCGTCTTCAGATTCTCCAACTCACGCGCACTTCGCGCGTAGCCTGTGGTCAATCCCATCGGATCACTTGGTGTACCACACGTGAGAATCGACTGCGGATGCAGGGACGTGGAAACCAAAGTGAATGTAATCGCGATACCTAAAACCACTTTGTGCATTTGGATGGAATCATAGTCCAAACCCAAGCACACCGAGAATAGTTGTTGGATTGTCGCCCACCCGTCAACAACCCTAATGTAAACATTGGATTCTTCCGCGACTACCACCCCATTTGCCGCATTCGCCCCAGGATCAGCGTGCTGTAGCTGTTCATGCGCTCCGGCCGCCGCTTCAGCGGAGCCGGCAAAATCGCGGCCAGCCGCACCCCCTGCTCCACGCCGATGTTCTTCGCCGCGGTTCCGTAGTAGGCATGAGACGCTGCATCTGCCCCGTAGATGCCGGGGCCCCATTCCACCACGTTGAGATAGAGCTCCAGAATGCGCTGCTTGCCGAGCGCCAATTCGGCAACCGGCACCAGCGTGAACTCCGCGCCCTTGCGCAGGATCGAGCGGCCCGTCCCGAAGAACAGGTTCTTTACCAGTTGCTGCGTAATCGTTGAAGCTCCGCGGCTGCGGCCACCGTCCATATCCTCTTCGGCGGCGATTTGGATCTGCTGCCAATCGAACCCATGGTGCTGGTAGAAGCGCGCATCCTCCGCAGCCACGACAGCATGCTGGAAATCAGGCGAGATTTCGCTGAGCGGAATGAATTTGTATCGTTTGTGATAGGCCTTGTGGTGTATCCAGGCCTGCATGCGGCGCTCGATGTGCACGGCCGTGGTCGGTGGGTCGATCCACCGCGCGGCCACCAGCAGCAGCACGGCGAGCGACCAAAGAGCCGCCACTCCAAGCACGAGCCACCGGATAAGAGACCCGAGGAAACCTCTCCGGCGCGGAATCATCGGGGCTGCATTTGGCCTACTGATCACATCTGAAGAATACTTGCCTCGCCCAGGCTATTGCCCGCGCGCGATCTCGCCCACTGATCCCTGACCCCCTGACCACTGACCACTATCCTCGCACCGAAACCCCCGAGAACGACAGCACTGCCAGCCCACGCACCGGTTGCCCGAAGAAGCGGGCCGGCTCAAAGACGCTGAACAGCAGCATGTTCTCTACTTGCGAGCGGGTGGCCTCGTCCGTGGGGCCGGAGACAATCCGATAGTCGTACACCTGGCCTTCGTCGTTCACGTAGACCTCCACAACCACCGGACCTGAAACCGCGTCGAAATCGTCGCTCCCGGCCAGGCTCGATTGGTAGAGCAGCCGCGGCGCGCTGGCCATGCCAAGCGGTTCATCCCGGGTGGCCTGTGCCTGCTCCGGCTGCGCGAACATCGAACCCAGCACAATCACCGTCCCCAGCAGCAGCACCGCGCTGGCCAGGCCTGCCGAAGCCTGAAAAACAAACGGTCCCACCGTGTTCTTCCATGTCATAACCCAGCCGGCAAAATAACCCCTGCGCATGCGCGCCCGTTCCCGGCTCACCGCCACGCGAATCCGCAGCGGCAGGTCCGCCGGTTCCGGCGCCGGTCCCAGGGCCGCAAGCGACGATTGCGCATGACGCAGCGATTCCCACTCCCGCGCGCACTCATCGCAATCCTTGAGATGTGCGCCGATATCCTGCATCTCACGTCCATTCAGCCGGCCATCCAGATATTCCGTAAATCCTGCCTGCACAGTACTGCAGCCGTTCATCGCGCCTCCTCTCTCGAGGTCATTTCAAATCCTGCATAGGCGGTGGGACACGCGCCCTGCATCGGCTGCGTAAGCAGCACCTTCAAAAAGGCCCGCCCACGCACCAGCCGCGACTTCACCGTTCCCAGATTCACGCCCTGCATCTCCGCCACTTCCTCGTAAACAAATCCGTCGATGTCGCGCAGGATCAACGTACTGCGATACGGCTCCGGAACCTGGCTCAACGCCCACTCCACCCGTTCCCGGTTCTCGCTGTGCACTGCCGCATCAAATGGCGATTCGGAGGGATCCACCAGCATGTCCTTCAACCGCAGCGGCGTCCCGGAATTCCCTTCCCCCATCTCCTGCTCGATCGGAACCTCCTGCAGCTTGTGCCGCATCCACCAGCGCCGCTGGTTTGAGGCCTCGCGCAGTGCGATCCTGTAAATCCACGTCCGCAGGGATGATTCGCCGTGAAAATTGCCCACCCCGCGGAATACCTTCACAAATACTTCCTGGGTCAGATCGGCAGCGTCGGCGCGGTCGTGCGCGGTGCGCGCCAACAAGGAATAGATAGGCTGATGGTAGCGGCCGATCAGCCACGCAAACGCCTCCTCCGACCCGGCTCGAAGCTCCTCGATAAGAGCCGCCTCGTCGGATTGAAACGTCAGCGCGCTGGCAAGATTGCCCATGGTGAGGTCCGCCTGCAATTCAGTGTCCTCCCACCTTACCGCAATTCGCGCGTTCCAAGCATCTGCATGCTTCAACGCTCGTTGCGGCACCCCGGACGGCAAAAATTCAAGCCGCCGGAATCTCCTTGCTGACCCGGAGTGCGCGGGATACGGGACGCCTGCAACCGCCAGGCACCCCCGCGCCCTCTATTGTCTTAGACACCGGACCCCCCCGAAAGTGTTCCCGGTCACGCCATTAAAAAGGCTTATCGTCACTAACTCCGGGTTGCCTTCGAGCTTTTCAGGAACACGCCCTAGACCGTAAACACGATCCTGCGGCCCTTTTCAACCCGGTCCCATGCCGCCTCAACCTCGGCCAGCGGAACCGCCTCAACCGCAATCTTCAGCTTCCCTTCCGCTGTCGCGGCAAACAGTTCCCCAATCGCCCCCAGAATCGTCTTCAATGACGCCGCGCCAAATCCGCTTCCCATCATCCTCAGGTCAATGCTCCTCAGCGTCGCCCCTTCGAGCGTAATCGTCCTGCCCGCCATCGACCCCACCTCCACCAGCCGCGTCCGCTGAGTCCAGTCCTCGTCAAACCCCGTCGCCAGCGCCTCCAGCAGCAGTTCCGTCGGCCTTCCCCACAGGTAGTCGACAACCACGTCGATCCCCCGCGCCGCCTCGGCCGCAAACGCCTTCTTCACCGCGTCCTCGTTGTCCCCCAGCGCAATCACCGCGTCCACATCGGCCGCCGCAATCGCCTCCACGTTCCGGCCCACGCCAATCACGCGCTTGGCTCCCATCAGCCGCGCCGTCTGGATTGCCAGTTGCCCGGCTACGCCCGTCGCGCCCAGAATCAATACCGTCTCCCCGGCCTTCAGCCCCGCGCGTTCCTTCAAAGCCACCCATCCCGACATGCCCGGATTCGCAATCGCCGCCGCCTGCGCATCTTCAATCCCATCCGGCAGTGGAATCAAAACCCCCTCCGGCGCCACCGTCCACTCCGCCATCGACCCGAACGGCGTCCGCGGAAATCCGAAGTACACCCGGCGGCCATCCTTGAGCGTTCCCACTCCGTCCACTCCCGGCACCATCGGAACCACGCCCTCGCTCGAGTAGTGCGCCCCGCTCGCCCGCGCCTTCACCAGTTGGTGAAGCCCAGCCGCCCGCACCTTGATCAGCACCTCGCCCTCCCCGGCCACCGGATCGGGAAACGTCTGGTATTCGGGCGCCTGTCCAAGTTTGTTCACCACTGCTGCCTGCATCGATCGACCCCCTCGCAACCATTCTCCCATCAGACGTCCGTTCGAAGCGCCCCAATCTTAATGCGTACGCGCAAATCTGCCCCGCACCCCTGCCGGCGATTCCAGCGGGCGCATCGGATTCCTTGGAGATGAAAATGTCAGTTGAATGCAGCCGGCGGCTTTCAGGGCTTTCCCGCCAACGCCTTTTCCGGCAGGGCGCCATTTTAGCCTATGCATCTGCAGCATGTCAGGCGTGAAAGCGCCCGTGGAAGATGCAGAATGTAGACAAGAGGAGAATCCTGTGTTCACACCTCGCCCCATCGCCTACGTCCATACCCCCTACACCGAAACCTCCGCCATCCCCAAAGGACTCGGCGCTCAGCACCAGGCCGAAGGCGTCATCGAGTTCCTCCGCGAATTTGAGCCGGGGCTGGCCGACATCGACGGCTTCTCGCATCTCTTCGTGCTCTGGGTCTTCGACCACTCGGGCGATGAATTCGATCTCACCTCTCGCCCGCCCTCCGACGATCGCCCCCACGGAGTCTTTGCCACGCGCTCTCCGCGCCGGCCCAATCCCATCGCCCTCACCGTGGTCGAACTGCTGCGCCGCGAAGCAACCTCGCTCCACGTCCGCGGCGTAGACATGCTCGACGGCACGCCTGTCCTCGACATCAAGCCCTACCTGTCCAGCATTCCACCTGAGAAGCTGCGCCGCGGCTGGCTAGCCGAAGCCGAAGCAAGAAAAAAATAAGCAGCCGACGCACCAAGCCGCGCCTTCCGTCACACCGCCATTAAAGTCTCTACTATTCCCTACTCCCTATTCCCTGCTCTTACGGTATTCCCAGCAGCTTGTGCGTCTGCAAGCTCAACCGCCAGTGCGGGTGTTCCAGACAGAATTGGAGCGCCAACTGCGTATTCGGCGCGCGATCCGGCCCGTCCATCGGCTGCAAAAAGAAATGACGAAAGTCGAGCGACTCAAACTGCGCCGGCTCCGCTCCCGCCTGCGGATAAACCAGCTTCAGTTCGTCCCCGCTTCTTTGCTTGAGCTCCGTTCCCGCCTTCGGGCTTACGCAGATCCAGTCCACTCCCGCCGGAGCCGCAATCGTCCCATTCGTCTCCACCGCAATCTCGAATCCCCGCGCATGAAGAGCTGCAATCAGGCCGCCATCAATCTGCAGCAGAGGCTCGCCGCCCGTGCACACCACAAATCTTCTCCCGGCTTTATCATCCTGAGCGAGGCGCAGCGAAGGACCTGCGTGGGTGCCCCAGGTCTCGCTTTTGAGACCTGGGAGCGAACGATCGCCCCATTTTTCTTCAATCGCCGCCGCCAGCGCCTCCGCCGATTCAAACTTCCCGCCGCCCGGCCCATTCACTTCCGCAAAATCCGTATCGCAGAACCGGCAAATCGCCGTCGCCCGATCCGCCTCGCGCCCCGACCAGAGATTGCACCCCGCAAAACGGCAAAAGACCGCCGCGCGGCCCGTCTGCGCGCCCTCGCCCTGCAGCGTATAGAAAATCTCTTTGACCGCGTAGCCCATTCTTCAGCAACCCCAAATACGCCCGGTCCCCATCCTTGCGAGTTTTTCTTGGTCGCAAAGGGTGGGAAACCTCAAACCTCAATCCGCCCGTCCAACAAGAATCTAGCCCTTCTCATACCGCAACGGATCTTCGATCCCATTCTCGCGAAATCCCTTCTCCCTCAGCAGGCAGGAGTCGCATTCCCCGCACGGCACGCCCTTGGGCGATGGATCGTAGCAGCTGCTGGTCAGCCCGTAATCCACGCCCAGCTCAATTCCCCTGGCAATAATCTGCGCCTTTGAAAGCGCAATCAGCGGCGTGTGAATCCTGAGCCGCTGCCGCCCCTCCACGCCGGCCTTGGTGGCCAGGTTTGCCATCCTTTCAAAAGCCTCGATGAACTCCGGCCGGCAATCCGGATAGCCCGAGTAATCCAGTGCGTTCACGCCGATAAATACGTCGCTCGAACCCAGCACCTCGGCCCACGCCAGCGCAAACGCGAGAAAAATCGTGTTGCGCGCCGGCACATAGGTGATTGGAATCCCCTGCGCCATCGCGTCCGTGTCGCGGCCTTTCGGTACATCGATGTCCGCAGTCAGCGCTGACCCTCCAAAGACGCGCAGATCGATGCTCGCGATGCGGTGCTCAACCGCGCCCACCGACGCGGCAACCTGCTTCGCAGCCTCAACCTCCCACACATGCCTCTGCCCATAAGAAAACGAGAGCGCGTACGGCTCGAATCCCTCGCTGCGCGCAATCGCCAGGACGGTAGCCGAGTCGAGGCCGCCGCTCAACAATACCACTGCTCTCCTCACGCGCACACCATTCGGGATCATTGCCTGGACGGCCAGTCCCCCTTCCCGATGTCCATCGACGGCGAAATCGGATTGCTCTCGTCGATGTACGACTCGATGCACTGATTGAGGACGCCCTTGGCCTCAAGAATAAACTCCACCGCATCCCGCGCCGCGCCGTGCCCGCCCTTGTTCGGCGTTACGTAGTGCGCCTCGGCCTTCACCCGCTCGCGCGCGTCGCCCACCGCAATCGCCAATCCGCACACGCGCATCACCGGCAGATCGATCACGTCGTCGCCCACATACGCAATCTCCTCCAGCGTCACGGCTTCTTTTTCCATAATCTCCCGCACCGGCCTCATCTTGAACGCCTCGCCGAGATATACGAATTCGAGCTTCAAATCGCGGGCCCGCATCTGCACCGTCTCCGAGATGCGCTTGGTGATGATTCCGCACTTCATCCCGCCCAGCCGCGCCAGCGAAATGGCCGTGCCGTCATGCGCGTTATACCCCTTGGCCTCCACCATCTTTGAGGTGGTCGTGCCATCCGAGGCCACCGGCACAGGAATCAGCCAGATACCTCCATCGGTCAAAACGCCGTCAACGTCGAAAAGAATGATCTTGATCTTGCGGGCGCGATCCTGCGCGGAAACAGTCATGCTTCGATTTTACCTATTGCGCTTAAGGGCCCCGTCCGAACGCCGGCGATTCGCGAGAGAATAAAGAAATGGATCGCAATCCACCCGACGCGGCGCCCCNNAGCGCACCGGCGTCAAACCCGGCCACTCACTTGGGTCCCGTCCCGCCTGAAGACTGACCCACGGCCGCCGCGGGCGCAACCGGCGCAGCCTCCCTCACCAGCAGCGCAAAACGCGGAAACGCAAAGCTGCCGCCCGCATCGTCAATCACATTCAACTGGCAGATGTAGGGCCCGGGCTTCAGCCCGGCCAGCGGCACATCCAGCTCCACCGCAACCGCATCGCGGCCCGCCACGTTCACCTGCCTGGCCTGCACCTCCGGCGTTTCATACACCTTCGTCGATCCCTGAATCAGTTCCAGGCTGCTCAGCAGGTTGATTCCCGGCTTCGCTCCCTTCGGCTGGTTCTGCGCCGCCTTCTCGTGCGCCGGATCGTAGATTTCGTACAGCAGATACAGATGCTGGTCCTGCCGGAAAACGTGGCTGATGTTGGGCACATACTCCTCGCCGTTGCGCACCAGCGGATCCTGCTGCTTGCTCGGTTGCCGCATCGAGGCCAGCACGATCGAGCTCATCTTGAGCGGGAACTTCTTCATGTCCGGCAGCGTGATTGCAGCCTCGAACGATCCCATCCGCCCCGTCTGATTCTCGCGCACCACAAACTTCAGGTCGTACTTGCCCGGCGGCAAATTGAAGCTGGTGGTGTATTGAATGTTCTTCTGCCGCGCATTCACCGTTTGATCGAGATTCAGCTTCACCGTCTCTCGCACGTGCCCGATCGGCCTCTTCACCTCGTCGATCACTTCGCCGATGATGTCCAGCGTCGCCTTGTCCTTGTCGCCGCCCTTCACAAACGGAATCTGCGACCCCGGCACCACCAGCGAAACCGGCACATAAAAGCGGCTCTCGTCCAGGCGGAAATACATCGCGTCGAGATAAACCGCCATGTCCGTGGCCGGCAGATCGCTGGCCAGTTGATCCTCAAGCTCCTGCTCGCGGTCTTCCTTGCCGGAGTGCCTGAAGTCCGCGGGCGCGTAATAACCCGGCCTGAATTCCAGCTTGATGCCCGGCCGGTTGACCTTGACCGTCAGCCTGCGATACTTGCCGTCGCGCGCCGGATTCGACGAGTGGAAGCCAATGGCATAGTAGGCGGATGTATCGCTCTGCACTTTGGCGAACGCCGGAGCAAAATCGTTCGAGTCGAGGAAGGCCGTGCCGCCGGTGTCGGTCGAGAGCGTTGTCATCACTTCCTGGCTGCCGAAGTTCGCGTTCATGTTAGTCATCAGCGATCCGCCGTTGAAGGCTGCCTGCCCGCGCAGGCTGCCTGTGGACGCATCGCCCAGTGACCCCACCGTCTGCAAGCCGCGCGTATCCACGCTGTAGATGGCCAGGTCGGCCCGCACCGCCGCGTTGATGGCCGCCCGTATCGAAGCTTCGTTTTCGATTCCGTCGCGCGAAATGCCGCCGGAAAAATACAGCAGCGACTTTTTCTCGTTGATCTTNNNGTGCCGTTGTAGGCGCCCACCTCCTTGATCAGCGCGTCCTTGTCCGCTGTAAAATCCTGGTCCACGGTCAGCGTGTCGCCCAGCGAAACCAGCGCCACCAAATCGGCGGCCTGTAATTTAGTGCGTAGAAATGTCTGCGCCGCTTCCACGCTCCGCTCCAGGTCTTCGGGCTGCATTGAAGTCAGATCGAAGAACATCACAATGAGCCGGTGATTGCGCAGCTCTTCCGGCTTGGCCACAGCCACGGCTTTGCTGCCGGCCGGTCCCGCCGCAAGTCCGCTCACCGTGGCTTCGTTAAGCGGCGTAGCCATATCCACGCTCTCAGAATCGAAAGTGTCGATCGCTTGCTCTTTCCCGTTCTCGTAGATCTTGAAGTCGCTTTGCTTCAGCCCCTTTACCACTTCGCCGGTCTTCGAGTCGCGCGCCACCACGTTGGTCAGGACGAGCTCGGCGTTGGCCTTGATCACAAAGCCGCCCTGCGGCGTGTTGGAGAGCTGGCTTGAATCCTGAGCGAACACCGGCTGCGCAGCCGGCACGCCAAGCGCCAGCAACGCGATCCCCGCCACCATTCGCCTCACCCAGCCCCTCATAATTCCCTTTCCCACTCACTGACTAACCGCGCGCAGCGCGGCTCACTCCGCTAGAACCTGAATCGCCCCATGAATTGAAATGACCTCATGCTCCCCACTGAAGTCACTTCGCCAAAGGTCGGAGAGCCATAAGTCGTGTTCACGCCCACGTACTGCACCGTGTTAAATACGTTGTAGAGGGTGGCGCGAATCTCCATGCTGCGCGTGTCTCCCATCTGCATCGTTTTCGAAAGCGACATGTTGTTCGTCACCGTCCCCGGCCCTTCAATCGAATCCCGTGGAGCGCTGCCAAAGTAATTGCAATAGCCGCTGGTTGCGCTGGGCGGCGCATACGCCGCCGTGTTGAACCACTCCCGCAGCCCGCCTCCGCCGGCCGTCACCGACACTCCCGGCTTGAGATTCGACCGCAGGCCGCTTGAATTGCCGCACTCCACGCTCTGCGAGGTGGGTTCAAATCCCGGCGAGAGCCATGATCCGGTGGCGAAATTGAATGTGCCCGACACCGAGAATCCCTCCAGGATGTGCGCGCCTGCGCCCGAAGTAACCCAGAACTTATCCGGCCCGAAAGGAAGCTCAAATAAGTAACTCCCGCTCACCTGGTGGCGAATATCGAGAACCGAGTGCCCTTCCTGAGCCGCCAGGTTCTGCCAATCCTGCACCACGGAACCCGAGCTTCCATTCACTGAACTCGCATCGTCGATGGCGTGGCCGTACTGGTAGTTGGCGCCCAGCGCGATACCTTTTGACAGCCGCTTGTTCAGGCGCACCGTTCCCTGGTGCATCTTGAAATAAGCCTCCGCCTCGTCGTAGTTGAAGGGCACAGGCTGCGGAGCCAGCGGATTTGGGTTTGGGATTGATGGGTCGGTTCCAGGGCTGCCAGGCAGCGCCCGCGGCGCAAGCTTCACATCCAGGTGGTCCGATCGCGAGCCGTTGTAATCGAGATTCATCACGATGCCCCACGGCAGCGTTTTCTGAATGTCGAGATTCCACGCCATCACGTACGGCAGCCCGTAGTGTGGATCGAGCGCGTAGTTGCCGACGATGGCCGGCGCCGGAAATCCGTTGGCCAGCGTGAAGCAGGTTCCGGCTGCCGCGCAGGCCGACGAAGCGCTGTTGCCGACTGCTTCCTGGTTGGTCTGCTCGTTGGTGAATGGCGGCTGGTGCGCCATCGTGGTGGCAAAGCCGGCGTACTCGCCCACCGTGTAGTTTGATCCGAATCCGGCCCGCACTACAGTCTGTTTGATCTTCGGCACGCGCCACGCCAGCGCCACGCGCGGCTGAAACGCCTTGTGCCACGGGTAGACCAGCCCATTCGGCTGCCCAGCCGCGCCCGACATAACTTCAGTCTCGCTGCTGAACCCTTCGCTCGGGTTGGTAACCACCTCGGCGAGATGGCCGTACTTCTCCGTGTAGGGCGCGAAAAACTCCCAGCGCACTCCGTAATTGAGCGTGAGCGAAGGCACAATCCGCCAATCGTCCGTGACAAATGCATCGTAGACGTTGTCGCGCAAATAGCTCTTCGCCACCGAGGAGTTGAGCGTCGTGGATTGCGGCAATCCAAGCAGAAAATCCGCGATCGACGAGCCCGTGCCCTGAACCGCCTGACCGTTCGCAGATTCCTCCGTGAACAGCCCGGTAAACGCGAAGTTCCCGGTGGCGTTGGAGCCGGCGAGAAAATCGCGGTGCACGCGCCGGTAGTCGCCGCCAAAGCGCAGGTTGTGCTTGCCGTGAGTCCAGCTCAGCACCTCTGAGAACGAAATGGTCTGCGAGATGGAGAAGCTCGGCTGCGTCTCGCTCAGCCCCTGGATGCCATTGCTGAGCGAGATGCCGGGCACACCGTAGTTGAGCGGAAAATCGTTAGGCACAATCACGCCCGCGACCGCGGCGGGATCGATCGAAGTATTTGTAAAAAAGTTGACGGTGTAGCCGTTGCTGCGATTCCAGTTGGCGTTGAAGATGTTGGTGAAGCGGTGGTAGCCCACCGTGTAGCCCGCCTGAAGAGAATACGAGTCAGTGGCAGTTTTTCCGCCCAGTTGCGGAAACAGATTCACTTGATCCGAGGCCCCGTGCAACCAGTTGTAATTCACGTTGATGCTCTGCCGCAGACCCTGGTTCTGCGATCCGCCGCCCCGCCGCCCTCCGCCGCCGCCGCGCCCGCCGGGCTGCGTCGCATTTGCGCCGAAGCTCCGGTTATAACGAACGCCCGCCTGCGTCGAATTCGACTGCGCCGTAGTCAGCAGGTGGTAGTTATAGCCGTTGATCGTGGCGCCGTTGGGCAGCGGCGCAGGGAAATAACCAAGCAGCTCCGTGGCCTGCTGAGAGATCGACTGCCCCGCGGCTCCCGTTCGCGGAATCACATTAGGCGTGCCGTTGGGAATGTTTGAATTTCCGTCGGCAACGAATTGCTGACCGGTGACGGGATCGTAAATCGGCGGCAATCCCGCCGCCGAAAAATCGCCGCCACGCTCGGCGACAGTTGGAAGCGTCGCGTAAAAATCTTCCGGCGTCGATTGGCGCGTACCGCTCAGCGTGAAGAACACCGAGTCCTTCCCGCTGGGCTTGGTCAGGTGCGGAATATACGGCGCGCTCATGAACGTGATCGTGAACTTATTCGTTCCGCTGGCCGGCTGATTCTGCGATTGACCCAGCAACGCAAACGGCTGCGCATTGAAAATCGAGTTGCTTCCGGTCCAGGCAATCGCGCCGTGCGGCTGGCCCGGATTGAACCCGCGAAAATTCCCGCGCCCGCCACCGCGTCCGCCGCCAAATTCTCCGCCCCCGTTTCCACCTCCGCCGTATCCACCCCCGCCTCCGCCAAACAATCCGCCGCTGCCCGGATTCTGCCCGCCATTCTGCTGCCGATACGTCTCCATTTGATCCCGAAGTTGATCCATGTTGGCGCCGGCCATCGGACTCACCTGCCCCGTCTGCCCGTTGATCGCCACGGAATCTCCGCCAAAATCCGAATTGCTCGCAATCGACGGCAACTCCGCCCCACCCATACCGGTCGCGCCGTTGGCGGTTTCCGTATCTGAGCTGAGCGCGCTCGTCAGGCTCAGATTCTCAGGTGCGTTGCCCGCCAATTGCCGCACGGCCTGCGCTTCCGGCCCCTGCTCGCCAGCCTGCGCTGCCTGTTGCCGTTCCTGCTCCGCGGCGCGCGACGCCAGAATTAATTCAAAGTTCACCGCCTGGTCGTGTGCCGCTGCATTCAGTACCGCTTCCTGCGATCCCTGCGCAAACGCCACGAACTGCGTGCGGATCACGTAACGGCCATTCTGCGGAATATTCATCGACCACGCGCCGGTGATGTCGGTGGTTGTCGAGTATTTCTTGCCGGTCAGCGTGTTCTGGGCGGTCATCGTCACGCCGGGCAGCGGGATGTTGCCGCTCTTCACCACGCCATGCAGCCTGCCGCCGGTCACCGCCTGCGCCCCAGCAGCAGCCGGTGCGCTCGCAGCGGGCGTCCCGGCTGCGTTCGCATTCACCGCTGCGCCTGCGTGGCCCTGTGCCCAGACGAAGATTCCCGCGGTTGCAATCATCCCTGTCGCAACTGCCCATCTCCTGGCTGCCCGCCCCATCCAATCTCCCTGTCGTCGCCTTCCCGTACTCACTCTGACGATTTCCCCGCCGTTAAGGTTTACTAGTCCCACCACGCTTCGGTCCCTGACTCTTGCGCATTACCAGGCTCAGAGAATATGCGCTTGCAATCCCTGCCTTCGCATGTTAACTATTAAGCCAATACTATTCTGATTGCTACCGCCGCAGTAAACCTCGGCTCGCATCGGACAGGACCCGCCAACCCCATGAAGATCGGAACAACCATTCGCGCTTACAGGCTCCAGAAGGGGCTCTCCCAGGGAGACATCGAAAAGAAGACCGGCTTGCTGCGCTGTTATCTCTCTCGCGTGGAAAACGGCCACACCGTGCCTTCGCTCGACACTCTATCGAAGATCGCCCAGTCGCTTGACCTGTCCATCGCCCAGTTTTTCTCGGACGATTCGCTCGGTCGCCAGTTCAATACCCAAAAGCTCTCTGACGAAGAACTGCGCTTCCTCACCCAGATTCGCCGCTATTCTTCAAATCTGAACGAGAGCGACCGCAAGCTGTTGCTGGCCATGGTCAAAAAGTTCGCCGCCACCGCGGTCCGGTAACCAACGGTTCGCATCCGTTCTTCGCAACGGTCCCTTTCACGCCCGCATCAAGCGCCGGGCGCGCTATTGATCTTTGCAGACGCCCGTCGCAAACAGCGCCTTCACGCCGCACTCGGATTCCACCATCTTCGGCCCGGAATGCGCCACCCCCTCCACCAGCCACATCCGCTGTCCCCAATCTGCCGGATGCCGCGCCTTGAGATACGCAAAATAGGCTTCTCCGCGCGCCAGACGCGTCGGTCCCTCCGCTTCGCCCGCGCAGGAAATGTCCAGGTCTTTCTGCCGCGGGTCAATGTCCTCGTCGCCCATCAGGTAGACCACGTCGGCCTTCGCATAATCGGCCTCCATCTCCGCCCACCCGCGCGCCTTGGTCAACTGCACATACTCCGGAGCGCCGCGCGTCCCATACTTCCATCGGTCCCACCCACTGCATCCGAATCCATGCGGCCCCGGCCGTTCGTCGCTGAAATACAAATACGACGAAGGGTTCGCAATCACAAACCGCACATGGATTCCCTCGGCCTCAACCTTGGCCGCGGCCGTCCCCACCACCGCGTATCGCTGCACTGCCTGCCCGCCGCCCGAGTGCCCCGCCAGCACAATATCCTTCAGGTCCGGAAACATCGTCCTGTCCGCCAGGCGCAGCAGCAGCGCATCCAGTACCTCGTACGCGCTGATTCCCGCCGGTCCCAGCGCCGGCCCGCCCGCCTCCCACGCGCCCGTCCGCCAGCGCACCACCTCGCGCGGCAACCCATGCGCCTCCACATCGTCCTCATTCAGAAATTGCGGCGCGATCAGGATGCTGCCCGCCGCTGCCCTGCCGGCCTCGTGCGCCGATTGCTCCAGCCCGCGATAGTAGCCATCCACATCCCGGCCCTTGCCGTGCAGCAGAATCACCGCTCGCGTAATCCCCGGCTGCGGCTTCGACCAGTCCAGCGAAATGTCCAGCGGAATCACCGCATCGCCCGACGGCGTGTGGATCTTCGCTCCCTGGCTGGCGATGATCTTCACCGGCTCCTCGGCCGCAAATGCCCACACCCCGCACGCCGCCACGATTGCCGGCAACAATGCCGCCCAGCACCACTTCATTCGCATAACCATCCTCGCTGTTCAGCGATGGACGCTCTGCCGATCGCCTTCCATCCGCTCTCAGCCCTGCGCGAAATGCGCCAGGAAGAACCCGAATAGCACCAGCAATCCCGTAACCATCGCCATGGACCCTCGCAACCGTAGATCGAACGTCCTGCGCGGCGAGCCGACGCGCGGCACCATTGGAGCCGCAAACAACAGCCCACAGGCGAATCCGCCCAGGTGAGCCATGTTGTCGATGTTCAGCCCTTTGCCCATCACCGCTGTCCCGGCGCTGATCGAGAAGCCGATAAACAGGTTGATGGCGGCAAAGTAGATCACCGACCTGCGCAGCTTTTTCAGCTCCGAGGGCGGCACCGGCAACCGTTTTGAAGCCAGCAAAACGATCAATGCCCCGGCAATCCCGAACACGGCTCCTGAAGCTCCCGCGCCGGCAGGAAAAACATTCGAGTCGCTGAATTTTTGCCAGTTCACAAGCGTGGAAAGCAGATTCCCAGCCGCGCCGGTAAGGATGTAGACCGCCAGAACGCCCAGCGAGCCCATCAGCGGCTCGGCCAGCAGCCCCAGGTTCCAAAGGCACCACATGTTGGTGGCCAGGTGAAGAATGCCGACGTGCAGGAACATGGCGGTCACGATTCGCCACCACTGGTCGCCGAGCAGCACGTAACCGGCATTGTTCGCGCCCCAGTTGATCAACTGGTCTACCGTCGGGCTCAGTGGGCTGATCCCTCTGGCCACCATCAACAGAAACACCGCACAGTTGATCCCCACCAGCAGATACGTGGCCGGAGCAACAGCCCACATAGGCCGCTTGCGCGCGGGCTGCGGAGGCGGTGCGTAACCGGCCGGCGGCACATACCTGCCATCCGGAGGCAGAATCTCCGGCTCGCCTGCGGGGACTCGTCCCAGGGATTCCTGTCCGTGGGGTGAGTAATCGGGGGGATTGCTGCCCATATCTTCACTTTAATGCATTTTGATCCGCTGGGTTGGCCAAACCTCCGCGCAGGCGTCAGCGTGAACGGCACGGGCCTCACAGCCTGCGCAAAAGCTCTAGTCCGCATTTCTCACAGGCGGCGAAAAATCGTAGCGCCGGTCTCCAGACCGGCTGTTCTGAGGGCCTCCTGGCCCTCAGAGACTTCGCCAGACCCTGAATTCTGGGTTTTCGAGCCGTCTGTGAGAAATGCAGCCCAGCCCGGAGGGAGGCGGGGGTTTCAACCCCCGCAGATAGCCAACATAAGCAGCGCGGGCTTTAGCCCCGGAAGCACGCCTTCCACCAGCTCCACCCCAATTCCCGCCTTTTCAGCAGCCTTTCCTTGCCCTGAGGGAGAGACTCTTCAAGCCGGCCCATTCCCGCCAATCGTCGTCCCCGGCCTTTGGTTGTAGTCTGGTGTTTGGTCTGCGCCGATTGCGCGGATCCTTCTTGAAGGAGCGGAAAGGTGCATCCAGAAAGCGGCACAAAACAGATTCGGCGCGCATTGCTCAGCGTGACTGATAAAACCGGCCTCGCGGCGTTTGCCAAGGCGCTGGCCAGTTTCGGAGTGGAGCTGATCTCCACCGGCGGCACCGCCCGCGCCCTCCGTGATGCAGGCCTCAAGGTCAAGGACATCAGCGACCTCACCGGCTTTCCCGAGATGCTCGACGGCCGCGTAAAGACCCTCCATCCGCGCGTCCACGGCGGATTGCTCTACGTCCGCGGCAATCCCGAGCACGAAGCCGCCGTAGCCGCCCACGGCATTGAGCCCATTGACATGGTGGTCGTGAATCTCTACGCCTTCGAGAAAACCGCTGCTCTGCCCCGCGTGCCATTCGGCCATCTTATCGAGAACATCGACATCGGCGGACCCTCCATGGTCCGTTCCGCCGCCAAGAACTTCGAAGACGTCGCCATCGTGACCCGCGTTTCGGACTACCCCGATCTCATCCAGGAGATGAAAAGCACCCACGCCGCGGCCCTGAGCCGCGAAACCCGCTGGCGTCTGGCTCGACAGGCCTTCGCGCTCACCGCCGTCTACGACACTGCCATCGCCAACACCCTCGACCGCATCGCCGCTGCTCCCGCTCCGGATTCGCCCGTCGCATTCGACGCTGTCGCCCTGCCCGCCGCCCTGCGCATCAACTTCCCGCTCGCCCAAACCCTCCGCTACGGCGAAAATCCCCACCAGCGCGCCGCCCTCTATTCCGATGGCACAGGTCGGGGGATTGCCGGCTCCACGCAGTTGCAGGGCAAAGAACTCAGCTTCAACAATCTCGTCGACCTCGACGCCTGCTGGGAACTGGTTCAGGAATTCCCGTCCGGCGAATCGAACCCGGCCGCCGTGGCCATCGTCAAGCACACCAACCCCTGCGGTGCCGCTACCGGCGTCACCGTCCTCGAGGCGTACCGGAAAGCCCTCGCCTGCGACCCCGTCTCGGCCTTCGGCGGAGTTATCGGCGTCAACCGCGAAGTAGACGCCGCCGCGGCCGAGGAGATTGCCAAGCTCTTTGTCGAAGCCATCGCCGCGCCTGCCTTCACGCCCCAGGCCCGCGAGCGTTTCGCCGCTAAAAAGAATCTCCGCCTGGTCGAAGTCCTGGCCGCGCCCGCGCGCCCCGTCGTCAAGCAGGTCTCCGGCGGTCTGCTGCTTCAGGACGCCGATACCCTCCGCGTTACCGAGTCGGAGCTCAAAGTCGTCACCTGGCGTCCGCCCTCCACCGAAGAACTGCGCAGCCTGCTCTTCGCCTGGCGCGTATGCAAGCATGTGAAATCCAACGCCATTGTCTACGCCCGCGATGGCCAGACCCTCGGCGTCGGAGCCGGCCAGATGAGCCGCGTCGACGCCGCCCGCTTCGGCGCCATGAAAGCCGTCCTCCCGCTCGATGGATGCGTCGCCGCCTCCGACGCCTTTTTCCCCTTCCCCGACGGCCTTGAAACCGT
>PLSH01000280.1:22051-27447 GCA_003165095.1 Acidobacteriaceae bacterium
CTCGCTAACTCGCTGACTCGCTGATAATCCCCTGAATTCCCGCAATCCGTCGCACATTTGCGACTAATCGCCTGTAAAATCGTCTTAATAGCAGGCAGAGTTGCTCCTATAGGCTGCCTGTGCTCCCTTTCGGCTCTTCGGATCGGTACTTTTCCCGTCCGCAAAGCCAAAAGTACCCGGAACCCCCTGAATGATGACAAAAAAAGACCCTTCGCCGACCTCGTGGCTCAACTTTGCCGCCGCCTTCCTCCTTCTCGTGCCCGCGGCTCTTGCGTACGCTCAATCCACGCCACCTGCCCCCGCCACGCCCCCTGCCCTCGCCCCCGATACCACCGCTCCACAGGCTCCAGCCAAGGCGCCGACCGAGCATGTCGCGGCCATCCAGCTCCGCCCGTACGGCACTTCCGCGTCTGACCGTGCCCAGGCCTACTATCACATGGCTTTGGCCACCACTTACGAGGATGACGCCATCACCGGAGGCCACCCCGACGACGTCACTCGAGCCATTGAGGAATACAAGCTCGCCCTCAACGCCGATCCCGACTCTCCCGGCCTCAACAACGCCTTGGCCGACCTTTACTTCCGCACCGGACACGTGCACGAAGCTGAAGTCACCGCCCACACCCTGCTCAAATCCGCGCCCAACAATATCGACGCCCACAAGCTGCTGGGACGCATCTACCTCCGCCAGCTCGGCGAAACCCAAAACGGCGTCTCCTCCGCCTCGCCCTCCGGCAATGTGCTCGACCAGGCCATCGCCGAGTTCGAAAAGATCGTCGCCTTGCAACCCAAAAGCGTTGAAGACCGCATGGTCCTCGGTCAGCTCTACACCGTCAAGCACCTGCCCCTCAAGGCTGAGGAAGAGTTCAAGACCGCCCAGGCAATCGAGCCCGAATCGGAAGATGTGGTGCTCAACCTCGCCCGCCTCTACGTCGAAAGCGGCGACATCGGCCATGCCGTCAAGATAATTCAGGCCGTCCCCGAGTCCGACCGCACCCCAAAAATGGAGTTCACGCTCGGCGCGGCCTATGACCAGTTGAAACAGCCCAAGGACGCTATTGCCGCCTATCGGCGCGCCGCGGACCTTGAACCCGGCGATCTCCGCACCGTGGATGCGCTCGCCCAGGCCCTGTTCAACAACGAGCAATACGACGAAGCCCTCAAGCAGTACCGGCAGCTTGCCGAGGCCGACCCGGAAAACAACGAGCCGTTCATCCATATCTCCGAAATCCTCCGCCGCCAGGGCAAATACGAGGAAGCGCTGGCCAGCGTGCAAAAAGCCTTGAAGATCGACCCCACCTCCCTTGAGGCCGGCTTTAACGAGGGCATGCTGCTTGACGCCATGGGCCGCTTCGACGAGGCTGCCCAGGCCTACCAGAGCATGGTGGACGTCGCCTCCCACGCCAACGGCGCCTATACCGACGAAGAGAAGAACAACCGCAGCATCTTCCTCGAGCGTCTCGGCGCGGTTTATCTCGAGCAGAACAAGATCGATCTGGCCCTCGCCACTTACCAGAAGATGATTGACATGGGCGGCGACAGCGCGGCGCGCGGCTACCAGGGCCAGGTGGACGCCTGGCGTGACGCCAGGCAGTACGACAAGGCCATTGAAGTCTCCCNNCGATGAAGGGCTGGCCATGGCCAAAGCCATGCTCAACAACTCCGCCGATGACCGCAGCGTGTGGTTCGCGATTGGCCAGATGGATGTCCGCCTGCGCCGCTGGAAAGATGCCGACGATGCCTTCAACAAAGCCGAGCCGCTGTCCACCAAAAAGGAAGACCGCCTCTACCTGCTCTTCCTGAGAGGAGAGCTCGCCGACCGCCAGAAACACATGGATCAGGCCGAGCAGTTCTTCCGCCAGGCGCTCGATCTCGACAAAGACAACGCCATGACCCTCAACTACCTCGGCTACATGCTCGCCGACAAGGGCGTCCGCCTTCCCGAAGCCCTCAAGCTCATCCGCAAGGCCGTGGATATCGAGCCCCAGAACGGCGCTTACCTCGATTCCCTGGGCTGGGTCTATTTCAAGCTCGGCGAATATGAACTGGCCGAGGATAATCTGCGCCAGGCCGTTGAACGCGATCAGACCGATCCCACCGTCCACGAGCACCTGGGAGACCTGTATGAGAAAACCAACCGCATCCGCCTCGCGGCCGCGCAATGGGAGCTATCCCTCGCCGAATTTGCCAAGTCCTCTCCAGCCGACATTGAGCCCGGCGACGTAACCAAGGTCCAGAAAAAACTGGAAAGCGCCCGCGTCAAGCTGGCCAAGGAAGAAAGCAACATCGGCCAGCCCAAACCGGAATAAACCTCCTCCGGCAGATCCGGGGGCTTTATGGAAGGTAGCCCCTCAAAGGGGCCTGTGTTTTGGCGCTCCATGTCGAGAGCGGCCCCGCACCCGCGCCGTAGGCGCAGCGGTTGTTAGCCCCGCGCTTCACCGGGGTCCCCAAGAAACGGCCTTTGTTTCTTGGGGTGGAAGCGTGGGGTTGGCAAAACAAACAATTCATCCGGAGTCCCGTAGGGACGGCGCCCACCCTCCAACGCTTTTTTGAGGAAGGACAGAAAAACACAATCCGGGTGCGACTCCCCAAAAAGTCTAACTTCTACTTCCACACCGGCAAAGCCGGCGGTTTTCCTAATTGAATAAGCGTCCCGCGCCACTCTCGCATTCCAAAACAACGGCGGCTCTCCTCAACCAGGAAAGCCGCCGTTTCCGTCTCTGCTTCTCGCAGTTCCCCTACTTCGTTCCCTGCTGCGCCGAAGCAATGTAAAGGTCTACGTTGCTCTTGTCCACCAGCGAGGTCCCGGTATCCACAAACACCGGAAACGGCGCAAACGAGTCGCTGGTGTAATCCTTGTTGAGCTGTACGGGCTGATCGTGAAACACCTCGTCCAGCGCCTTCAGCCCGATGTAGCCCATCGTGTAAGGCTTCTGCGCGATCGTCGAATCGATGGTCCCCGCCTTGATCCCGTCCAGCGTATCCTGGTTCACGTCCCACGCCACCAGCAGCCGATCCGTTGCGCCCGTGCGCTTCACCGCATCCGACACGATCTTTCCCGACGCCGATTCAAGGCACACAAACGCGTCGATCTTCTTGGCCCCGGTCTGCGCCATGAATACCTGGGTCTTGTCGAACGCGGCATTCGTATCGCCCGCAATGTCCACCACATCCACGATCTTGACGTCGGGATGCGTGGAGAATACGTCCTTGATTCCCTTCAGCCGCTCTTCCGTATTCGGCTGCCCAATCAGCGTAAACACCACCACGTTGCCCTTGCCGCCCAGCTTCTCCACCACGCGGCGTCCGCCCAGCCGCCCGGCTTCGAGATTGTTGGTGCCGATGAAGAACAGCCTCTTGCTGCCCGCCGCATCGGAATCCATGGTGACCACCGGGATTCCCGCTGCCACTGCCGCATCGATCCCCGGCTGGATCACCGACGCGTCGGCCGCCGAAACCAGGATCCCCGCCGGCTTGGCCGCAATTGCATTCTGAAGTTCCACCAGCTCAGCCTGGGCATCGCGGTTTTCGGGTCCCACTACCTTCGCCGTCACTCCGTATTGCGCCGCGGCGTGGTTGAATCCAGCCACCGCCGTCTGCCAATAAGGAAGGGACATGCTGAACCCCACCATGTAATAGACTTCCTTGAGGGAGTGCCTTTGCCCGCATCCCGAAGTGAATGCAACCGCCACCGCCAGCACTGCTGAGGCCGCTCTCTTGATCGTTTTCATCTGTACCTCCAGTCAAAACTTGAACCATTTTTGGGGCCGGCGCAAAAAAACGGCACGCCGCCGGCAATTTCAAAATTTCGGCAAATCGTACTCTCTGAATTCGGCGTTGTCCAATCCCAGTGTATTGAAGATGAATAACAGCCCGAAGTTGCCCGCTACGGTGATTTCCGGCACACAACGACCCCGGTTGAGCGTCCCCATCCCCCACTGCGGTATAACCAATCGTGAACCCGCAGCTTGAATTCCTGTTCGCAGGCCAATGGAATGACTGACCCGTCGACTGAATCCGCCCACCCTCTGCCGCCCGGAATTGCCGTCCGCGGCAACCAGGACAGCGAACTCGCGCAGCGCACCCATGCTGAGCCGCCCCATGCCTACCGCACTCCCTTCGCCCGCGATGCCGCCCGCATTCTGCATGCGCGCGCCTTCCGCCGCCTGGCCGGCAAAACCCAGGTCTTCACCCGCCGTCCCGGCGACGCGCCCGGCGATCACTTCCGCAGCCGCCTCACCCACACCCTTGAAGTCACTCAGATCTCACGCACCCTGGCCGGCGCTCTGGGCCTCAACGTAGAACTGGCCGAGGCCCTTGCCCTGGTCCACGACATCGGCCATCCGCCCTTCGGCCATGCCGGCGAAAAAGCTCTCGACCGCGCCCTCCAGGTCCACTTGTTGAGCTTCGACCACAACCTCCATGCCCTGCGCATCGTCACCTGGTTTGAAGAGCGCTATCCGGCCTTTCGCGGACTCAATCTCACCCTCGGCGTCCGCGAAGGCATCGTCAAGCACTCCCGCGACTACTCCCTCGCCCAGCATCCAGAACTAGCCGAATATTCTCTTCCTGAGTTTCCGCCCCTCGAAGCCCAAATCATCGACCTGGCCGACGAAATCGCGTACCTTACCGCCGACCTCGACGACGGGCTCGACTCCGGCATTCTATCGCTCGACCAGGTGCGCGAATCGGTTCCGCTCTTCCGCGGCTTCCATGACGCGGCGCTCGAGCGCTATCCCGCCGCCGCCCCACGTCTGGCCGTCTACGACGCCCTGCGCCGGCTGCTCAACGCATTTGTCTCTGACTTGTTGCACGCAGTATGCGCCCGCGTAGCCGCGCTCCAGGCAACCACCCTCGGCGAAGTTCGCCATGCGCCTGAACGCCTCGCCGCCCTCAGTCCGCGAATGGAATCGGACCGCGCCGCGACCAAGAAATTCCTCTACGACAGCTTTTACAACTCACCCGGCATGGAAGAGGTCCACAACCACTCCGAAAAAGTTGTGTTGGATCTCTTCGCCGCGCTCATCGCCGAGCCCGCCCTCATGCCTCAGGACCACCAGGCCCAGATTCCCACCGAAGGACTCGCCCGCACCGTAGCCGATTACATCGCCGGCATGACCGATACCTACATCGAGCAACTATGGACGCGCTGCTGCGGATGAACGTGCGTCGACGGCTCCGCTAGTAATCTTCCATACAGCGAGTTGTCTGACGCTCTACCAGCCCTCTTCAGTCAATTCGCGCTCACGCTCAAGCCGCCAGTCTTCGAGCAGCATGTCAGTCCCAGCGGGCAAGCCTGCCGTGTACCCTCGCATCTGTTTGATCCGGCGCAACTTCTCCGCTAGGCTCTCCGGATCGAGGACGACACGACCACCCTCAACTCGCAAAGCGACCGT
>PLSH01000200.1:0-3978 GCA_003165095.1 Acidobacteriaceae bacterium
CCGGGAATTTGCCAACGCACCAATAGCGGCAACGGCAAAACCGCAAGGCTCTTACCAAAAAGTTGGGTAGTGGCGCTGTTCGATTTCCACACGTAAAGCGTCTGGCAAACAGATTGCCAGGAAAAATCCCGCGCGCCTATTTTGTCTGCTTAATAATCTCCTTATTCTGCGCGGTGATCACCACAATGATCACGTTAGGATCAAGATCGGGCCATGATTGGTTTATCACAGTTAGCCCCGTTGATTTTACTATTGCCCAAGTTAATGCATTCGGTGGATTGTCAGCCAGACCTGTGATTCCTGGGCCAACCTTGCCTGCTGGATGTTTAGATAAAATTGTAAGACCATCTGCCCCACTTCCTTCGAACTGTGCTGTCACCGGGGCAGTAGGGGAATACGGAAAAGGCATCTGCATTACGAACTGTTGGCCGGTGTCTACGGTTTGGCCGTTCTGTATGGAGATTGAGACTACGCTCGAACCACGCTCATGGGGGGGTAATTTTACGTCGGGGATTGGCTGCGGAAAGGAAACATTCCACCCGGCTCCATCGAATCCTCCTGTTGCCTTACTCCATGGTCCCAACAATTGCCAAATCTCCATTGCAAACGTATACGATTCAAAATCATTTGGGTTGTACCATAGCACTACGCGGGCATCGTTGGGTTTTCCCTTCAACGCATCCGAGAAAATTTTGCCATCTAAACCCCTCGGCTTAACTCGCGTTGCAACTTCATCGATATATTCATTCAATTCGGCGCTTGATTTCTTTAGGTCGGCTTGTAACTGTTCGGCCTGTTTGGCGACCGCGACCGCTTTGTCTTGGGCTTCTCCAGCAACCGTTTTGGCGACGTCGGCTTTTGTCTTAGCGCCTCCTGCCGTGGTGACGGCACCTTCGGACTGCGTCAAAGCTGTTGACGAATCAGAAATGGCCTTTTGGGCCTTCCCGTCTGCCTCGACTGCTTTATCGCCCAAAGAACCGATGACATTTCCAGAAAGCTCATTTGTACGAATAACACATACAAGCGATGCGGATAGGGCCGCTATGAGCAATATCGTGGAACGCCGTTGTAGATGCTCTTTGCGCTCAGAAGTCAACCATTTCAGCTTATGATCGGCAAAATATTCCCCCGCGCAGGCAAGGATCACAAATGCTTCGGAGATATACTCTCCCCATTCCCAGCGGGGAAGCGATCTCGACAACGAATCAACATTTGAGGCCGTGAAGATCATCTTGGCTCATCTGCGCAGGGAGCGTATTGGACTCATCGCCTGTTTGTGCGCTCTGCTAATCGTTTTAGTGGATAAAGTATACATCGAATGCAGGAGCACATACAGACGCCTGTCATCCCTGTGGATTTGAAACGGCACCACTACCAAAAGTTGGGTTCCGTCTTCGTTCCCGAGTGATTTGTGTCTTGAATCGCCGCCCTCGCGCCGCGCGCACAACACCATTACTCACCCGCCGCCTGCGCCGAAGAAATAAAACTCTTCGCATGTTCGAGCTCCGGCCGCGCTGAATGCGCGCCGTTATCGGTCGACTGCAGCAGCGCGCCAAAATACTGCCGCGCTTTTGCCCTGTCGCCCGCTGCCTCCGCCGCAACTCCCGCATGGTAGAGGCCGTTGAACCGGTTGGGGCTCAGCTTCAGCGCCGCCTCATACTCCACCAGCGCCTCCCGCGGCTGGCCGGATTCGAGCAGCATATCGGCCAGCATCTCGCGCGCCGGTATATCCACTTCGCCCTGGCCCACCTTGTCCTGCAAATCGGCGGCCGCGCGCATCTCCTTCACCGCATCGTCCCACTTGCCCTCGGCAAACGCAACCCAGCCCAGAATCTCTCCGCGCTCGATCTTCGTGCCGGTGTCGTCGGCAAAATACGCATGCTTGCCTTTCCTCACCGCGTCGATCAGTACGTTGTAGCGGGCAAGGTCGGCCTCAGCCTCTGCTGCCTGGCGCAGATGCCCGTGGGCGATGACCCGCGCCCAGATGGCCAGTGTCCCCACCTCGGGAGGCGATCCCGCGGCCGGCTGCAGCCCTGCCGCCGACTTCCAGTCCCGCATCTCCAGCGCGTAGAAAACCTCGAACTTGCTGCGGTAGTACGGGACCATCCCCTCCATGCGATGTCCCGCCGTCTCCGGCATTGCGGCGATTTGGTTCAGCAGCGCCGCGGTCTGGTCCAGCACCCACTTCGCGCGATCGTCCTGCGCGCTCTGCAGGTAGGCGTAGAGCAGAAAATCGTACGCATGAGGCTCGTCCATCATCCCGCTGTCATACTTCGTCTGCGCGGCCTTCGCGGCGGCCACTGATCCAAGATTCGCCTCGATGTCCTGGGGCCACATCCCCAGCCGCGCATAGATGTGTCCCGGCATGTGATAGGCGTGCGCCCCCGATGATGCAATTTCGCCGTAGTGATTGGCCGCGGCCAGCCCCTCGGCCGCCATCGCGGGATTGTCGCAGCTGTGAATGATGTAATGAACCAGTCCCGGATGGTCGGGATTTTTTTGGAACAGCGGCGTCAGAACCGCCATCGCTTTGTGTTCCGCCTTCTGGCTGGTATCGTTGGGCGGCGCCGAGGCCAGCAGCGACAGCGCATAAAACGCGCCCGCGTCAACATCGTCGGGATACTGCCCGTAAAGCTTGCCCATGGCATCGGAGTACGCCTGCGCGCGCTCCTGAAATTCCCGCTTGCCGGGACGGTAGAAATCGCTGAGCGCCGCAATGTAGGCGCGTTCCCGGGCCGTCCCCGCCGGCGGCGATTGCGCCTTCTCAATCTGCTCCCAACCCTGAGCTTCCGCGCTTTCGTCCGGCCGGCTCCATATCTGGTGGAAGTAACTCATCGCCTCGCCCCAGTGCGCCATCGCGCACCCAGCGTCGGCTTTCGCGATCTCCTCGAACTGCCGCTGCGCTTCCTCGTACCAGAAGTCGTGCAGCAGCGCCACGCCGCGATTGAACGGCGCCTGCACGCCGGCCGCGCACGAAACTGAAAACGACACCGTGCCCAGCCGCTCGGGTGTGTCGACATTGGCAGGTTGTGCCGGATGTTCCATGGCCATCTGGGCTGCGGCTGGCAGGGAAATCAGGGCAAGCAGGGAAACCGCGATGATCTTCATCGCGCTTGATTATAAGACGAGCATCCACTCCAGGCCAGCCCCATTGCGGAGCTGACCCGGAATTTATCATTTTTCATTTGTCCCCCATCGTGGCCCGATAAGGAGAAGGTCAACGCGGCGATTCGGCGTCTAAACGCTGGTCCCGAGGGGTTGCCGGACGTGGACGCGCGAAAAATAGTCATCAAAGACAAGAATGGACTGAGCGCACTGCTCACCGCGACACCGTAGTTCGCCGTCAATGGCCAACGCTGTCGGCGTCGGGCACAAGCTGCATGTAAATGTCGCGCGAAACGTTGGTCTGCCAATGGCCGGTGGCCCGTGCCGCGCCGATCAATCCAAAAAACACCAGCGCCAGCACCAGCGCCACAATCTGCGGCTTGAGGATGCGCAGCCGCCAGCGTGCCGCGCTCCCTTCGTGCGGTCGCCCGTCGACATCGCGCACCCTGCGCGGTGGAAGCGAGAGTTGCAGCGCGTTTTCCGCCGGGCACACTGCAATACACTCCATGCAGCCCGTGCACTCCACCGAGCGGATCTGCACCAGCATGTCCACCGCAAGATGCGATGGGCAGGCCTTGTTGCACTTCCCGCAGTCGATGCACGCCTCAGCGTCGCGGCGGATTTTTGCCGGGCTGAAAATGGAAACAATTCCCATCAGCGCGCCGTATGGGCAGAGAAAGCGGCACCAGAAATTCTGGATGAACACCGACAGCGCGATCAGCGTTGCCATCACCACGATTCCGAAAATGCCAATGGTACGGAAAAAGTCCAGCATTTTAACGTCTGCCACAATGCCAAACGGGGATGCCAGAAAATCACCAAGATCCTGCGCCGTCATCTTAAAAACAACGAAGAGAAAGAACGCGAGCAGAA
>PLSH01000200.1:3995-19030 GCA_003165095.1 Acidobacteriaceae bacterium
CAGGACCATCGCCGACGGATGAATTGCCGGAAAATGATGGGTGACGAAAAAGTATCTCAGGTTCATCAGCCCGGCAATCGGCAGCCAGCCGTCCACCCCCGCGGGCCGTTCGAAATAACGGAAATTTCCCCGGTTTTCAAAATAGCGAACCCACAGAACAAACTGGATCCCGATCCATGCGTTCAGCATAAGAAAGATCAACTGCACAGTGCGGCGAATCTGCTGCGAGCGGTCGCCCGGCAACCTGCGAACAAAGGCTTTCTTCCGCTTTGCCCGGGCGCCCTCCTGTGCTGTAACGTCGCTGGGAGACGCGGTTTGAGTCAGCATGGCATCCTTCTGCTACCTACCTTAGCCTTCGCCGGCAATCCCGGATAGGACTTAAGTCACAGCGCTTTTGATGCGTTGTGTGCGAATGTGAAATGCAGCACGGCACGCTCGCACAGGCTGGCAACTGCCCCGGCGGCGATTGAACCGGCTATGGAGATTCAGGGTGTCCGAACGGGAAAACAGCGGCAGGGCCAGGGAGCCACATCAAAATGGCTGGTTCCTGCCGCGTGAGCACGGGGCGACCGCGATGCTGTTCACCCCCATTGTCTGCGTCGCAATTCTTGCCCGGGAGTGGCGCTGGAGCGAGCTCGCAACGCTATCGGCGGCATTCTCCGCGTTGGCCGCCAAAGACCCCATGGTCATTCTGGCGCGGCAGCGCCTGGTGTGGAAACAGCGCCACCCGGAAACCGCCTCCGCTGCGAAATGGTTTGCCGGTTGGATGGCCGTCTTCATTCTGAGCGGCCTCGTGCTCCTCAAAACCTGGCCCCTCAATGCGATTGTGGCAATGGGCTTGGGCGTCGGCATCTTTTCAGCGCTGGCCATTGCCGTCAATGTAAAAAATCGCCAGCGCTCCACGCTGTTTCAGATTGCCAGCGCCGCGGCTCTGACATCCAGNNATGAACACTTCCGGCGCGCGGCTCAGGTCTCGCTCTGTGTTCTTATCTGCGCCGCTCTCACCGCCATCTTCCTGCGGCGAAGCTGGATCGCTCTGGCCCTGCTGATAGCCATGGCGGGCTACTGGTACGATCTCCGCGGCCAGCGGGATGCCGCGAATCTGCAGATGCCGCTCAACAGAGTTGGTCAGCGCGCGCTGGCGCTCTCATCTCTTTTTTCCGCCCTGCTCATCATTGGCTTTTGGTAGCCCATTGCGCCTGGCAAGCTGGCAGCTTACTTGTTGCCCGCTGTATTCTCCTCGACGATTGCCAAATCCCACGGTGCCAGCCTGAGTTCAGCCCCCGGCGTCACCGGCGCGCTGTCAAACAGATTGATTCCGGCCGCATAGGCGTAGCGAATTGTTACTTCTGCGCCCGAGTAGTTGAAGTAGTAATGAATCCGCTTGCCAAGGCGGTTCACGCCGTGCTGCACATGAACCGCGGCAGGCAATTGCTGGTCGGGTCCGGTCAGGCCGATCTTCTCCAGGCTGCTGCGCAGAATAGCCGTTTGCAGCTTGTCTGAAACATAAGTTCCCTCGTAGAGCAGCGTGCCCGCGCCAAATTCGTTTTCCGTAATCGCCGGCCATCTTCCAAAAAATGCGTGGTCGTAATAGGCCAGCGCCTTGGCATGATCGAGCATGAGGAACTCGGCCCAGTACTGCACCTTGTTGCCGTCGCCCACTCCATACGGGTCGCCCTTGAGCCCCAGAGGCTGCTCGAGATTTGAAAACTCCTGGTAGCTGAAACCGGCTGCCTCGCGCAACGGGCCGGGAGCGCGCTCCCAGCGGACCGCTGAATTCTCATTGGCGAAGCCGCTCTTGAACGTCATCACCACGTGGCCGCCATGCTTTACATAATCTGAGATGCGCATGAGCAGCGCATCGTCCGCAATGTAAAGCGCGGGGACAATCAGCAGCTTGTAAGCCGAAAAGTCCTGCGTATCTGAAAAAACGAAGTCGCAGCCAACATTCATATCGTAGAGGGAGCGGTGAATCTGGTGCACCAGCGTCGCGTAGTCCGCAACCGGCGGAGCAAAGCTCCACTGCGGGCCCGCGGAGGTGAAAGGCATGAAGCCGATGGCATTGAGCGAGTCGCGGCTCCATAAGATCGCGACCTGGTTGTGAATCTGCAGGCCCACCAGGTGCGGGCCGATTTTTTCGAGCTCATGAGCGGTCCGGCTCACCTCCGCGTATGCCCGGTTCGGCTCCAGATCGTGCGACAGCACCCCCTTCCAATACGTCTCCTGGTTGGCCGCAATCGAGGCCCAGTGCCAGTACTCCACCATGTTGGCGCCGTTGGAGACATGCGTATAAACGTCCTCGCGCAACTGCCCGTCGTAGGGCGGATATTGGTGGGCCGAACTCCAATCGGTCGTTTGGGCGTTGGTCTCCGTCACCAGGTAATTGGAGTGCTTGAGTGAGCGGGCAAAATCGCCATTGATGGATTGCGAAGAGCCGTCGTAATGATCCTGCGTTCCGTGATAATTATTCAGCGCCGGAATATCGAGAGCCTCGGCGACCCCCTCTTCATTCACGTCGCGTTGCATCGTCCCGGCGTAGTCGGTGGTCACGAACTGGCGCGGTGAAGCGCACTCCCGAACCAGCACGGCCTGCCACTTGAGAAAATCCGTCACCCGCATCTGGCTCCAGCGCGTCCATTCCAGCTTGTATCCGGTGCTCTGCGCGCCGTCGCGCGTGGGCAGGTCTTCCCAGGTGTGCAGGTTCTCGCCCCAGTAATTCAGAAACCATGCCTTGCTCAGCGCCTCGGGCGTTACGAATTTCTTTTCGAGATAATGTTGGAAGCCGATGAAGACGTCGGCGTTGGCGGCGTCGTAGGGGCCCGTTTCGTTGTCCAGTTGCCAGCCGATTACGGCGGGGTTGTCTTTGTAGTGCGCCACAATGTGGCGGATGAGGCGCTCGGCATAAAAACGGTAGGCCGGCGAGTCGGTGTCCATGTTCTGCCGCATCCCGTACGTGCTCTCCACCGTCGGGCCGCCAAACAATTTGGGGTTCAGCGTGCGCGCCAGAATTTCAGGATGCTCATGTGCCATCCACGCGGGTACAGAATAAGTGGGCGTGCCCAGAATGACCTTGATGCCGGCCTTGCCCATCGCGTCCACCACGCGGTCCATCCACGCGTAATCGAATTGGCCGTCTTCCGGCTCCCACAGGCTCCACGTAGACTCGCCCATGCGCACCACGCTCAGCCCGGCAGCCTTCATCAGGGACACGTCCTTGTCGAGCCGCGCACTCTGGTCCCCCGGCATGTACTCGTTGTAGTAAGCCGCGCCATAAAGCACATTGGGAAAATCCAGCGTCTGCTCGACAGGCGTGGGCACCGGCGCGGTCGCCGTCGATTGCGCGCCGCCAACCACGGCGCCCCACAAAATCAGAGACATTGCGGATAGTACACAAAGACATTTGCTGCGCAACTGAATCATTGATTCCCTTTCCCAACCAAGTTTCGCCCCGCGCGCTATTTCACGCCGAAGAGCACGATGGCTGCTCCTGATTCCATCTCGCTTTCAATCACCGCGCGGCCGCGGCCGTCGAAACTCACCCTGGTTCCCTCCGTCGCCCATAACTCCTGCGCGGGGCTGTGCTCGGTAACATAGACCATTTTGCCCGGAATCGTGGAGAAAAGCACGGCTACGCCCTTGCCTGTGGCATCCTGAATTTTTTCATGCGTCTCATAACTCGATGAAACCGCGCCGCTCGTAATTGGATAACTATCCGCTACATCCAGCCTCACCTGCTTGTAACGGCTCAAAAATTCGCTCATCCACTTCACACCCGCTTCAGACACCGTGGAAAGGCTGCCCCAGACTCCATTCTGGCCCAAAGCCAGGGACGCCATGTTGACCAACTGCGACGCCGGTGGATCGTCGGGATAATAGTGGGTCAGAAAAAGATTCGACGGAACCCATTCATCGTAGTTCATCGGCTTGCGGCAGATCCATGTTCGCGCCGGCCCGGGAAAGAAAAAGAGGTTGTCGTTCTGCGCTCCATCCTTGTGCGGCTGATCGTAATCCGCAAGATATGGGCCGTTATTGGCCAGAAAGAACCTTCCCGCGGAGAGAAATCCCAATCCCACCGCGCGCCCGTCTTCTGTAATATCGAAATCAAAAACAATCTCCGGATAAACGCTGCGCACTTTCTCCACAATCCGAACCATCTGCTGCGGAAGCTGAAACGCATACGAATCCGAACGCTCCTGTTGCGAATTGGCCGCCGTGCCATGCCAATGATCGGGCGAATCGCAGCCGTACTGCGCCACCGCATCCCAGATAAAGTAGCGCGCCCCCGTCTCACGCGCCACGCGAATCAGCGTCTCCGCATATACGTCGCTGTAATCGCTCACCAGGCACATGGGATAACTGGCTTCCGATCCCCAGATGTCGCCCGGCGGCGAAATTTTTCCCATCCAGGTGCAGATATCCCCGCGGTGCGCGGCCAACACTTTGCTCGATACTGCTGCCATGGTCGGATTATCCCAAAGCCCCAGCTTCATTCCATGCTGGTCTAGCCGCGCCTTCACGGTCTCGAGTCCGTTCTTGAGCCGCGTGTGGTCCGGTTCCCAATCGCCCGTCTTCTCGTACCAGCCCGTGTCCATCACGAAGACTTCAATTCCCAGGCGATGCGCAACCTCGATCTCCGCCAGCAGCTTGGTGTTTGTAAAGTTGGTCAGATACTCCTCGTGGTTCCACCACTTGTCGCGCTCCTGAAAATTCCACGTATCGTAGAAAAGATACGGGAACCTGCTGCCGCCTTTTGTATCCATCGCCGATCGCACGAATTTGCGAAACTGCCTGGCCAGCCCTTCGCTGCCTTCGTTGGACACCGCGGCTTCCATCCATACCGTGTCGAAGCTCCGCATCGCCTGCCCGGCTACATAATTGCCCTTCACGGCAACCAGCTTTACCCTGCGATCCGGCTCCAGGTCGTAGCGCAAAAAGGTGTCTGGCATTTGCGACCCATGCTCGTAAGCAAGCAGCAGGGCGTCTTTGCCCTCCGCGCCGGTAAGAATCGGCCCCGCCGCGCCGATCCGGTCCTGAAACCGCCGCTGGCCAACATCGAGCGCGCCCAGCGTATTGCTGTGCAGCAGCGCATTCCAATTGGAAAGTTGCACCTCGGTGACCCGGCTAAGTGTAGCCAATGACGCGCCCAGGTAGGTGAGCGTTCCCGTGCGCAAATCGAACTTGAATCCCTGCTCATCGCGGCTTTCCAGCGTGTAACGAAAGCGGACCAGCGCGTTGTCCGGCGCCAACTGAAATATCATGCGGAGATGCAAGGCCGGTTTCGCTTCCACCGTTCCCTCGAAGGAATATTCCGTCACTCCGTTATTCAGCTTTTCAGGAGCGCGACCCGCTCTCACCTCGCGCAGAGCTGTATCAACCGCGCCTCCCTCGAGCGGAAACGAGGGCGGAGCAAAATCATATCTCCGGCCGCTCTTGCGATGCTCAAGCGACCAGAGGTTCGATTTCGACCCTGCGATGGAAATGCGAATGAGCGCGTTGCCGCAATCGAGTGTTGAAGTGTCCCCCGGGCTCTCCTTGCGCTGTTCCGGCAAGGTCGGCGATGGAGCGGCTTCAGCGCCTGCTTCCAACGCCGGTATAGTCAGGCTCGAAGCCGAAAAAGCGGAAATTCCCCCCAGAAATCCTCTTCTGCTAATCATTTTTCCTCTTATCTGCAAGCCGGAACGCAACCCGGTTCAATCCCTATTTCCGTCGCAGCTCAAAGTGATGCGGCTTGGGATCGAGGTCTTTGCGTATCATCGCCGCGAATTCATCCTGCGCTTCCCGCAATTCGGCCTCCGCAATGCCTGAGGCCGCGCCCTGCTTTACTTCCGCGCTCAGAATAAAACGCGCCAGGTCGAGCGTGGCGCGCCGCTCCTCGTTCCCGTCCACTCCGCGCGCCTGCTCCAGCATTGGCGTTTTGTAGAGAGCCAGGTTCACCCCGTGCTGCAACTCTTCGCGCGAGAATCCGGCCACGTCTTTCCCGTCAATCCGCAGTTCGTACTGCCCCGGCTCGAGCGCTTCGATCCGCACCATCATCTGATCGAGCGCGGCNNCCGCGTCCAGTGCCACGCTGCTCACCAGGGGATTCACATGCCACGCCGACATCAACGCCGCGGCCATGATCCAATGGCCCGTCTCCGAGGGATGAATGCGGTCTGGAGCGATGAGCGGCGCAAGCTCGGGAAACTGCGCCTTCGCCCGCTCCAGCGCATCCATCATGGGATGATGGAAATCTACCACCAAAACATTTTTGTCCCCCGCAGCCTGCATCTGCGCGCCGACGCCGGACACATCGTCCGCAAGTTTGTCGATCATCCGCGAGTAGCCGGGAAACTCGGTGCCATGCGTGATCTCGTCATACGGCGTGGGAGCGATCAGCGTGAGCGCTACGCCCGGATCGGCTTTGCGAAGCGCATCGAGCAGCGCGCGATATCCTTTTTGGAAGTTCGCATCGGTCTCGGAGTTTCCATACCCCCATCCGCCGTCGTTCATGCCCAGCATCACGGTAATCATCGCCGGCTGGAAAGGCTCAACGTCGCGCTGCACGCGCTCATTCATCCCTCCCGCGTAGCCGCCGTTCACCGTGTCTCCTCCGACGCCCGCATTCACAAAGCGGATGTGCAGCGCCGGATAGCGCGTCACCACAAAGTCCTCAACAAAGCGCGTGTAGAGCCGCTGTGCCGTGATGCTGTCGCCGTAAAACACCACCGTCTCGCCATCCTTCAAAGCGAACTGCTGGCTGTTTGCCGTTGCGCATGCGGCCAGCGCCACAACCGCGCAAACGGCTGAAGCCAGCCATCGTCTCCCCGCCGTTGCCATATCGGATGCGATCATTGCGGTCCCTCCGTCGATGCCGGCGCCTGCATCGCTGCAAAGCGCGGAGCGCCCAGCAGCGCGCGCACTGTCCCGCCCAATGTGGCCGCGGTCTGAAAGCCGCGCCACTCATTCAGCACGCGTCCATCGGATGTCCACAGGCGAATCCGGCTCAAGCTCTGGCCGTTACGGTCAAAGCGGACCGCGCCTGCGTCCAGGTCGAGCAATGCGTTGGCTTCCGCCACCGCCTCTTCATCTGACAGTTCATGCTTTTCGTGAAGATGCACGGTCACCGCCAGCGCGTCGGGACCGTATTGTGCGGCCAGGTTGCGCAATACCGTCAACTGCGCGCACGGCCCTGGAGCCAACAGGCCGTCGGCATCCAAAACCAAATCCACCGTGGCATCGAGACGAAGCGCAATCTCTGTTGGCGCGCTGGCCCATCCTTTTTCAAGCGTGCTTCCCTTTTCAAAGCCGGCAGCCTGCAGTGCAGCAAGCGTGGCTTGCTGCCGGACGCCAAGAGTAAAGCGCGCGTCTCCCGCGCCGGAATAGCGATAGCTGTTCGCCGCCGGCGCAAACTGCGCGTTGGCGCGATAAAAGAGCGGCGCTTCTGACTCGATCCGGTTGCCGCTGAATGTGACCGGCGCATCGCCGCTGTCTCCGTCGTCGATCACGGCCGCGGCCCCGTGTACCGGCGGATTCCAGATCAGCGTGTTGTGCTCCATCCGCAGGCCGCGAATCACGCCGCCGTTCCAAGTGTGCAGGTAAATCGCGCCTTGCAGCGCCGAAAGCCGCGGGCTGAGCCCGTTGTCAATGCACAGGTTGTCGCGCACAATGCTGTCGCTGGTCACATAACCGGCTGCGAATACCGCGATGCAGTAACCCTGCGTGTCATGGGCATAGTTGCCCTCCACCGCGTTACGCGTGTTGTTCCAGTCGATGTCGTAGGCGCCGCCGTCCACGCCGGGGCTGTCGGTGAGAAACGCTTCGCTGTTCCGCACTATGCAATCCGTGCAGCTCCATGTCCAGATGGCATTCGGCGTCCCCGTGCTCTCCGTTGGCTGTTGCCCCGTCAGCCACGCCATGCTGGAATCGATCAGCCCATCACGCACCCGGAACAAAATGATTCCGTCGCCGTATACATCCTCCGCCACGCTGTTGCGGATCACCACATTGCGGTTGTAGCCGTTCTCTTCGGAATAAAAATTCCCCGCGCCCATCATGATTCCGGCCCACTGGTTGGTGTGCGCGGCCACCACGTTGTCGATCAGCACATTTTCGAATCGCTGCCCTTTCGAGCCGCGCAAAAATACCACCAGCCCGTTGTCCTTGTTCTTCAGTTCGCCGCCCCGCACATCGTGCACATAAAGGTTGCGCAGCGTGATTCCACTCTGCGTCTTGTCCTGGTCGCCGGTCACCAGCAGCCCGTAGGTATTGCCGCCGGCGATATCCAGCGAATCCACTTGCCAGTACTCGAGGTTCTTCAGCAGCACCGCCTGTGTGACGTTGCCGCCGGCCACAATCTTCGGGCGCGCGCCCTGGCCGTACGCCGTCAACCGCACACCAGCAGCAGGATTACCTGAACCGTGCAACGACAAGGCCCCATTGCAGCGTGTGCCGCGCTTCAGCGCCGCCACTTCGCCAGGATGAAAGAGATGCGCCGAGAGCGCATCGAGCGAGTTCCACGGATGCTTGAGGCTGCCGTCTCCCGCGTCGGCCTGCGAGCAGTCGACGAAGTACCGTCCGCCGGCCGCCTGGCCGCTCGCCGCGCGACCGGCCAACAATACCGCCGCGGCCACGGCCAGGACCCCAAACCGCCTCAAATTCTCGCTCGAGCGTGACAAGCAAAGCTCCGCGTTGCCCAATAATTTCTCAGCTTTTGTAAGTTGCGCAGGGCAGAGGGATCTCCCCTCTGCCTTGCGCGATCGTTGCGCGTCCTTCGTTCAATATACTTCTCTAGAAGTCCAGCCGCACGGCGAACTGTCCTTGCCGTGGGTTGGCCTGTACGCCGAGAATCTCGCCGAAGTCCGCCGCTCCGATCGCAGCGCGATTGCCGCCGCATCCCACAATATTGTAGTAGTGACGATTGAACAGGTTGTAGAAGTCCGCGCGAATTGATACCGCGTACTTCCCGTCCGGACCCATCCGTTCATTCTTCTGCAGCGTGGAATTCTCGTTGGCCTGCCCTGGGCAGCGCAATGTCCCGTTGGTGGGCGATGGTGGCAGATATCCCGGCGCAGGATTGCTGGCCACCGACGCCGGCATATAGAAGTTTTTCGGCCCGGGATTCTCGCCCGGTTGGAGCGGCACAAAACCTCCCGGGTTCGAGTGGCGGCCTGCGTTGGGGTGATACACCGGGTAGATGTTGCCCCACAGCGGCCAGTATGGATTGGACGCGCCCACCGCGAACGGCTGTCCGGTGTAGTAGCTCACCACCCCGGCTACCGTCCATCCACTCACCAGCCCGGTGACCATGGGATTTTGCGTCGCCAGCCACCGCTGTCCCTTGCCCACCGGAAGCTGGTAGCTCGCAAACCCCTTGCCCACCAGGGGCAGATCGTAACCGGTCAGCCCATGGGCCGCCTGGCGCATGTTGCCGAAGTCTTGCACGCCGGTGTAGAAGCCGTTGCCTTCCTGCTCGGCGGAGTAGGAGTTGCTCTCCTGACGCGACCAGTCGAAGCTCATGTCCATGGTCAGGCCCTTGCCGCTGCGCTTCACCACGTCTACCACCATCGAGTCGTAGAAGTTCTGCCCCAGCGGCAAGCCCACGTACTGCAAGTTGGCATAGTACCAATAAGTGGCCTCGCCGTTGGCCATCTGCGGCAATGGCGCAATCGCCGCCAGCGCCGGTCCATAAAAGCCCGCATACGGGCACGGCGCGCCGTAGGTAGCAGCTGACGCCGCGGCCGCGCTTGGACAGTAAATGTAGTCGTCATACGGATTGATGCCGGGGTTCGCGTTGACCAGATTGAGGAACGTCGAGGCATTCGATTCGTTCCACGCCAGCGCCGTGTCGGTCAGGCGATGGCCTCGGTTGCCCACGTACGCAATCTCCAGCCGCGTGTTGGGCGTCAGTTGCTGTTGCACCCCAAAGTTGAATTGCTCGCTGTATCCCAGGCGAAGCGCGCGCGGATCCACTTCCACCGGAAACGGGTACATGGTCGAGGGGTCCGTGGCCAGGGTCGCCTTGGTCACTGTCCCTGGATAATTTCCGCCGCCGCTGGAATTATCCCAATCGAAGTTGCTGGCCGCGCTTGATCCCAACTGCGGCGCAAATCCGTCGGGAACGCCGGAAAAGAACGTGACGCCCACCGGATTGAAGATCATGCCGTAGGATGCGTGCACCACCACGTTGGGCATGAACTGGTAGGAGATGCCGAGCGATGGCCCGTAGTTATTCGCGTACTCGTTTTTCTCAAAGCTGTCACTGCCGTTCTTGGCAAACACCAGCGATCCCGGAATTCCATAGGGAAGTTGGGGATTATTCACAGTCGGGTCGAAGTTGGCCCAGTTGCCGTTCTTCTCATGGAACCGCGTGTTGTAGCTCCAGCGCAGCCCCAGGTCCACCGTCAGTTTCGGCGTCATCTTGTAGCTGTCCTGCGCATACAGCGCGATGTCCTTCTGCCGCCCATACAGGTTGTAGGCCACCGTATCGGTCGCGTTGGTCACCTGGCCCAGCATGTACGTCGCAAAACCAAAGCCGTCGTAGGGATATCCGGGGCCGGCCGTGTTCAGATAGGAGAAGTTGAAGGAATATGCGCCCGAACCCGAGCGGCTGTCCACCTCGTGGGCTACAAAATCTCCGCCAAAGCTCAGGTTATGCCGCCCCTTGCTCCAGGTCACCGTGTCGCCGGTGGTGATCACGGCGCCGGAAACATCGCCCTGCCAGCCGTTGCCTATGAAAGTTTCGCCGATGCCCGCCTGGTTGTCCGCGAATGAGATCACAGGAAAGTTGTCCGCTCCGTCGTTGCCAAATCCCACTTGGCTATTCCAGTCTCCCGGCGTCGTCGGAATGCTCCCGTTGTCGTCGTAGGCATCCGTGAAGTTCACAACGTTGAGCAGGTTTGGCGTAAAGGTGTGAGCCTCGCTGAGCCGGAACTGCTGCTGCGTGTATCTCTGAATGCGAGCGTTCGAAAGCGGCCCGCCGGTCGTGGTTCCCTGTTGCCACACGCCGCCGCCATCGTCCAGCGTGCGCGGCTTGTGATCGTAAATCCAGGAGCCTGAAAGACGGTCCTGATCGCGCAGAACGTGATCCAGCTTCACCACAAACTCATTCGGCGTCTGGCTGGGCGTGTTCGCCAGCAGCGTTCTCTCGTTGTTCACAAATCCGCCCAGTTCGGGAGCATAGTTGGCATAGTTGTTATTCACTTTTTGTGCCACTGCGCTCTGCCGGCCCATGGGAATCTCGTTGAGAATGTTGTTGTTCTCGAACACATACGGTCCGGCAGGCAGGCCTCCGCCACCTGCCGCGCCCGACGTGGTCGGATCGTAGACCATGTCTACCTGCGCCTGCACCAATTGTCCGGTGGTTGTGCCCACCATGAGCGGGATTCCCGCGCCGTTGAACCCGGCGCACGGTCCCGCACTGCCTTGGTATGTGCAGAGCGGCGCGCCCATCAGCGCGTTGAAGTTGCCTTGCAGGAAATCCGCGGTCGGAACGCTCGCGCCGCCTCCGTTGAGCCGGTAGTCGACCCTGTCAAATCTCTCGAAGGTCCCGAAGAAAAAGGTCTTGTTCTTGTGAATCGGGCCGCCCAGGCTGAATCCGTAGTCCCAACCCCGGTCTTTGGCTTTTCTATCGCCCAGGTTATCGTTGGTCCACGTGTTGGCGTCCAGAATTTCGTTCAGCCCGTACAGGAACGCCGATCCATGCAGGGCGTTGGTGCCCGACTTCAGGTTGAACGCCATCACGCCGCCGCCGGTAATGCTGCTCTGCGCGTCCAGGCCGCTGGTCTCCGCCTGCAGCTCCTGCACCGCTTCCATGCTCGGACCGCCATCCATTGAATCGCCGCGGATGTTCGAAGTGCCCGACGTGCCGTCGATGGTGAAATCCTTCGTAAACCACTGCCCGCCGTTCACCACCGCGCCATACGGGGAACTGACCAGTGAATAGCCGGGCGTAATCGCCACCGCGAAATCTTCAACAAACCGGCCGCCGCTGTAGATGCTCAGTGGCAGGTCGTTCACCACGTCCGCCTTCATGTTGGTGCCCACCGCTGCCGTGTCCATATCCAGGATCGGCGCATCGCTGGTCACGGTAACCGATTCGGTGGCTGCGCCGATTTTGAGCGCCGCATTGATGCGTGCCACCTCGGTTGAATTCAAGGTGATGCCCGCGCGCACTTGAGTCTCGAACCCGCTCTTCACAAACGCAATGGAATAGGCGCCGGGAAACAGGTTGGGAATCACGTAAATCCCGTCCCCATTCGAGACCGTCCTGGTGGGTACGTTGGTGCCCACGTTGGTCGCGGTCACTTCCGCGCCCGGAACCAGGGCGCCGGACGTGTCCGTCACGATTCCGGTGATGGTGGCGCGGTTCGCCTGCCCCCAGCCGGCCTGGCTGCTCAATACAGCCAATACAGCGAAAAGACAAAGGCAATTCAATCCCAATCGCAATGCACGCTTCATGTGGTCTCCTTTAAAGCTCGCGGGTTCGAGTAAACGTTTGCTCAACTGGCAAACACACCGTTCGCATTCAAAACCTCTGAATGAGCAACATGCAAATCTAAGAGCTATTTCGACCACTGTCAAGAGCAAAACCGCAACCATTGCGTTAACCGCACATTTTCTGATTTTTGCCTCCCGCGCCAGGCTCTTTTCGCATTGGATAAGACTGAGCGTTCACGCTGGGCGGCCTGCCGGCTCTAAGCATGGCTTGTGTCCCCCTTCTTCGCGAGCGCGATATTCTAGGTCTGGTTGACGAATGCCCCCGCTCTTTCGGCACAAGACCACGCCACGCTGGCGTCACACATTGCTGGAGACTCAATCTTGAACAAGCCACGCCGTGACAAGGAGTCAAAGAGAACAAAGAGCCTCTTGCCGCGTCCGCGTGGTTTGGCGGGGCCGGCCATCATTCTTCTTGCCGCTGTTGTCGCCGTATCGCCGCTCTTCTTGCGCGGCCCCTCGGGCGGTGGCGACTTCGGCTTCCACTTCATTTCCTGGATCGATGCCCAGCACAGCATGTCGATGGGCGTCCTCTACCCGCACTGGGCCAATAGCTCGAATTTCGGAGCGGGCGAGCCTAAATTTGTCTTTTATCCCCCCCTCAGTTGGATGGGCGGAGCCGTATTGGGAATGTTCTTGCCGTGGAATCTTGTTCCCTTCGTCATGTTCATTTTGTTGCTTTCCGCAACCGGTTTGGCTACTCGCGCATTGGCCCGCGAGACACTCGACGATGGGCCTGCGACTTTGGCCGGTTGTGCCGCAATTTTCCTCGGCTACGCGTTGTTCGCCGTCTATCAACGCAATGATTTTGCGGAGCTGACGGGAGGCTTCTGGATCCCTTTGCTCCTTCTTTTTGCCTTGCGGAGGCGAAATCCCTCGGGCAATTTCTGGCAGCGCGCCTTCGACGGCTCGGCCGCGCCGCTGGCGCTCATCGTGGCGGGAATCTGGCTGAGCAACGGACCGCTGGGAATCATGGCCGCCTATTTGCTCGCAGCTGTCGCGCTGGCCTCTGCTCTGATTGAAAAGACCCTCGTGCCGGTGGTGCGCGCCGCTGTGAGCACCTTCGTGGGAATGGGGCTGGCATCGCTCTATCTGATTCCCGCCATCTGCGAAAGAGATTGGGTCAGCATTCAGAATGCCTTGAATCCCATAGCTTATGTGGTGGAAAACAACTGGCTCTTCGCCCATAATGCCGATCCGCTTATGGATGCTCACAACAATCTGATGCTTCATGTTTCCATGGTTGCAGTCGCGATGCTCGCGGTCGCTTTCCTCTCAGGCGCGATTGCATGGTTTCGCGGCGTCGTGCCAGGAGAGCGCAGATGGTGGCTCCCAATGGCTCTCATTCCGCCAGCAATTCTGTTTCTGCTGGTTCCCGTCTCGCGGCCGATTTGGAATCTGCTGCCGGAATTGCGGCTGCTGCAGTTTCCCTGGCGCTGGCTCGTGGTTCTTGAAGCTCCAATGGCCATCTGTTTTGCCGCGGCCCTCTGGTTTGATCGAAAATCCCTGCGCATTCTCCTCCTTGCCGGCTGTGCGGCCGTCTTTCTCGGAATCACCCTTGCGGCGCCCTTGTTTTGGTTTACAAACCGCCCCTCGATTGAAACCTCGTTTCAAGAAGCGGTGCGGGAAGGCATCGGCGTTATGGGAAAACCCGAGTACGCACCGCCCGGCATCCGATTTCCTGTGGTGAGTCTTTTGGTCGACCCCCAGGGAAATCCTCTGCTGAACGCTCTGGGCGACCTGCCGCTGAACCCGACGGACCCGCGGATGGACCCTCGGTTGCACCCCAACGTGCAGCTCGTGCCTGACGCCTGCCTGCTGAACACTCCTCCAAATGCTTCAGTCCCGGGCGGCGCCGGCTTCGCTCCTGCGTGGCACGGTGATCCAACCAGCTGCAAAAGTTCTGGCTGGAGGGAATTATCTTTCCTTGCCGGTTCATCTGCTCAGGGGCCGTCCGGGTTTCTCCCGGAACAGAAAGGTTTCATGGGAATCGCAGAGCATGCCGGGTACCTGATTCTGCGGCTGCGATATTACCCGGCATGGAGCGTCACGGTGAATGGAATTCCGGTCGCAGCCATGGCCGAGCGGGAACGCGGCTTGATGGCCGTTCCGGTCCCGAAGGGAAATGTGCTGGTATCGGTTGATTGGACCACGACCGGCGATGTAGTGGCAGCGCGCCTGGTGAGCTCGGTTGCGTTGCTTCTGGTCACAGGTCTGTATTTTTTCGAACGCAAGCGATGGTGGACTCGTTCAAGCCCGGGCGGCGCAGGATCGCTTATCTCCACTGAGAATCCGAAGCTGACCAAGGCCGAATTGAAGCATCCTTTACCGTCAGCGCGGACAGACCGGAGAAATGCACCGTCCGGTAAGCCGCCGAAAACCGCAAGACGTAAATGAGCACCGAGGCCAGGGCGCGGCCGTCTTTCGGGTCCGGGGTGGGTAGCCGCCAACCCGGCAGCAGTCACGCAGCAATTTGCGATCTACTCCCGAAGGAATGCCAGCAGGTCCGTATTCAACTGATTTTTGTCGATAGAGCATAGCCCGTGCGACGCGCCGGGATAGAC
>PLSH01000084.1:0-30153 GCA_003165095.1 Acidobacteriaceae bacterium
GGGCTCGACGATGGCGACCCGAACGTTGAAGGCCTTCATCTCCTGGGCCAGCGCTTCGCTGAGCGCCTCGAGAGCAAACTTGGATGCGGCGTAGGGGCCGAGGGGCGAGGTGGAGACGCGTCCGGCTACCGAAGTGACATTGACGATCAATCCCCTGCGGCACTGGCGCATGGCGGGAATGACAGCCTTGGCACAGCGGATGGCGCCAAAGTAGTTGGTCTCCATCACGGCGCGAAAATCGTCCATCGACAGCTCTTCAATTGAGCCGTTTCGCTCCACGCCGGCATTGTTGACCAGCACATCGAGGTTGCCCGCGGCCTGGTAGATGGCAGCGATGGCATTGGCCACCGAGAGGTCTGAGTCCACATCCATGACCGAGACGTGAATGGGCAGGCTCTCCTGGGCGGCCTGCTGCGCGAGCTCCGGTGCGCGGGCGGGGTTGCGCATGGTGGCATAAACGGTGTGGCCCGCGCGGGCGAGGGTCACGGCGGTGATGAGGCCAATGCCTTTGCTTGTGCCGGTGATGAGTACTGTTGCCACGGTGACTCCCGCATGCTGGCGTTCAGGGAAGGTTGGAGCTTAAACCATGGGACGCGGTGGGGGGAATGGCGCGCGCGGCGGCCCATGGATCAGAAAGTGCGGCAGTTTCCGTTGAGGTACAAGATTTCGAGACGGTGCCGGCTTCACGAAATCCGTTGGTGAATGTGATTGGCGCGGCCGGATGCCGGAATTCCAATCAGTTGGCGAGCACGGCCCGGTAGCGGACTTTGTTCTTCTTGACCTTCTCGATGGCTTCATTGGCCTTGGCCATGGGGAAGAGCTCAGTGGTGGCTTTTACGCCGTGGCGGGCGGCCACGTCGAGCATCTCGCGCAGGCGGTATGGGCTGCCGGTGGGGTTTCCGCTGATGCTGCGCAGCCCGGAGATGAGCGGGAACGCGTGCACGGTAACCGGGGAGGGCGGCACGCCGACGAAGCACAGCGTCCCGGTGGGACGCAGCGCCTGGATGTAAGTGCCCCAGTCCTGATCAGCGTTGATGGTGGTGAGGATGAAGTCCTGAGTGCCTGCCATTTCTTTCATGGCCTTGGATTCGCGGGTATTGACAAAGTGGCTCGCACCCAGTGCGCGGACCTCTTCTTCCTTGGCGGCGGAAGTGGAGAATGCGGTGACCACAGCGCCGAAGACGCGTGCGAACTGGATGGCGATATGACCGAGGCCGCCGATGCCCACGATTCCCACGCGCGAGGAGGGGTTGATGCCGTGGGTACGGAGGGGATTGTAGACGGTAATGCCGGCGCAGAGGAGGGGCGCGGCGTTTTCACTGCTGAGCTGCTCGGGAACGGGAATGACGAAGCGGGCATTGGCGCGGACGCGGTCGGCGTAGCCTCCGTTGCGATGGACGCAAGTGCCTTCGGAGGCGGGGCAGAGGTTTTCCATAGCGCGCGTGCACCATTCGCACTCCCCGCAGGAGTTGGACTGCCAGCCCAAGCCGACGCGCTGGCCGACGGTCAAGGAGCGCACTTCGCCGCCCACTGCCGCAACCGTGCCGATAATTTCATGGCCGGGAATGAACGGATATTGGCTGATGCCCCAGTCATTTGAGATGAGGTGAAGATCGCTGTGGCAGATGCCGCAGTGGGTGATGGCGATCTCTACTTCCTGCGCTCCCAGCTTGCCCGGGTCGTAGTGATAAGGCAGAAGTTCCGCTCCCGCTGCATGCGCTGCAAGTCCTTTTATTGAAGGCATTTTCCCCCGAATCCTTATTGGCGGTTGGCTACGGCGCTGGTTATAACCCAAATGGACCGGGCCTGGTACCAGGCGGCAGGATGGTTTACCGCCAGCTCTAGTTTAAACCTCCGCCGGGGTCGATGTGCAGATCGAGAATCTGAAAACCGTTGAGCACACCACCAGCCGGAGCCTGGCCTGCCAGTTCCGCCGACTCTCCATTCAGGGTGGTGGTTTCGGCCGCGCGCAGCGGTTCCAGGGCATTGGCCACAGAGAGAGGGACGCTCAAGAGCGTCTCACCGGCAATGCCGGCCTGGGCTTCAGGAACCAGCAGGCTGACGTAAACGCGATCTTCGGGGTGGTGGCGGCGCGCCTGTTCGAGCACGGCGGCCAGATCGGCCCGCCGGACAGCGAGCCGGGGCTGATTCAGGGTGCGGTCAAGGGTGACGCCATCGGAAACCAGGAGGCGGAGATTGCCGGCGTCCAACCTGGCGGGAAGCTTGATGGCAATTCTCACGTTACGGGCGGGCTGCTGCCAGGGCCGGACGGTAGCTTCGACGTCGATGGTGTCGCCGGCATGGACAATATTGCTTGAGACGAGCCTCGCGCCGACCAATTCAACTGCCACTCGGCGGGGGATGGTTTCGACGCGCAGATCGATACCAAGCACCGTGCCCTGGCGCGCGCCGCTCGAATAGAGGGCGTTGAAGCGCCCCCCGGTCAGGGCTGCAAGTTGCATCGGCGCGGGTGTCAAACCGCCGGCCGAGGCCCAAAGATCGAGCGGCACAGGAGGAAATCCCTCGACATCGATGCTGCCGGTGAGGTGGTAGCTGGTTGAGAAGGTGCTGGCATTGGTTTCCAGCAGCGATTCGTAGAGAACGACCTCCAGCGCCTGCGGGGTCAAAGACGGCAGATCGAGAATCTCGACGTTCAGCTTGCGATTGTCTCCGGGGCCGTCCATGGCAATGTGCACCGGGATCATGAGCGCCCTGGCGCCCATTACGCCTCGGATGGCCGATTCGCGATCCTCGGTAAACGCGCCCACGGTGTTTCCGGTATTGATGATTTTGAATGCGTTCAGGGGTGAGGCCAGGGTGGTAATCACTTCGGCGGTGGTCATGGGCAGCGAGACCGGGCCGGCCTGCAGAATGGGATGGCCGCAGGCCAGCAATTGCCTGGGGTCAATGTAGGTGACGGTGCAAGTGGCGGAAATCTCGAGGTCGCCGCGCACCAGCAGGGCGCTGACGGCCGACCCGGGCTGGAGCGCAGGAGTCGGCGTGGTGGATTCCGCGCCCGCGGCTTGCGATCCGGCCATGCCGCCCGCGGCAACTGTCTCGAGACTGGTTCCAATCATTTGCCGTTGCCAGAACTCGAGTGCCTCGGGATGGAAACCGCTCATCACCAGCGGCGTTTCCATTGCCTGGAAATTCATATTTCCGGCAGAAAGCTGGGCGTCGGGAGTGGCGGATCCCGACCAGCCCGAGGCGGGCATGCCGGAGGCAGGGTTCGATGCATCCGAGGCAGGCTGTGCGGGGTCGACGGGAAGACTGCGAGCCTCAAACATCTGCTCAATGGGGGTGATGCCGGCGATGGGGTCTTTGGAGAACTGCCCGATGCGGTAGGAGAGCGATCCAAGCAGCTTGCCGCCGATGTAGACCGGGCTCCCGCTCATACCCTCGACGACGCCGGTGTATTCGGGCCTGGCGCCGCGCAGTTGGGCCAGAATCAGGTCCTGGCCCGGACCTCGGGCTCCGCGCAGGACGCCGAGAATCTCCACCTGCATGGGCTCAGGCGTGGATCCTTCGAAGACGGTCCACGCGGTGCCAGTCATGCCGCGGCGCACCTCGCTCAGCGGAAAAATACCTCCGCTGCTGGGAGGGGGACCAGCCGGCGGGCTGATATCCTGGCCGGCAAGAGGCTGTGCGGCAGGCTGTTGAGCCGGGACGCCCTGCGCCGGCATGGGAGGCGTGATGGCCACGGCGAGCAGAATGGCGAGCGCGGCCGCCGGCAACCTGGTTTCCTTCAGGGAGGTTTCCACGTCTATTAGAGTACAGCGAGCCAGTTGGCGGTTGCCGGGCGGCAGACCACCCGGATCAACTATGCTGGTGAGCAAAGAGGTTGATATGACCACGCCGCGCACATTTCCCCGAGCTTCCTATCGAATTCGTCTCGCGTCGCTGATCGTTGCTGTTCTGGCGCTTGCAGCGGCTCCGATGAGCCGTGCCCAGAACCCGACTCCGCCGCCGAGCCCGCAGCCGCAACAGCCGCAGCAGCCAGACCAGACCGTGCCGGACGCGGGCGGTCCCAGCGGGGACACCGGTGTGATTGCGGTGCCGAAGAAAAATCCCGACGAGGAGCCCGCTCCACCGCCTGCTCCGGCGGCGCCCAAGGTGACGAACCCGGAAGGGTTAGGCAACATCTCGCTGCGCGTCGACGTTCCCGAAGTCACAGTCGATGTGGGCGTGCTGCTGGAAAAGACCGGCCAGTTCGTCCCTGGTCTCAAGCCGGAGAATTTCCGTGTCTATGAGGACGGCGTGGAGCAGAAGGTTCAAGGATTCAAGCGCGTGGAAGCGCCAATTACGGCGCTGCTGCTATGCGAGTACGCCGCCAAGGGTTGGGTGTTCAGAGTTGACATGCTGAATTCAGCGTGGGCGTTTACGCAGCAACTGCGCCCCCAGGATGAAGTGGCCCTGATGACCTTTGACATGAAGACGCATATCGAGGTCGACTTCACCCAGGACAAGCGCCAGATCCAGGAAGCACTCAACTCGCTGGCCATGTCGGTGGCGATGCCGGCCGCATTCAGCGAGACCAATGTCTTCGACGCGCTTTACGAGTCGCTCGATCGCCTGGATCGCATCGAGGGACGGAAGTACATCATTCTCATTGCATCGGGCGTGGATACCATGTCAAAGCTCACCTTCGACAAGATTCTGGCGAGGGTTAAGACAGCGCAGAACGTGACCATCTACACCATCTCGACCGGGGGCCTAATGGAGGAGATGAACGAGGGCAGGGGGGGCATGATGGGAGGGATGCGGGACATGACGTATCTGCAAGCTGCCAACGAAATGCACGCCTTTGCCAGCGCCACCGGAGGCATGAGCTTCCAGCCGAAGTTCACCGGCGAGCTGCCCGACATGGTGAAGGGCATCAACGAGAATATTCGCGCCAAGTATCAACTGGTGTATCACCCCAGCAACCCGAAGCAGGATGGCACGTATCGCAAGCTGCGAGTGGTATTGGTGGACGAGGAAGGCCAGCCGCTGCACATGCAGGACGAGAAGAAGAAGCAGCTTAAATACGACATCATCGCCCGCGACGGCTACCGCGCCAAGCAGGAAGTGGAGTGAGAAAGACAGGGAATAGGGAATAGGGGAACGAGTGAAGAAGTGAATAAGTGAAGAAGTGAACGGGGACCAGGGGATGGGCGGTCCTGGTTGCTTCCGGGATCATTCTCTGTTTCGGTTCTGCATGGGGCGGGAGAAGGCTCGATTTCATTGGCTGGGTTCGAGGGGAGAAGAGACTTTTCCCCTGGAGAGTTTCTCTGTGGAGACTTTCCCTGTGGGACTTTCCCGTTGACGATCTTTCTCTTGCGGGCGTGCCAATATTGATCCTTCGCTTACACGCGTGATTGTCATCACCACAAAGTCGTCTTTCCCGGCGCTATGATTTTCAATCGTAAGGCTCCCTTGGTTACGTGGCTGCGGTTCTACATCCACTGGTTAGGTGGTTGCGGTTCTTCATAGCGGCGCAAGCTGATTGGGGCGGGCAGATTTTTCCGAGGTGGATGATGACCTTTGTACCGGCGATGTGGGCTGTCTGGGGCGTGTTGGTTCTGTTTTTTATTGGTGTGAAACTTTACATTTCCAGGTTAAGCCGCGATGAGGACGACCAACTGGTGTTGCAAGAATCATTTGAACACCTGAAGGTTGAGCAGGCTGCGATCATTGCCAGGGTGAACAAGGTGCAACCGGTTCAGCGCCTGGTGATGTGGACTTTGCTGGCGATGACGCTCTTCGTTGTTGGTTACTACGCCTTAGACATGGTGAGGCAGTTCAAGTAGTCCGCGGCTGAAGCGGTCGTGTTTTGGCGGGTTGACCGGGCCGGGTTTGCCGGCCTCGGCGGATGCGCAGCTGACGCTATTCGAGGCTGGAATTCGATAGGGCACGGGAGCGGCGTACGCTCATTGTCGGCGCAATCCGAAGACACTGCCCACAATCGAGGCCGAGGTAGTCATCGGCCCGACGGGTGTGCTTTATCCGATCACGTTCAGGTGAACCAGGATGTCGCGCACGTAATAGCCCACGACGGCCAGGGTCATGGCCACGACCAGCCACTTCATCACTTTCATCGCCGGCTCAATTTTCGTGACTTTAGCGATAATCGCTTCCTGGGCCATCTTCTCGTGTTGAAAGGAGTCGTCCAGGAAGATCTGGTCCTCTTCGTCGCGGGTCAGGCGGGAACGATAAATATAGAGGACGGCCCTCACAGCGATGAAGGCACTCCAGACCGTACCCATGATAGGGACAAACGTCATATCCACCTCCAAGAAGCTTGCCTAGTCCCAGATACTTCCGGGTCCGTAGGGAATCGCGGTCTCGTGAGCAGTGGAGCCTTTTGGGTGAACATAATAGTCCAGATCAAGCGGAATTGTCCGATTAATTCTCCGTGAAGCGGATCTTTTTCGCTGGAATTCGCAGCATTTCGTTCCTTCCGGCGGCGGTAGACAGCAGGTTCAAGAGGCCTTATCCATCCTGCGACTTTCCGGGTATCCATAGCATCCAATAGGAAATGCCGAAAAGGGGCTTGTATCGTTGCCCGCTGAACGGTACTCTTGAAACAACGGCAATCAACTCTATAACCGGGAGAGACCATGGCAACCGCAACCGCCGCACCGCAGCAGGAAGAATCAGTCAAGAAATCGCCGCTTATCCTGACACCCCAGGCCATTGCGAAGGTTCGCGAGATTATGGCGACGCAGGATCCGCTTCCCGCGGGGCTGCGCATCGGCGTGGTCGGCGGAGGCTGCTCCGGCTTCCAGTATTCGATGGCTTTTGAGAACCAGAGCGGGATGATGGACAAGGTCTTCAGCTTTGACGACCTGAAGGTGTTTGTCGACGCCACCTCGCTGATGTATCTGAACGGCTGCATCGTCGATTATGTCGAGACGCTGGAGGCGGCCGGCTTCAAGTTTGAGAATCCCCAGGTGAAGTCGACCTGCGGCTGCGGCTCTTCATTCAGCGTGTAACTGAAGTCTGAGCGCCGAGGAATTGGCGCGAATCACCCGATCGTCGAACGGCCTGTCTCCGCATGGAGACAGGCCGTTTGCATTTGCGCCGGGTTGCGATGGATTTCTCGCTACTGCGGTGGAGCAGGCGCGGTGGGAGTCTGGGGCGGAGTCGATCCGAATCCGCTGCCTGAGCCGCCGAATCCGCTGCCTGAGCCGCCGCTTGAGCCGCCAAAGCCAGGTACTCCTGACCCGTTGGTGGCGCCACCAAGCCCGGTTGCGCCGCCGGGTATGGTTTTCAGCTCCATGATCGGGTCATAGACGAATTCCCACTCGTTGTAGTGTTCCTTTTTCTTGTAGACCAGGATGGACGGTTTAGGGCTGGCGGGAGAGAAGCCGATGATGCCTGCGCCGCCGAAGGTCTGGCCGCCGGTTTGTCCACCCAGGCCGGTGCCCGTTCCCGTGCCGGTCCCCGTGGTTCCCGAAGTTGAGCTGCCGTTGAGGGCGTTGCCACCGGCGCTGCCGCCGGATGAATCGGTACCGCTGCCAGTGATTCCGGAGCCGTTATCGGTCGAGCCCGAGGGCGTTGTTGGGTTGCTTCCGGAATTGGACGAATCGAAGGGTGAAGCGCCTCCGGGCGAGGAGTTGAACAGCCCACCGCCGGATGAGGAACCGTTCAGACCGTTCATGCCGCTGGCGCCGTTCAAGCCGTTTCCGCCGTTCAAGCCGTTTCCGCCGCTGGGGCCAATCCCGGCGATCGATCCTCCGGTGGACAGAGGCTGGCCAAAAAAACCCATCGCGGTAGGGGCCTTGTTCTGACCGAAGAGGATGGGCTTCCAATCATCTTTGCCGGTCATGGGATCGATGTATCTCTTGCGCAGGAAGCGGATCTCGTTGGTCTTGACCAGGGCGTCGACGCTGGGCGGATAGGCGTGAAATTTTCTGTAGTAAAGCTGGATGCCGCGGATATATTGTTTGCCGCGATGCATGGTTTCAACTTCGCGGTCGCGCTGGATGGCCTTGGACATGCGAGGCACGGCAATGGAAAGGGCAAGCGTAAGGAGGGTCAGAAGGAAAACGACGGCGAGCAGCATGTAGCCGTCTTCAGAAGGCTTGGCGCGACGCCGAGTTGGAAGGAGGTTGCTCATGGAAGCGTCCGCTCAGAACGAAGACAAAGTCAGGGTTTGGGTGTTGTTGTAACTCATGTCGGTTACCTCCACGCTGTCGGGCTTGATGGAGTTGACCTTGTATCGATGGTCCACGATCTGGCCGGTGGTGGCCATGAAGATGTCGTCCCCGTGCACGAAGAAGGCCTTGAGGGTTTTGTTGGCCTTGGAGTAGCCAAAGTATTTGAGGTCAATGGCCGGAGGCTTGGGCACGGGCGGCGGCGCCGGAGGAGTGTTGGCCGCCACCGCGCCGGAGCTGGGACCGGGCCGCGCGCCGGCGAGATTCTTTTCGATCGGTACCGGCGCCGAATTGGCCGAAAAGATGTTCCTGCCGCTGCCCTCATAATCGACATTCTCGCTCGGGGGCAGTTTTTCGAAATGCAGCGTGGGGTCGATGCCGGCGTTGGTCAGTTTTTGCGCTTCCTGCCCCGCGGGCGCCGCGGCGTTTCCTGCCGCCGCCTTTGATTTGGTCTTGGCCGGGGCGGCTGCGACCGGCGCCGGGACAGTCGCCGGCGGGCCCGAGAAGTACTGGTAAAGCTCCCACCCTCCACCGGCGAGAACGACGGTGAACAGGGCCACCACGATGTAAACCTGGCGCTTGTTTACGATTCCTTTTTGAAGGGCCATGGCTACTCGCCCTCCTTGCCGGCGGAGGCCTGCGCGGGTTGCGCTTCGCCGGGCTGCGGTGTGGCCGGCAAACCGCTGGCTTCGGCATCGGCGGGCCGCAGCCAGGTGGAAACCTGCAGCCGCAGGCTCACCAGGCCGCCCTGCTGGCCGGTGAGCGACATGGCGCGGATCACAAAGAAAATCTGGTCGCGTTCCAGGCTGTTCACAAAGTGCATGATCTGGGTGTAGTCGCCGGTGATGCCTGCATCCATTGAAATCTCAGTGAGGTCTGCGCCGGGGAGATTCTGGGTGTATTGGAGCCGGGTCCACCGCACACCGGAGGCCACCGCCAACTCGTCAATCCGATTGGAGATAGAAGAGTAGTTTGGCGGGATGCGCTTCTCGAAGAAAGTCTTCATCTCAGCGCGGGACTTATCCACGCGCTTGTCGAGTCCGCGCAAGGGAGCGGTCTGCATTTCGAGCGCCTTGAGCTCAATTTGCTTGCCGGCCAGCACATCGTTGGAGTGGCTATCGGTCGCAGTCCAATCCATGCCGAGGCGAACCCCCAGGACAATGACAACGGCAAGCAGCACTGCGAACCCGACGTAATGCCAGGTCAGGGGAGAGGTCAGACGCTCGCGCCAAACGGAAGGAGCTTCGCCGGTCATTGCGGGCCTCCATTCGCGGGAACGTGGTAACCGCGTGGAATGGGCGCGGGTTGCGGCGGCGGGGCGCCGGTGTATGAGCCGCGGGCTTTTTCCTGCCTGAATCCGGGAACGCGATGCGCCGGAGGGGGCGGATTGCCAGTGTCACCCTCGGAGGGCGCCTGCTCCTGTTCCGTTTTTGCGGATGTCTTGCGCTGATCGGGCGCGGGCGGGTTGTAGTCGGCCAGGATATCGAAATCGAATCGGTTGGATGCGCTGACCGGCTCCAACTGGCGGTTGGGGCTACTGTTGGTCGTCTCGGCATTTTCGCCCACGATGCGGGGCGTCATAAAACGGTTGGAGTGCTCCAGATTCCGCACCAGTTCGACAGCCAGGTCGTGCGGTCCCACAACCCGCAGGTGGAGAGTGATTTTCTGGTTCCTGACGAGTTCGGGGTGAGTCTTGGCGAGTTCCGGATCGAGCTTAGCGCGCTCGGGGTCGATTTGGGTGACCTGCACGCCGCCGGGCAGCACGGTTTCAAGATTCTCCATGGCCAGCGTCCAAGAAAACGACTTTTCGTCGAAAAGCTGGTTGAGGTTAGCGACCTGGACCATGAAAGAAGCATTCTCGGGCCGTTGCATCATGTTTTGATAGCCCTGCCGCTCGCTGGTGATGCGGGCGATGTCGCCATCGAGGGAGTGTTCGCGGGCGCGCGCTTCTTCGGCCTTCTGATGGAGGAAGTGCAGCCCCAGCAGAAGCCCGAGCGAAACCAGGGCGAGCACGCCGATGGCAATGCGCAGGCGCTTCATGGCCGGTCCGAGATCGGTAAAGGGACGGGTAGCGAGATTGAGAGTGATGCGCATGGGTCAGCTTGCCCCCACCAAAGCGCCGGCAACGGCGGCGATGCTTTCGTGCCCGAGAGAGGTTACGGCGCCGCTTTCAGGCCGGGGCGTCAGTTCGACGACGGTGAGTTCGGGATCGTTGATCCAGGAGGCAAACTCCGCGGTTTCGCGATTTCCGGCGTAGTGGAGGCGGAGGGGCCGGGCGCCGAGTTTGTCCTCGTAGTAGGCGGCAGCGACGGCGATATTGCGTTGAATCTCGGCGATGCGCTCGGCCGGGTCGTCGGGCAGGTCAAGGGTGCGATAGAGGAGCAGGTCCTGGCCATTGGCGATGAGAGTGGTAATGCCCACCCGGTTGAGGTTGGCGGCGAGCACGGCTTCCATGGACTCGGCCATTTCGAGCGCTGCCAGGCTGGAGGGCAGCACTGCGCCCGGCTCGTAGCCCGCGGCGCGAACCGCGGCTTCGTATTCCTCCAAAACAGGTCCCGGCATGACTGCCGTGAGCACCCTGCACTCGGACTTTGACTGGGCCAGCACCTGGTAGCTGACGCCGGCATGCTCGGCATCAAAGGGGACCATCTTGCGGAGCCGGAAGCGCAGCACCGGAATGGCTTCAGCGGGCTTGCCGGGGAGGGAATCGAAGTCAAGCACAAACACCCGAACCAGCAAATCGGGCAAGACCAGTGTAACGGCGCGGCCGCGCGGAGAAACCTTGCCCAGGGCCGATCGAATTGCGGCGGCAACGACGTCCGGGGCGCGCAGGTTGGGCTCCTCGATGCCGGGGACGACCGTGCCGGCGGGCAGAGGTTCGAAGGCATAAACAGGTGGCTGCCCGGCTTGAGCCAATGCAGCAGCCAGCACGCCTTCCGGCGTAATCTCCACCGCCGACGGCGGACGGCCGCCGGGCTGAGAAGCGAGTTTAGCCCCTTTCAGGATGGAATTCACCGTTTCCTTTCGCAGCCGGAGGCTGTCTATCTCGACGCCTCGATAAACGTCACCTTGTTGATTTCCCTGAGCGTGGTGAGACCGCGCCGCACGCGGTCAATCGCCGACTCGCGCAGAAAGCTCATGCCTTCTTTCTGGGCCAGCTTGCGAATTTCAGAGGTGGGCTTCTTTTCCAGAATGATTTCGCGGATGGGATCGGTCAAATCGAGCAATTCGTGGATGGCGGTTCTTCCGCGGTAGCCGGTTCCCCCGCACTCCATGCAACCAGTGCCCTCGCGGAACCCGAATCCGCGCCACTCCTCCGGTTTCAGGCCGCTGGTTACGAGCTCATCATCGGTGTAATAGACCTTTTGGGCGCAGTGTTCGCAGATGGTTCGGACCAGGCGCTGGGCCAGGATGCAATTCAGGGCAGAGACAAAGTTGTAGGCCTCGACGCCCATGTTGAGAAAGCGTCCCAGCACGTCAACCACATTGTTGGCGTGGACGGTGGTAAAAACCAGGTGGCCGGTGAGGGCGGAATTGATGGCAATCTGCGCGGTTTCCTGGTCGCGGATTTCGCCCACCAGGATTTTGTCAGGGTCGTGGCGAAGAATGGACCTGAGCCCCCTGGCGAAGGTGAGCCCTTTTTTCTCATTGACGGGAATCTGGGTGATACCGCGAATCTGATACTCGACCGGGTCCTCGATGGTGANNCACCATGCCGTAAGGCTCGCGAATATAGCGCCGGAAGCGGCGCAGATCCTCTTCGGCAAACCCCACCACGTCGAGGGTGAGGTTGCGGAACTTCTCGCTCATCGACTCCTTGTCGAGCACGCGGAGCACGGCATTTTCGCCGTGAACGGTGGGCATGATGGAAACGCGGAAGTCGATCAGGCGGCCTTTGTAGCGGACTCTGAAGCGCCCGTCCTGCGGGACTCGGCGTTCGGCAATGTCGAGCTCGCTCATGATCTTGATGCGGCCGAGGATGGTGGAGTGGTGCTCCCTGGCAATAGGCGCCATGGCCGCCTGCAGGACGCCGTCGATGCGGTACTTGACGACCACGGAGTCGTCGTTGGTTTCGATATGAATATCGGAAGCGCGGCGCTCGAGCGCGGTGAAGATGGTGGTATCGACGAGGCGGATGATGGGGCTGATGTCCTCAGTCTCACTGGTCAGCCGTTCGATGGAGATGTTTTCGTCGGAGTTCTCGTCGCCCGTCAGCACGTCGAAGGTCAAGCCTTCGCTGGCTTCATCGAGGACGCGCTGCGACTGCTCGGTTTTCTTGAGCAGGTCAGTGATTTGCGAGAGGGTGGCAACGCGGGGATGAATGCGCTGCCCGAGCAGGCCGGCGATCTCGTCGAGCACCATGAGGCGGGAGGGATCGCTGACCGCGATGACCAAGGCGTCGGTCCGCTGCTCGATGGGCACGAAGTTATAGCGGAACATGAGTTCCACGGGCACGGTGCGCAGCAGGTCGTGCTGAATCTTGAAGTTCTTGAGGTCAACGAACTCGGCGTGATACCGGTGGGCCAGGGCTTCAGCCTGTCCGCGCTCGTCCCCGGACGTTGGCACCGGAAGCGTAATTACATTGCCATCAGCCATAGCGTTTTATCCTGCTTATCCGCCGGCCTGGCCCAGCGAGAAGATGGGCAGGTAGAGCGAGATAAGAATAAAGACCACGACCACTCCCATGATGATGAGGATGGCCGGTTCGATGAGGGTGAGTGCGGCGGCGAGGGCGGTGGAGACGTCCTCCTCGAAGAATTCGGCAACGGAATTGAGCATCTGAGGCAGGGCGCCGGTCTGTTCGCCCACGGTAATCATATCGGTTGCCAGGAGGGGAAAGACGCCGGTTCCGGACAGGGAATCGGCCAGGCTCTTGCCTTCGCGAACGGTGCCGATGGAGGCGTGGACGGCTTTTGAAACGCGTCTTGACGAGATGGAGCGGGCAGCCGTCTCAAGGGACGGCACCAGCGGCAGACCGCCGGTGAGCAGGGTGGAGAGGGTACGAGAGAAAAGCGCCACCTGGTACTTCAGCCAGATATTGCCAAAAACCGGCAGTTTGATGCGGACCCCGTCGATCATGTCCCGGCCACGCTCGGTGATGGAGAAGCGGTAGAACGCAGTGGCCAATCCCAGAGCCGCGAGGGCGATGAAGAGAATATTGTGCTGCAGCCACTTTCCGAAGCTCAACAGGGCCATGGTCATGGCCGGCAGCTTGGAACCCATCTGGTCATAGAGCACGGCAAACTGCGGCACCACCACGGTAAACATGAAGGTCATGAGCCCGCAAACCAGGGTGATGAGCACGCCGGGGTAGATGAGCGAGCCGACCATTTTCTTGCGGAAAGTGAGCGAGATCTTCTGGAAGCTGACGTACCGCTCGAGAACCTCCTGCAGATTGCCGGAGCGCTCGCCGGCCAGCAGGGTGGTGGTGTACATGACGGGAAACCCGGATTGGGCCTCGAAGGCCGCGGAGAGGGATTCGCCGGTTTTCAATCTTCCCGCGACATCGCTCAACTGCCCGGCAAACTGCGCGTTTTTCTGAATTTTGCCCAGCATTTCGAGGGAGCCCAGAATGGGCAGGCCGGCGCGGATGAGGGTGAGAAACTGTTGATTAAAGATGAGGAATGGCTCGAGCTTGACCTTGCGCCGCTTACCGAACAGGCCCATCCCGGTGCGCGCGCGCACTGAAAACACGTGGTATCCGGCGTGTATGAAGCGGGCGCGCAGCTCCTCGGCGGTAGCCGCGGTCTGCACCTGCTCCTGCACCCGGCCACGCTCATCGGCCAGCTTGATTACGAACTCTGCCATAGTTCCCGTTACGGGTAAAGCGCCGCGTCCGGCGCCGACCGTCCTTTAGTGGTTTCCCTTGTTCAAGGGTATCAGTATCAGCAACTGAATAGACGAGCTTGCGGCGGCCGGCGCTCATTTGCGGCGGGGATAGAGTCGAGAAGCCACCGCGAGCCGTGTATGCTGGTTGCGTTCAGGAAAAGGGGAACGATTGCGGCGGACCATGAACTGGGAGATGGAAGGCAGACAGCAGGGCTTTTCTGCGGGCGCAAAATGGACCGGGCGAAGCGGTCAACTGACGCGTAACCGCAGGTGGCTGGCGGCCGGAGCGACAGTTCTGGCCATTGCCGCACTCGGCCTATGGGCGGGATTTCATTCCCGCCGGAATGCGGCGGCTGTGGTCCCGTACCCGCACGAGATAGCACAGTTAAGCTTTGCCGTGGCCGGCGACGTGATTCCCCATGAGGCGGTGCGCGCCGCGGCGGCCGCAGGGGGCGATGGGGAGCAGGGCTGGGCGGCGCTGTTTTCCGACGTTGCAGACGTATTCCACGGGGCGGATTTTGGATTTGTGAACCTGGAAACCCCGGTGGCGCCGATTCATTCCAAGGGGTCGAAGGCGTTTCTTTTCGAAGCTCCGGTGGTTTTGCCGGAGGCGCTCAAGGCCAGCGGAATCAAGATTGTTTCTTTTGCCAACAACCACGTGATGGACCAGGGCTGGGCCGGGTTTGCCGAGACGCGCGATCACCTGCGCGAGACGGGGCTGCTGTTTTCAGGAACTTCAGACAACGCGGCCCAGGCGTGGCAGCCGGTGATCACCGAGGGCAACGGCATCAAGGTGGGCTGGCTGGGGATGACGCGCTGGCTGAACGGGAACCGCAATCCCGACGATGCAGCGCAGCCGCACGTGAACTTCTTTCCGTATCCGGGAGAGTCGGGCGGCGCGCCGGGCGCGGACGAGGCCACGGTGCTGGCGGCTGTGAAGGCGGCGCGCGCGCAGTGCGATTTTCTGGTGATCTCGATCCACTGGGGCATCGAATACTCGCCGGCGCCGAGGCCGGAGGATGTGGACATTGCGCACAAGATGCTGGAGGCGGGCGCTTCAGTTGTGGTGGGCCATCATCCCCACGTACTGCAGCCGGTGGAAACCTACCGCACCGGGGATGGCCGCGACACCTTGATTTTTTATTCGCTGGGCAACTTTTTATCGAACCAGTCGCGCACCTACGTCGACGGGTTGATGCCGGACACCAATGGCGATCCGCGCGACGAGATGATCGGCCTGTTCTCCGCCGTGCGCAAGGACTACGGTCCGGGCGGGATTCGCGTGGAGCTTGGGCACGTGGGCATTCTGCCCATGTGGGGCGAAAACAACCGCAACGAGCTGGCCGCCGGGCGCGAGAAGAAAACGGTGATCAAGCCGCTGCTGATCGACCGCGAGATTCCGGTGCTGCAGAAAGACCTGGATGAGATTGAGCTGAGCAGGATCGAGGTCGGAGGGAAGCCAGTTGGAGCCGCACCGAATGAACCGGTCGATTCTTCTGGGCTGACTGCTGAAAAGCAGAAAGAATTCATCGAAGTCACGAAGCGGCTAAAACTACTGACCGACCGGCGCGCGCAGATCCTTGCGCGAGTGGGCGACGACTACGTGATGGCCCCGCCGAAGTTGCCGGTGAAGCCGTAGGGTGGTGTGAGCCGGAAGCTCGCATGACAACGGATTTTGCAGCCCCCACAATTTGTGAACGAAGAACCACGAACTGGCTTTCAATACCCGTTCGCCATCAGCCAAGCCTCGGTGATGTCGAACTCCGGCTTCTTCGCGGCCTGCATCTGCATAGCGGCCAGCTTCACCAGCACATCCGCCTCAATGTTCATGGGCGCGCCCACGGCGAGCGTATGCAGATTGGTGCGCCAGTAGGTGAGCGGCAGAATAGCGATCGCGATCTCCTCGCCATCGAAATCGGCAATGGTGAGGCTGATACCTTCGACGGCGACCGAGCCTTTCTGGACCATCCATTGGCGAACGTTTTCGGGGACGCGAACCTTGAGGGTCCAGTCGGTGGTTTGGCGGTCGAAGTTGGGGCTGGACTCGGGGACGACGGGGTCGAGCGCGGTCATCACGCCCGTGCCGTCGACGTGGCCTTGCACGATGTGGCCGCCGAGCGGGCTGCCCGCTGCGGTGGGCAATTCCAAATTGACACGCGCGCCGGGTGCAAGCGAGCCGAGCGAGGTGCGATCCAGCGTTTCCTGCGCCAGGTCCGCGTGGAAGTACGTGGGGTCGGGATCGAGCGCGGTCAAGCAGACGCCGGAGACGCCGAGCGAATCGCCTTCGCGCAGACGCGACGCAATGCCCGGCGCTTCAACCGTGATGCGGCGAACGCCCCCGCGATCGGTGAGGCTGACGAGATTTCCTGTCTGCTCGATGATCCCGGTGAACATGGATTTATTTTAAGGGAACGAGGGAACGAGGGAAGAAGTGAATAAGTGAANNGCTTCAGGTTGCGGAGGGGGAAGAGCGGGTCAGAACTTCATGGTGATGCCTTGCTCGCACATGCCGGCAAAGACCCCGAGCAAATGTGTGATTCCGAGAAGCTCCCGAATCTGTTTGCCGAGATTGATCAATTCGAGGCAGGAATCTGCTTTTTTGGCGGAAATGTAGAGGCCGACCAGGGTGCCGAGGCCCATGCTGTCAACAAATTTAAGATCCGTCAAATCCAGGGTGATGCGTTTGCAAACCGGGAGGAGTTCGTGGACGCGTGCGTAGAGCACGTTGGAGGTTCCCCCAACGAGCCGGCCATGACAGTGGATAAGGGCCTTGCCGGGTTTGAGTTCAACGTCCAGAGTGAGGAAGTTCACAGCGGCTGCATTCGACATCTGATTTTTCCTTAACGGGGATTCGGATGGGGAAAGACTGGTTGCGGGATGATTCTCTCATATTGCAAATGCGAATGGCACGAGGAATTTGCGGGTGGTTATCGCATCAACTTTGGGCTGACTGGCCGTCGCCGATTTTCGGCCAGGGGTCGTTGAGGAGCGAGCACAGGCCGAGATCGTTTCCGTAGCGCTCGACTTCGACCTCGGCCATGCGGACGAAGCTGGCCATGCCGCGGAAGGCGGGGACGGCGTCAGATCCCATGATCTGCGGCGACACGAAAAGATGGACGCGGTCCACGTGGCCGCCGGCCAGCAGAGCTGTGTTGAGGCGCGTGCCGGTCTCGGTGAGCAGAGTCAGAATGCCTTCTTCGCCCAGCTTGCCGAGAACCTTGGCGAGTGGGACGCGGCCAGCCTCGGCGGGGAGGACTTCGACGCGAACTCCGCGGGTCGTGAGCTCGCGGATGCGGGCCTCATCATTCGACACCGTAAAGATCACCAGGTCATTCTGAGCCGTGGCCACCATCTTCGAGTCGAGCGGCATGCGCAGGGCAGAATCGAGCACGATGCGTTGGAGCGGGCGCCGGCGGCGCAGGCCGCTTCGGTCGGTGAGCATGGGGTCGTCGGCCACGACTGTGTCGACGCCAACCATGGCCGCGTCGGCCTGCCAGCGGAGGGGCTGGACGGCGGCGCGCGCGGCCTCGCAGGTAATCCAATAAGGCTCGCGCGCCTGGTGCCGGCCGGCGGGCGGCGCAATGCGGCCATCGAGCGACATGGCCACCTTCATCAACACAAAGGGCCGCTGGTGTTGGCTCCAGCGCGCAAAGCCTTCGTTGAGGCGGCGCGCTTCTGCCTCACTTACGCCCAGCGTGGTATCGATTTCCGCCAGGCGAAGGCGGTCCATGCCGTGTCCCGCGACCGAGGAGTTCGGATCGATGGTGGCCGCGACCACGCGCGAGAGACCGGCGTCAATCAGCGCGCCGGTGCAGGGAGGCGTTCGGCCGGTGTGGTTGCAGGGCTCGAGGGTGACGTAAGCGGCGCCGCCGCGGAGGCGATCGCCGGCATGTTGTTTGGCCACGCGCAGGGCTACGATTTCGGCGTGGTCCAGCAAATTGTACTCGTGCCAGCCCTCACCGACTACCTGGCCGGCGCGATCGAGAATCACGCAGCCCACCACGGGGTTTGGCGAGCAGACGGCAATGCCGCGTCGGGCAAGCTCCAGGGCGCGCTGCATCCAATACGTGTCTTGGTCGAGTTGATTGCTCATAGGCGCTTCTCGTTGCGAACAGGAACATTCAAGTGTAAATGGAGTGGTTGGGGACTCGCGACGGAGCTCGTTGGTCTTGATGCGCCGGCGTTCCGTGTGCAAATTTGTTACGCTTGCTGCTTCCACCCCGCCCTTTTCCGGGTAAAGTCTTGATTTCAAGCTGGTTAGCTCTTGAGGTGTTCCCGTAAACTGTTGAAAACAAATAAGTTAACGGATAAAGTCGTCAAAGCCAAGAGTTTAGCGGAATTAGCGGGCTCGCGGAGTCAGCGGAGCTAACTGGCCGCGCCTTCACCCAAAAAAGCGGGCAGCCCAGAGTCCGCCAACCTGGGCCGCCCGATGCATCCGCGTTGTTGTTCTCACTACATAGAGAAAGTGTAGCGGCTTCGGGGAAATAATCTGCACGATCGAGTGATTTCTTATCTGGTTGGAAATGGGAGGGTTGAACGGAATTGGAGCTTGGGGAGGGGTTGACAGGCAGGTGGGTTTTTGGGGAGGGGTCCCTGGCGTGGCAAGGTTCGTGCGATCCCGGGTCCCGAAGGCGGGACCTGGGGCACCCGGCAAGTCAGCGAGTCAGCAAGTCAGCCGGACACCAAGTTGGCTACGCAGCGAGTTTGAGCAGCATGCTTTCCCAGGTCCCAAAGTCGGGATCTGGTGCACCCGGCACCCGGCGGAAGGTTGATTGATCTTCCCAAATCTATTGCTCCAGCAGGGAATCGACGAAGGCAGCAGCGTCGAACTCGAGCAGGTCGGTCATTTTTTCGCCTACGCCTACGAAGCGGACGGGCAAGTTTAGCTCGCGGGCGATGGCGACGGCGATGCCGCCTTTGGCGGTGCCGTCGAGCTTGGTGAGCACGATACCGGTGACGCCTGCCGACGCAGTAAACTGGCGCGCCTGCTGCAATCCATTTTGTCCCGTTGTCGCGTCCATGACCAACAGAACTTCGTGGGGCGCGCCGGGGACGAGGCGGGCGGCGGTGCGGCGCATCTTGTCGAGTTCGTCCATGAGACCGGTTTTTGTGTGCAGGCGGCCGGCGGTGTCGACGTAGAGATCGTCGATGGAACGCGCCTTGGCCGCAGCGATGGCGTCGTAGAGCACGGCGGCGGGGTCGCCTCCGTGGCGGGTCTTGATCATCTCTACGCCGGAGCGCGANNACGGAATGGCCTTGCGCGCGGGACCAGGCGGCGAGTTTGCCGGCGCTGGTGGTTTTTCCGGTGCCGTTCACGCCTACCAGAAACGTGACTTTTGGCGGCACCTCGGGTGTGGCAACCGCCCCTTGCGGGGCACGGAGAATGGCGATCAATTGCTCACCCAATAGAACGCGGAGTTCAGCGCCGCCCTCGATGGCCTGGTGGAGCGCGTGGTCGCGCAGAGCTTTGAGGACTGCGGTGGTGGTTTGCACGCCGAGGTCGCTCGAGAGCAGCGCCGCTTCGAGCTGCTCGAACGCGCTTTCGTCCACGATGCGCGTCAAGGCGGCCAGGTCGGCGATTTTGGCAGAGAGCGATTCGCGCGTGCGCGAGACCGCCTGCCTCATTTTGTCGAAGAAGCCTTGGCGGGGCTCCCCGGCCGGCGTTTCGACGAGTTTATCCGGGAGTTCGTCCGGTGCGGCTTGCTTTTCTTTCTTTCCGCTAAAAAGCCCCATTGTCACCTGTCCAAACTTCAGTTTATAGCGGTGCTTTGGGCTCGAAGCTGCGAAGCGGGGCCGGACAGGCAACCCCATTAACAGGCTGCGGAAAAAGGCATGAGCCAGCTACTTCGGTAAGGAGAGAGCGGCAGGGGCTAAAGAGGATGCGGAAAAAGGCAGGATTTGGGGTGAAATCGGCGGAAAGCGTTTTTCCGGGGCTAAAGCCCTATCGATTTTGCTGGCTTTATGCGGGGGTTGAAACCCCCGCCTCCCTCCGGACCGAGTTTTTCCGCAGCCTGTAAAGCCCGTCCTTTATTTTGAGGCNNGCATTTGCGGCCCGACTGAAGTCGGGCCCTGTTACAAAACTTCTAAATACCCCGCCCATATTGAGTTTTTCCGCAGCCTGTTAAGCCCACTCTTACCGCATTTCACCCCATTGTCCGGGTCGTTCGCCGGGAAATGGTTCGAACACGCGGCTAACTTCGATATGCTTGATAAGAGACTGTTTCCCCAATTTTGTCCTGTGGCCGCAAAGGCCGGCGCAATCGACAACCCGCTTACGAGCATCAGAAAGCAATGACTCGAATTCATCAACATCCTCTTCAGAAAGTTCTCGAAAGCCGTATCGCCATCATCGATGGGGCGATGGGCACGACGATCCGCGCGTACGGGATGACGGAGGCGGACATCCGCGGGGAACGCTTCAAGGATGCGAAGAAGGACTTGAAGAATAACGGAGACCTGTTCTCACTGACCCAGCCGGAGATGGTCGGCGACATTCATCGCCGGTTTCTGGAGGCGGGCGCGGACATCATTGAGACCAACACTTTTGGCGCGACCAGCATCACGCAGAGCGAGTTTTTCGTGGACGATCCGCGGGAGCATGGCGGCCGCAAGGATCCCGCGTTTTACCAGAAGGTGATCGACGACGAGTTTCTGAACGGCCTGGCCTGGGATATCAATGAGACGTCGGCGCGTGAGTGCAGAGAATGGGCTGACCGGGTGTCTAACGCTACGGGCCGGCGACGATTTGTGGCGGGCGCGATCGGGCCGTTAACGGTGTCGCTGTCGAATTCGCCGGATGCCGACGATGCAGGGTTCAGAGTGGTGACCTTCGACCAGGTGAAATCCGCGTATAGCAAGCAGGTGCGAGCGCTGATCGCCGGAGGAGTGGACCTGCTGCTGGTGGAGACGATTTTCGATTCGCTGAACGCCAAGGCGGCGCTGGTGGCGATCCGCGAAGTATTCGACGAGGACGGCCTGGCGGCGAACCGCAAAGAGTTGCCGGTGATGATCTCGGCGGCGGTGGGGCGTGGTGGCGAGACGCTGATCTCGGCGCAGACAACCGAGGCGTTCTGGAACGCTGTGCGGCACGTGAAGCCGCTGTCGGTGGGGCTGAACTGCTCGCTTGGTCCGGACCTGATGTATCCATTTCTTTCCGAGCTGTCCGAGAAGGCGGATGTGGCGATCTCCTGCTATCCGAATGCGGGTTTGCCGAATCCACTGTCGGAGACCGGTTTCGACCTTGGGCCGGCGGACATGGCTCGATACCTGAGCGAATTTGCGCGGGCGGGGCTGATCAATATTGCAGGCGGCTGCTGCGGCAATACGCCGGAGCATATTGCGGCCATCGCCAAGGCGCTCGAGGGGTTGCCTCCGCGCAAGCTGGGCGGGATTGAGAGCGGAGCATGAGCGCAGACACGGAGACCAATCCTCTGCGGTTGTCAGGATCGCAGCCATTTACGCAGCAGCCCGGCGTCTTCATCCTGATTGGGGAGCGGACCAATGTGGCCGGTTCGCCGAAGTTCGCGAAGCTGGTGAAGGAAGGCAAATTTGAAGACGCGGTGAGCGTGGCCCGGCAGCAGGTGGAGAACGGCGCCAACGTNNAGCCCGGCGTCTACATCATGATCGGCGAGCGGACCAACGTCGCCGGCTCGCCCAAATTTGCCAAGCTGATCAAGGAAGGCAAGTACGAGGAAGCAGTCAGCATCGCGCGCCAGCAGGTGGAGAACGGCGCCAACGTCATCGACATCTGCATGGACGAGGGGATGATCGACGGAGTTGCGGCCATGACGCGCTACCTGCATTTGCTGGCCAGCGAGCCGGAAGTGGCCAAAGTTCCCTTCATGGTGGACTCGTCAAAGTGGGAAGTGATTGAAGCGGGGTTGAAGTGTCTGCAGGGCAAGGGCATTGTGAATTCGATCTCGCTGAAGGAAGGCGAAGGGAAGTTTCGTCAACATGCCGCGGCGGTGCTGAAGTATGGCGCGGCGGCGGTGGTGATGGCCTTTGACGAGCAGGGGCAGGCTGCGAGTTTCGCAGAAAGGATCCGGATCTGCGAGCGGGCTTACAGAATACTTGTAGACGAAGTGGGTTTTCCGCCCGAAGACATCATCTTCGATCCCAACATTCTGACCGTGGCCACGGGCATGGAGGAGCACAACAACTACGCGGTCGACTTCATCAACGCGACGCGCTGGATCAAGGCCAACCTGCCGCATGCGAAGGTGAGCGGCGGGGTCTCGAATATTTCCTTCAGTTTTCGGGGCAACAACAAGGTTCGCGAAGCGATGCACTCGGCTTTTCTCTATCACGCCATCGCGGCGGGCATGGACATGGGCATTGTGAATGCGGGGATGCTGGAGGTGTACGAAGAGATCGAGCCGGAACTGAAGGTGCTGGTGGAAGACGTGCTGCTGAACCGCCGGCCGGACTCGACAGAGCGGCTGGTGGCGTACGGCGAGGCATTGAAGGCTGAGGGTTCGGGGGCCGGTGCGGAAGTTACCCAAAAAAAAGCCGAGGAATGGCGCAACGGCACGGTGGAGGAGCGGCTTTCGCACGCGCTGGTGAGGGGGATCGACGAGTACATCGAGAGGGACGCCGAGGAAGCCCGCGTGAAGCTGGGGCGGCCGCTGCTGGTGATTGAAGGCCCGCTGATGGACGGGATGGGAGTGGTGGGCGATCTGTTTGGCGCCGGCAAGATGTTCCTGCCCCAGGTGGTGAAGTCGGCTCGGGTGATGAAGAAGGCGGTGGCGCACCTGACGCCGTTCATGGAGGCCGAGAAGGTGAGGATGGCGGCGGCCGGCGAAACGGTGAGGGCGCAGGGAAAGATTGTGCTGGCCACGGTGAAGGGCGACGTTCACGACATTGGCAAGAACATCGTGGGCGTAGTGCTGGCCTGCAATAACTACGAAGTGATCGACATGGGGGTGATGGTNNGAGATGGTGCATGTGGCGCGGGAGATGGAGCGGCAGGGATTCAAGCTGCCGCTGCTGATTGGCGGGGCGACCACGAGCCGGGCTCACACGGCGGTGAAGATTGCGCCGCACTACAGCCAGCCGGTGGTGCATGTACTGGATGCCAGCCGGGCGGTGCCGGTGACGACCAGCCTGCTGAGCGAAGACGGCAAGGATGCATTCGTGGCGCAGCATCGCATGGAGTACGAGGCGCTGCGCAAGACGCACTCCGCGGCGCGGCAGAAGCTGGTTTCGCTGGATACTGCGCGAAAGAGGCGTACGGAGATCGAGTGGCGCGCGGAGGATTTGCCAAAGCCCGAATTCATCGGCGTTCGCGTGCTGGATGACTTTCCGCTTGCGACGCTGCGCGAATTCATTGACTGGACGCCGTTCTTTCATACCTGGGAGCTGAAGGGCGTTTACCCGCGGATTCTTGAAGACGAAAGACAAGGCGCACTGGCGCGGCAGATCTTTGCCGAGGCCAATGCGCTGCTGGACGAGATGATTGCGAAGAAGCTGATCACTGCGCGTGGCGTTTATGGCTTCTTTCCCGCGAGCGCAGTGGGTGACGACGTGGAGCTGTACGCGGACGGCGGACGCGGAAGGGTGCGGGAGCGATTCCATTTTCTTCGCCAGCAAGCGAACAGGGAAGGCAGCGAACCGTGCAGATCTCTTTCCGACTTCATCGCGCCGAAAGAGACGGGACTGGTGGATTACATTGGGGCTTTCGCGGTTACCAGCGGGATTGGGCTGAAGGAGCTGTGCGACCGATTCAAGGCGGAGCATGACGATTACAACGCGATCATGGCGGAGGCCATCGCCGACCGCCTGGCCGAAGCATTTGCCGAGTGCCTGCACAAGCGGGTGCGGGATGAGTGGGGATATGGCCGCGCGGAGGGACTGAGCATCGACGAGCTGATTCACGAGAAATATCGGGGAATCAGGCCGGCAGCGGGTTATCCGGCGTGTCCGGATCATACGGAGAAGGGTACGCTGTGGCGCCTGCTGGATGTGGAGGCGAACACGGGGATGCTGATTACCGAGTCGTTTGCGATGTGGCCGGGGTCGAGCGTGAGCGGACTCTACTTCGCCCACCCGGAGTCGCGTTATTTCTCGCTGGGCAAAATCGATCGCGACCAGGTGACGGACTATGCCGAACGCAAAGGGATGAGCGTGTCGGTGGTGGAACGATGGTTGGGGCAGAATTTGAATTACGATCCGGCGCAGTAGGCTAGCGCGGCTGGCCTGGAGCGTGCTGTCCTAATCAGGGCAATAATTACCTTGACTCGCCCACTGTTTTTTGCTAGAGTTTAGACAGTGAGGCGCGTTATGAATACCGAACCGAATAGCCTTCAGGAAGCAATCGTATACTTCTCGAATCATGATAACTGCATTGATTATCTTGTTGCGCGACGCTGGCCAGATGGAGCGATTTGCCCCGGCTGCGGCTCGGCAAAGGTCAGCTTCAATGCGATGCGGCGCACTTGGAAGTGCGGGAGCCATCACGCGAAGCGTGAGTTTTCCATCAAGGTTGGCACGGTGATGGAGGATTCTCCCATCGGACTCGATAAATGGCTCACCGCAACCTGGCTGCTCACGAACTGCAAGAACGGGATCAGCAGTTACGAGATTGCGCGAGACGTGCAGGTCTCGCAAAAGGCCGCGTGGTTCATGCTGCACCGCATCCGTCTCGCCATGCAAGACGAGTTCTTTGGAAGCAAGCTCGGCGGCGAGGTCGAAGCGGACGAAACTTTCATCGGCGGCAAATCCCGCAACATGCATGTGAGCAAGCGCCAGCGTCGCATCACCGGAACCGGCGGCAAAGACAAGACTGCGGTCATGGGGATGCTGGAGCGCGGTGGAGAGGTTCGCACTATCGTAGTCCCAAACCGCAAGAGAGCGGCATTGCAGACTGAGGTTCGCAAGCATGTCGAAGCTGGCGCGGCTCTCTACACTGATTCGCTTCCATCCTACAGCGGACTTGCTCAGAATTACGCTCATGCGGTTGTCGATCATGCCGTCGCCTATGTGGATGGCCGAGTGCATACCAATGGCCTTGAGAACTTCTGGTCGCTGCTCAAGCGGGGTATTGCTGGAACCTATGTGAGTGTAGAGCCGTTCCATCTCTTCCGTTACCTCGATGAGCAATCGTTCCGTTTCAACAACCGTAGGACGAGTGATTCAAGCCGCTTTAGCCGAGCGGTATCTCAGATCGTTGGTAAGCGCCTCACATTTGCTCAGTTGACGGGCAAGGAGGGAGCCGCCGCGACCTGCTAACCCTTTACGCTTGAAGCGCGGGAAGCGGGCGAAGTTCTAGCCCGCTTTTTTCGTGTCTGCTTGCGTTTCCATTCCTTCTCGCGTCGCTGTAATTCCTCGCGTGAGACGCTTAGAATCTTGCGAACAACGCTGTCGAATTTCTCTGATTCATTCATGGTTGTGCCGGTGCCTTTGGTTTGGTGAAATCGTATTTACCTAGTTGCTGAGGGACTACATAGACGTGCTGGAAGAACTGCCGCGTGAAATCTACAATGGCTTCGGCATGTTCCTTTACGATAATGACGACGGGGCCAGCCACCTGCATTTCGCCCGCTTGTTGCGCGGCTAACACGTCCGCTTCTGGCGGATGTGCTCCGCGATTTCCGCCTAGCCGAATCTTGTGTGCCACTTCCTTCATATGAGGAGTAATCTTTCGCTGACTCTCAAGTGAGTCGATCATATCTTCTAGGTCTCTGATGCCTTTCGGTATTCCCAAGTCGATGCAACTCGCCTCTAACGCTCGCCTACACATTTCTACGGTTGCATTGTAAGCATTTACAAAAAGACAACGTAGAGCCTCTTTGAAATCCACTTGGATATGCGGGGGAATTTCAGGCGCAACCGTATCGTTTGGTGCCCCAAGGGGATAATGAGAAACATAGTTGACTGTGTGATTATTGTTGGCATATGTAACGATAGCAAGGATGTATTTCATGCATCCTTGGCACTGCATCGCTGCGATCCCTTGGCCTCTTATGTCGTGATGTACCCCAGTTACGAGCATAAATACCGAGGGTCGATTGCAATCAGAGTGAGGGCAGGTTCCTCGTAGCGAGAATGCAAGTTGTTGCGGATTCGTTATGGTCCCTATCATGTCTCTAGGCCACTCTTTCCACAGGTAAAGCGCCGTCGCCTGAAGTAAGTCGAATAGCGACGGCGTATCCTGCTCATCTATGGGGATCATCGTACACCCCCATCGGGCGAGTCAAGGTAATTATTGCCCTAATCAGCGCATGAGTGGACCTAATCCGGGTGATCCCCTGACGCCGAGTAATCGAGCAGGCGTTCCACTTCGGCGTGGAGGCGCGTGGTGATTCCAGCCTCGGTGTCCTGGGGGCCGAAGAGGATTGCCTCTCCCACCCGCACCTCGATGGTCCCTGAGCGGAACCATCTTCGCCGACGCGTTTTGAGCTCGCCCAGGCCGCGAATGGCCACCGGCAGCACGGGCGCGCCGCATTCCCTTGCCAGCAGTCCGATGCCGGTACGGAAGGGCGCCAGCCGGCCCTCCGCGGAGCGTGTTCCTTCTGGAAAGACGAGCACGCTGTAGCCGCGATCCATGGCCTTGCCGGCATGCGCAAAGCTGGTTTGGAAATCCCTGCGACGGGGCAGGGGAAATACATTGAAGAGCGCGGTTATCAGCCAGTAGGCGGGCGGACCGAAGACAAAGAATCCCCTGGTTCCAGGGGCACGGTCGGGATCTCGCCAATGGCGATAGTCTTCGAGCATCTCGCCGAGCATGGCCGCGGCAATGTGGCGCCGGACGCGTCCTTCGAGCGCATATTGGACCAACGGCCCGTCGAAAGTGGTGACGTGATTGGCCACGATCAGCAGCGGTCCATGGGGCAGCGGCGTTTTCGGCCCCTTAACGCGGGGGTTTGCCAGCAACCAAACCAGGGGGCGCATGGCCGTCTCGATGAACGCAATCCTGATCCACTCAACGGGTTTCCACCAGGGCCACTGGGGATAGATAAACCGTGTCCGCGGCGGTTTCGACTGCGGAGTTGCGGCCGATGCACGCGCAGAGGCGCCAGGCTCGCTCGCGGGCCGGCCGACACTTTCGCGCGGTTGGTCATTTTGAGCGGAGCGAGGTGAAATTGGAGCGGCTGCTTCCCGCTCTTCAGGGGAAGGTTTGAGGGGCGCCTCCTCTGAGCCGACTTGTTCTCCACCGGCTACCAATCCGCGCAAATCTCCGAGCGTTTCTATCTCTTCAAGAAGGCCGCTTCCCGAGACAATGCCCAGCCGCTCTTCGATAGCCGCGGCCAGTTGTACGCGGCCCAGGCTATCCAGATGCAAGTCCTCTGTGAGGCGCAACTCGTCACCAACTCCAGGGTGGGCTTCGCCGGTTATTTGCGCGATCAGGGTAAGCAGCCAGTCAGAAGACGCGCCAAAGGCTTCCTGACCGGACGCTGCCGCGCCGGAGGTACTGGTGGCAGCGGCGGCCTGGATCCGCTGCAGCCATGCGGCCACAGCCTTGCGACGGACCTTTCCGGTGGAGGTCCGGGGCAGATCCGGTTCAGGCCACAGCACCCAGCGCAGGATCTTCTGGAAGTCCGCGAGCCGCGCATTGGCGTTCTCGATTGCCTTCGCGGCCTGGTCGCTGGAGCCGCGGATGGCGAGCACCGCGCAGGGCTCCGGCCCTGCCGCAGTCTCCATGGCTACCACGGCACATGCAGCCACGCCCGGCTGTTCTTCCACGACTGCTTCAAGGTCTTCAGGGTGCACGTTGACCCCAGCCGCGGTGACAATTATCTCGCTCTTACGGCCGAGAAACTTCAGCTCGCCCGACTCCTGCATCTCCGCCAGGTCGCCGGTGGCCAGCCACTCACCGTGGCGGGCATGGAGCGCCCCGCCCGACCACGTAGCGCCGGAGATGGATGCGCCGCGCACCAGCACCTCGCCATCGGGGCCGAGCTTGACCTCGCGGCCGGCGAGCGGCTTGCCGATGGTGCCTTTGGCGACGTGGAAGGGATGGTTAAGCGTGATGAGCGCCGTGGTTTCGGTCATGCCGTATCCCTGAACCAGGACGAAGCCCAGGGTGTTCCAGAATTGTTCGAGCGGGCCGGCCAGTGCGCCGCCACCGGAGACGAAGGCCCAGAACTTGGGCCCGAAGGCCCGATGCACATCTCGGAAGCGCCACCATTTTCGCAGCGTCCCAACCTGCTTCGATTGCTCCACGCGGGCGGCCAGATGCGGATCGCGCAATTCAAGATGAGCCTTGATGAGGGCCAGCACGCGCGGCACCGCGGCCAGCACGGAGATGCGTTCGTGATGAATGAGCTCGATGAGCCGCGGCGCGGCAGGCCGGCTCTGGAAATGCAACTCCGCCTTGAAAATGGGAGGGACCCACAACCCCATGGTTTGCCCGAAGACGTGGCTCAGGGGCAGAGTATGCAGAATCCGGAGCGGGTGGATGAGCCACTCGTAGCGCATGTAGCGCCGCGCGCCGTCTTCGATGGGGCCGACGCTGGCCAGGACGTTTCCGTGGGTCAGTACAATCCCCTTGGGATCGCCGGTGGTGCCGGAAGTGAACAGGATTTGCAGCGGGGTGTCTGAGCGGAGGCCTGCAATTGGCCCAGCTTCCTCGTCCGGCAGTTCGGCGAGCCAGTCTTCAAACGCGAGGGTGGAAATGTGGAGATGCGGACTCTCCGAATCCCGATTTTGAGATTGTGGACCTAGCTGCAACAGCAGGATGGCATCGCCCACTGCGAGGCTGGGGGCAACGTCCGCCGCCACGCGGGCGACAAATTCGGCAGTCCCGTTGGCGTCGAGTGGAACGGCCAGAACACCGCGCAGGAGGCAACCGTGGAAGACCGCAATCGACTCCGCGCTGTTTTCGGCCCACAGCAGGACGCGATCGCCGGGCCCGATGCCGCGCTGCTCGAGCAGGGCGGCAAAGCGTCCGGCGAGCCGTGCCAATTCCCCATAGGTGGTTACCCGCCGCCGGTTTCCCTGGTAGCGGACCACAGCGACCTCGCGGTCGAAACGGCGAAAGTCATCGAGGAGTGTAGCCAAATGGTCTCGCATGGACGCTCCGGCGCGGTTCAGGCCGGTTCAATCTGTTCGATGCCGAACTCAGCCATTTGTTCCTTATGAAAGCAGAGTTGGCTCAAGGACTTGGTAGGTATTGTGACACTTTCGGTTGACACACAGAGGCGTTTTGATGGAATTGGCCTGATTCGGTTTGCTTTTTGAGAACCGATTGCAGGCAGCAGGGGCGCGGAATTGTGCTCTCTGAGGGATTTAGAGTGGAGTGGAAGGCAGGAATTGGCGATGCAGGTTACAACGTTCTATCGGCCAAGTGGAGAGAGAGAACTCGATCCGATCAGGCTGGAAGCGGGCAGTCTTATTTTCGCTTCCTCTTCGCTGCCTGACGGGTTATTCTCAAAAAGAGAATGACCCCGCGCCGGCCCATCCCCGAACCCGTTCCAGTTCCAACCGCGGTCCCCGACCCGCTGGCCTGTTTCCATGCGGTGACGGCGGCGTGGTTCAAAGCTGTCTTTGACGCGCCAACGGCACCGCAGCGGCTTGGCTGGCCGGTGATTGCGCGCGGAGAGAGCACGCTGATCCTGGCGCCGACCGGCACCGGCAAGACCCTGAGCGCATTTCTCTGGTGCCTGGACCGGCTGATGCTGGGAGACAGGGGTCAGAAGGCTGCAGGCGAAGAGCAGCGGGGTTGCCGCGTTGTTTATATTTCTCCGTTGAAGGCGCTGGCCGTGGATGTGGAGCGGAACCTTCGCTCGCCGCTGGTGGGCATGGCGAACATGGCGCGGCGCATGGGATTGCCTTTCAAGGAGCCGGCGATCAGCGTGCGCACCGGGGATACGCCGCAGCGCGAGCGCGCCCGCTTCGCGCTGCATCCAGCGGAGATCCTGATCACCACGCCCGAGTCGCTTTACCTGCTGCTGACATCGCAGGCCGCAGAGGCTTTGCGGACGGTGGAGACGGTCATCATCGACGAGATTCACGCGCTGGTGCCTACGAAACGCGGCGCGCACCTGGCGTTGTCACTGGAGCGGCTGCAGGATTTGGTGAAGAGACCTCTTCAGCGCATCGGGCTTTCGGCTACGCAGAGGCCGCTTGAGGAGGTGGCGCGTTTTCTGGGCGGCATTGAGGTTGAGCAAACGGAGAAAAGCGAGTCAGCGAGTCAGCGGGTCAGCGAGTCGGCGAGGCAATCCGATGCTGCCGATGATTCGGCTAGAGG
>PLSH01000084.1:30197-41386 GCA_003165095.1 Acidobacteriaceae bacterium
ATCGAAGTTCCGGTGGAAGACATGGCGCGGCTGGGCGAGATGGAAGAGATTCAGTCGGGGCCGGCTGCGCAGATGCCGCGGCGCGTGTCGATCTGGAATGCGATTCATCCGCGATTGCTTGAAATTATCAGGGAACGCAATTCGACGATTTTGTTTGTCAACAGCCGGCAAGTTGCGGAGCGGCTGGCGGGCGCATTGAATGAACTGGCAGGAGAGCCGATTGCGCGCGCCCATCACGGCTCGCTGGCGGCGGCGCAGCGCACGGTGATCGAGGAACAACTGAAGGCCGGGCAGATTCGGGCTCTCTGCGCCACTTCGACGCTTGAGCTGGGCATCGACATGGGCGCCGTCGACCTGGTGATTCAGATTGAATCGCCGCCCTCGGTGGCCAGCGGGATACAGCGCATCGGGCGCGCCGGCCATCATGTGGACGCGGTGTCGGAAGGGATTTTGTTTCCCAAGTACCGCGCCGACCTGGTAGCCTGCGCCGCTGTGACGCGCGCCATGCACGAGGGCCACATCGAGTCAACACGCTATCCGCGCAATCCGCTGGACGTGCTGGCGCAGCAGTTGGTGGCGATCGTGGCAAGTGCAGGGACCAAGGGACCGAGGGACCGAGGGACCGAGAAAGCAGGGAACAGCCACCCCATCGAGCAGAGATCGCTCGCTGGGGGCCCCGGCAGGGGTCAGGGATCAGGGACCAGAAGAAAAACCAGGAGCGAAAAATCTTCACCGCTCCTGTTCGAAGAGGAGATGTCGCAAGAGTCAGAAACTCCAAACTCCGCTAACTCCGAGGTTCCCGAAGTCTCAGTTGATTTTCTGTTCGACCTGGTGCGGCGTGCTGCGCCGTTCGGCGGGCTGACTCGTTCCGCGTTCGAGGGGGTGCTTGATCTGCTGAGCGGGCGCTATCCGTCGGACGAGTTTGCGGAACTGCGGCCGCGGCTGACCTGGGACCGTATTCGCAACGTGGTGACCGCGCGCGACGGCGCAGCGCGGCTGGCGATTCTCAATGCCGGGACGATCCCGGACCGCGGACTCTACGGGGTATTTCTGGCGTACAGCGAAGGCAAAGCGGTGCGGGTGGGCGAACTGGACGAAGAGATGGTCTTTGAGTCGCATCCGGGAGAGACTTTTATTCTGGGCGCGTCCACCTGGCGCATCGTGGAGATTACGCACGATCGGGTGCTGGTGACGCCGGCTCCAGGCGAGCCGGGCAAAATGCCGTTCTGGAAAGGCGACGGTCCTGGGCGGCCGCTTGAATTCGGGCGACGCATCGGCGCGATGGTGCGCGAGTTGCGCGCGCTTCCGAAACCTGCCGCGCTCACGCGCCTGGTTGCCGAGCACGATCTCGACCCCGGCGCGGCGGAGAACCTGATGCAATTTCTGGCGGACCAGGAGGAGTCGACCGGCTCGGTGCCCGACGACAGGACCGTGGTCATCGAGCGATGCCGCGATGAGCTGGGCGATTGGCGGGTGTGCGTGCTTACGCCCTTTGGCAGCCGCATCCACATTCCGTGGGCGATGGCGGTGAGCGCGCGCATCCGCGCGGCCGGCGGGCCGGAAGTGGAGACGCTTTGGGGCGACGACGGTTTCGTTCTGCGCTTTCCGGATACCGATGAGCCGCCGGATTCGGATTGGTTCATGGTGGAGCCGGGCGAAGCGATGCAACTGGTGCTGCGCCAATTGGGCACGACGGCGCTTTTTGCGGGACGTTTTCGCGAGGCCGCGGGCCGCGCGCTGCTGCTGCCGCGCCGCCGCGCCGATGCGCGCTCGCCGCTTTGGCAGTTGCGCAAGCGCTCTTACGATCTGCTCAGCGTAGCTTCGCGCTACCCCAAGTTTCCGCTGCTGCTCGAGTGTTATCGCGAATGCCTGCGCGATGTTTTCGATATGCCGGCGCTGGTTGAAACTCTGCGCGCGATCGAACAGCGCCAGTTGCGCGTGCACGTGGTGGAGACGCGCAAGCCTTCGCCGTTTGCCTCGTCGCTGCTCTTCAGCTATGTGGCGAATTTTCTTTACGACGGCGATGCGCCGCTGGCCGAGCGCCGCGCGCAGGCCCTGACCATCGATCAGGACCAATTGCGCGAGCTGCTGGGCGAGGCCGACCTGCGCGAGCTGCTGGATGCGGATGCGATTGCCGCTGTGGAGGAGGCGGTGCAATGCCTGACCGAAACCTATCGCGCGCGTTCCGCCGACGGCATTCACGATCTTTGCCTGCGGCTGGGCGATCTTTCGCGGCTGGAGCTGGCGCGGCGCGTGGTTTCACCCGATCTTCTTACGCATGTTGACCGGCTCATTCGCGCGCGGCGGCTGCTGGAGATCAACATTGCCGGCGAGCGGCGGCTGGTTGCCGCGGAGGACGCGGCACGATATCGCGATGGGCTGGGAATCCCGCTGCCGCCGGGCCTGGCTACTGCGCTGCTGGAGCCGGTTGCACACCCGGTGCTAGAACTGATTCGGCGCTACGCGCGCACGCATGGGCCGTTCACGCTGGGGGAGCCTGCCGAACGCTTTGCGCTGGATGTTGCGGCGGTTGAAAATGCGCTGCGCCAACTGGCTGCCGAGGGGCGCGTGCTGGAGGGCGGATTTCGCCCCTGCGGAGTGCATCGCGAGTGGTGCGATGCGGAAGTTCTGCGGCTGATCAGGCGCAAGTCGCTGGCCAGGCTGCGGCGCGAAGTTGAGCCGGTGGAGCAGCGCACGCTGGCGCGTTTCATGACGCACTGGCAGGGACTGATTGCGCCGCGCCGCGGGCCGAATCTGGACGCGCTGCTGGACGCAATCGAGAGCCTGCAAGGCGCGCCGCTGCCCGCGACGCTGGTGGAGACCGCGATTTTGCCGGCGCGCATCGCGGATTTTACGCCGGCGGGGTTGGACACGCTGATCGCGGCGGGCGAGGTGGCGTGGGCGGGCGTGGAGCCGATCGGCGAACGCAACGGGCGCATCGCGCTTTTCCTGGCCGACAAACTGCCGCTGCTGGCGCAACGGAGGCCGCTCAAGGAACCGCTGACCGAGCGCGAAGAAAAGTTGCTCGGGATTCTCGAATCAACGGGGGCAAGTTTCTTCGATCCACTGCATCAAGCCGCGGGAGGCGGCTATCCGGGCGAGACGATCGACGCGCTCTGGAGCCTGGTGTGGCGCGGGTTGATCACCAACGACTCGCTGCACGCGCTGCGCGCCTACATTGCCAGGCCGGACAGCGCGCGAGCCCCGCGAAGGTTGCAAACGGGAACGGTGTTCCGGTCGCGGCGCACTACGCCGCCAGCGGCGCAGGGGCGCTGGTCCATTTTGCCGATTGGTTTGCCAATTGGCGTGAGGGCGCAGGGCAGGGACGAGGCAGGCCGTTCTGCGACCGAGGCGAGCCACGCGCTGGCGCTGCAATTGCTGAATCGTTATGGCGTGCTGCTACGCGAATCGGTGGCCGCGGAGAATGTTCCGGGCGGATTCAGCGCCGTCTACGACGTGCTCAAAGCCCTTGAAGAGAGCGGGCGCATACGGCGGGGCTACTTTGTTGCCGGCCTGGGCGCAACTCAGTTTGCTTTGCCCGCGGCCGTGGACCTGCTGCGCCAATTGCGCAGCGATCCGCCGGCTGAAAAACCGGAGTTTGTCTTGCTGGCCGCGGCGGACCCGGCCAATCCCTATGGCTCAGCCTTGCGCTGGCCCGATCTGCCGGTGGCCGATGAGGACAGCGAGACTGCGCCGCGCATACTGACGCGCGCGGCCTACGCTGAAGTGATTCTCCGCAATGGGCAACTGGTGGCATGGATGCGGCGCGGCAATCCCAACCTGCTTGTGTTTCTGCCCGTGGAAGAGCCGGAGCGTTCGCAAGCGGCATCGGGGCTGGCTCATTTCCTGAGCGCGCGCGGCCAGGCGCAACTGCACGGCGGCAGCCGTCAGAGCGGAAACTATGAGGGCGCGCTGATCACCACGATCAACGGGCAGCCGGTGGCGGCGCANNCGATGGCACGATTGCTCATGGATGCGGGATTTCATCCGGGGCCGCTGGGCATGCATTTAAGGCGCATTCCGCTGCCTGTGAGTCAACAGGCGCATCAGCCGCGGGCCGGTGAGGTGCAATAGGCCATGCCGGAAGGCGACACGATTTTTCGCACTGCGCGCGCCCTGGGCCGTGCGCTTGCAGGCAAGCCGATTACGGCGTTTCGATCCACATATCCGAAGCTGACACGTTGCAACGACGACGCGCCGCTGGCGGGCCAGACGGTGGACGGGGTGGAATCGCGTGGCAAATGGCTGCTGATTCATTTTTCAGGCGGTGCAACGCTGGCCACTCACATGCTGATGAGCGGGAGCTGGCATATCTACCGGCACGGCGAGCGCTGGCAGAAGCCGCGGACCGATATGCGCATTGTGGTGGAGAATGCTGAGTATGTTGCGGTGGGATTTCGCGTGCCGGTGGCCGAGATGCACACGGCGCAGTCGCTAGCCCGCGACAGCAGGATTGCGGCCGCGGAGCGCGATGTGCTGAGCGCGGAGTTCAATGTATCCGAGGCGGAGAATCGCGTGTTTGCGCATGGAGGCGAAGAGATCGGCGATGTGCTGCTGCACCAGGAGGTGATGGCCGGAGTGGGCAACGTCTTCAAATCGGAGATCTGTTTTGTAACCGGTGTTCATCCGTTTGCGAAGGTTGCGGCGCTGGGAACGGAGCAGGTGAAGGCCTTGATTGCAGCCGCGCAAAAGCTGGTGAGCGCGAATGTCCTGATGGACTCCGGCGATCAAATTGTTACCTATGGCGGGCGCTGGCGGCGCACGACGCACGCTTCAGATCCGGGCGCGAGCTTGTGGGTCTATGGGCGGGCGGGCGAGGCTTGCCGGCGCTGCGGAGAGCCGGTTCGCAGGAGGATTCAAGGACCGGACGCGCGCGTGACGTTTTGGTGCGCGAGGTGCCAGCCGATGCCCGACGGCTCGGATGTGGATGGATAAACCGGGAAGGGCCAACGACCCACACAAAGGAGATGCGATGAAATCCAAATTGAGATCTTCTTCCGCGACAGGCCCGGACGAGCAGCTTGCCGGCTTCATTGCAAAGTTCGATTCGCCGATGGCCAGATTGATCCGCTCGGTACGCGCAACGCTGCGCAAGCGGATGGCCGCCGCGAACGAACTGGTTTACGACAATTACAACTTCTTTGTCATTGGTTACTGTTCCACGGAACGACCTTCGGATTGCATCGTCTCGTTGGTGGCAAATGCAACGGGAATCGCACTCTCGTTTTATTACGGATCAACGTTGCCCGATCCGGCACGAATCCTTCAAGGGAGCGGCAACCAGAACCGATTCGTCCGCCTCGCGAAAGCCGAGGATCTGGCGAGACCGGAGATTGAAGCGTTGATTGCCGCGGCCATTCGGCAGGGTAAAACGCCATTGGCCGAGCAGGGAAGTGGACATTTGATCATCAGGGCGATTGCCGCGAAGCAGCGGCCCCGGCGCGTGGCTGCGAAACTTGTCCGCGCAGAGTGATCAGTTGCCGCTTTTGCCAAGGCCGAAGATTTTTTGCAGAATGTTGCGGTGGTCGGGGGGATGGTCGCAGGTGTCAGTGGGCCCGGTGCCGTCAAGAAATGCGGCGTCGTAGCCTTCGGGGCAGGCAGCGTCGCTGAGCAGGTTGGAGACCTTGTCGATCTTCTCGATTTCGACGCCCTGAGGCGGCGTGAACGTGTTGGTGTCGGAGTACTGCGGGAGCAGGACGGCTTGCTTCATGAAGTCGGCCCAGATGGGCGCGGCAGCGTGTGCGCCTTCGATCTTGATGTCTGAGTAGTCGTCATTGCCCACCCACACGATGCACAGCAGGTTGCTGGTGAAACCGGCGAACCAGGCGTCGTGGTCGGTGCCGGTTTTACCCGCGGCCGGCGAGATGAAGCCCATGTTGCGCACGCCTGCGCCGGTTCCATCGCCCTGCAGCACCGCTTCCATCATGCTGGTGGTGAGAAAAGCTACGCGCGGGTCGAGGACCTGGCTGGAGGTTGGCGTGTAGTCCGACATGACGTCGCCGGTGGGGGTGCGAACGCTGGCCAGCAACCAGGGATCCAGATGCATGCCTCCGTTTGCAAAGACGGTATAAGCACCGGCCATGTCGAGCGGCGTGGCGTCATAGGAGCCGATGGCCATGGAGGGGGTTCCGCGCGCGCTCTTGATGCCAGCGTCGCGCGCCAAGGCAGCCACGCGATCGAAGCCCACCAATGAGGCGAGGCTGATGGTGGCATTGTTGTCCGATCGCATGAGAGCGTAACGAGCGGTCATCTGGCCGTAGAACTCATTTTTATAGTTGCGCGGCGTGTATCGGTATTGGGTTCCCTCGCCATAAGTGGATTGCTCGTCGCTGAGCATGGTCACAGGCGAAAAGAGCTTGGTCTGGCCGGGCAGCATGGTGCCTTCGACGGCAGTTTGAAAAGCGGTGGCATAGACGAACGGCTTGAAGATGGAGCCGGTGGGCCGCTTGGCCACGGCGTGATTCAACTGCGAGGCGCCATAATTGCGGCCACCTACCAGGGCCAGCACCTGACCGGTGTGCGGATTGAGGGCGATCAGCGCCACCTGCGGGTAGATATAAGTTTTGCCGAGCTTGCGATCACGCGCGTGGAGGCGGTCGACCTGCTCGTCCACGACGTGGATGGTGGAGTTGACCGCTGCAGTGGCAAGGCGCTGCAAGTCAGGATCGAGGGAGGTGTAGATGCGCAATCCTTCGCGGTTGAAATCGTTGTCGCCAAGTTTTTGCAGCAACTGGTCGTGAACGAGGTCGACAAAATATGGGGCTTCGCTGGCGTCCACGCTGGTTTCGGCCAAGTGCAGCGGCTCGGCTTTTGCGGATTCAGCCCGGTCCTTGGTGATGGCGCCGGTTTCCACCATGGAATCGAGCACCAGGTTGCGGCGCTCGATGGCCCGGTCGGGATGACGGAAGGGGTTCAGCCGGTTGGGGCTTTGAATGATACCGGCCAGCAGAGCGCATTCAGCGAGATTCAGCTGCCGCACGTCTTTGCCGAAGTAGACTTGAGCCGCCTCGCCGAAGCCGTCGATGGAGAAGCTGCCATGCTGCCCGAGATTAATCTCGTTGGCATACATCTGAAAGATCTGCTTCTTGTTGAAGCGATGTTCCAACTGGAACGCGACCATGATTTGCTTGAGCTTGTAGCGAATGGTGCCGGTGTCTTCAAGGAAAAGCATCTTGGCCAGCTGCATGGTCAGCGTGGAAGCGCCGCCGCGATGTTTGCGGTCGCCGATCAAGTCATGCCAGCCCCAGCTAATTATGCTTTCATAATCGACGCCGCTGTGCTCGAAGAAGCGGCGATCTTCGATGGCCAGCACGGCCTGCACGACGTTGGATGGGATTTCGTCGTAGGTGAGGAGCCGCCGCTTGGAGCGGTTGGTATCCTCGCTCAAGCCGGTGATCAGCAACGGTTCGAGCTCGTAGCTGGTGAGGGGCTGGCCGCTTGCGTCAGTAATCTTGTCTACCACGCCGCCGCTCACATGGATGGTGGCGCTGTCGGGCGCGTGATAGGACTGTGGTCCAGGGCGCACGGAGATGGACTGGGGCTCTTCACTGAAGCTGCCGAGGGGTGAAGTCTGCGCGGCGCCGTCGGTTGTGTAGCCGGCCTCGCGCAGCTCATTGGCGATCAAATTGACGGAGAGCTTTTGTCTCGGCCGCACCTCGCGCGGCGCGGCGTAGATTTTGGCTGTGTCCGCGAAGATGGGCTGCTTGAGCCGCTCGTCCACGATGCCACGGTACTTGAAGTAATAAAAGCCAAAGACCGAGAAACTTATGAGAGCGAAGGCCGCAAATCCCCATGCTGCGACGTGCAGAATCAGCGATGAGGAGGGATGTTTCCATTTGGGCCATTTGAGCTTGATCTTCAACGCCATTTTCCTGAACTCCCAGTTTCCAGCTTCCGGCTATTCCTGCCTGGTCCTACGGGTTTCGCGCGATTCCGGTTCCAGCAGAAAAGGTCAGGAACTGGAACCCAGAAGCCTCTCTTCTTCCACTTTTTCTTTCACCGCCGCCAATACATCGGTCAACGCCACATCGACGCTGATTGCGGTGGAACGAGTAACCAGTTCGACCTGGCCCGCGGCGGCCTTCTTGCCGACGTTGATGCGGTATGGAATCCCGACCAGGTCGGCGTCTTTGAATTTGACGCCGGCACGCTCGTCGCGGTCATCGAGGAGCACGTCGAGGCCGGCGGCAGCCAGTTCCGCGGCGAGCTTCTCGCCGGTTTCGCGCAGCGCCGCGTCGGACACGTTGGTGACGGTGACCACCACGGTGAAGGGAGCGATGGAGGCCGGGAGCCAGAAGCCGTTCTGGTCATTCGACTGCTCGATGGCAGCGGTGAGAATGCGCTCGATGCCGATGCCGTAGCTGCCCATGATAGGCATGACCTCCTTGCCGTTGGGGTCGAGCACGCGCGCGCCCATGGACTCGGAGTATTTGTAGCCGAGCTTGAAGATGTGTCCGACTTCGACGGCTTTGCCGACGAGCAACTGGCCGTTGCAGGCGGGCTTTGGACAATTCTCGCCCTCATTTACACTGCGGATGTCGGCCATGAGGGTCCAGCTGAAGTCGCGGCCGGGAACGACATTGCGAAGGTGAAAATCGAGTTTGTTGGCGCCGGCGACGAGGTTTTTGCGGCCTTCGAGAGATTTGTCGACAACGACCGTGAGGCCGCCCTCGAGTGGGTTGGCGTCGGGCCTGAGTCCCACCGGGCCCAGGAAGCCTGCCGGCCCATTCATGAACTGCGTCAGCTCTTCGGCCTGCATGGTACGGAGGTCTGCCGCGCCGACTGCGCCCAGCAGCTTGGTTTCATTTACCTGGTGATTACCGCGCAGGAAGGCCGTTACGCCGTGCCAAGTATCAGGCGTGGCGCCTTCTCTGGTTGTCGCCCCGCGCTTGAGCGCCATGTAGGCGACGCACTTGATGTCGGAGGCTGGGGAAATGTTGAAGAACGCGGCCACGTCGGCGATCGAAGCGCAACCGGGCGTTGACACAAGCTCGGGTGTGCCGTCTCCGGTGGGTTCCATTTCGACGACCGGATCGAGGCGCGAACTTGCTTTCTCGAGATTGGCCGCGTAGCCGCAGACGGGGCAACTGGCGATGAGGTCTTCGCCGGCTTCGGTGGGGACCATGAACTCCTGCGACTGCGATCCACCCATGGCGCCGGAGTCGGCCTCGACGGCGACGAACTTGAGGCCGCAGCGGGTGAAGATGGCGCGATACGCCTGGTCGTGCAAATCGAAGCTCTTGTCGAGGCCGGCCTTGTCGATATCGAAGGAGTAGGCGTCTTTCATGATGAACTGGCGGACGCGCAGCAGGCCGGACTTGGGGCGGGGCTCATCGCGGAACTTGGTTTGGATCTGATACCAGATCTGGGGCAACTGCTTGTAGCTGCGCAGCTCGCTGCGGGCGATGGTGGTCATGNNNGATGATCTTGTTGAGCGAGCGCTGGCCGAGGAAGAGGTAGTTGTAGATGCCCGCGCCGAGCTGGCGAATGTAGCCGGCGCGGACAAGGAGCCTGTGGCTGGCGACTTCAGCGTCTGCCGGGGCCTCGCGGAGGGTGGGAATGAAGAGTTTGGACCAACGATGCATAGCGATGAGTGCATACTTTCCCGTCCGCCCATGGCGGACGAAGTGCAAATGACAGCAGGATTCATTCTAAATGTTCGGGTGCGCAGAGGACCTCAGGTGATGCGCTTGCGACCACGCAGTCTCGTTAGGCGGAAGGCCAGAAACGAAAGCCCCTGCGTGACCGAGAGAAGCAGGAGGATTACTACGTCCGACCGCCAAGTGAGCGGGAATGTGCCCTCGGGATCCTTAGGCTCCCAAGAGAAGGAATAACTTGAGTAGAGAATCAAGGTTGCAATCCCAACGCACAAAACCATGCCGAGAAAAAACTTTAATGCGATGCGGCGACGAAACGTCCAGAATGAAATCCATTGAGCGACCGCAATCAGAAGAAGAAGCGCAACGCCTGAGCGCCATGTGATTGACGTTGAACCGTCGAGATTTTGAGCCCCCCAAGGAAGACCGAAGCTCGAATAGATCATTCAACCTTCAAAAATCGCGCACAAGCCCAAACCGAAGAGAACCTTCAACGCGGTTTTCAGCATTATGCGCGCCCCTCCGGTTCCTCTTGCTCATCCTCCGTCTCCCACCAAATCTCAGCTCCGCGCGGAGGGCCCCAATCATATTCGCCGAGGCAAGTGCCTTCTGGTATCCCTTCCAGGAGTTCTTCCAATGTCATGTGTTTACGAAGCTCGCGCCTGGGTGATTGCTCGGGAAACTTGGCTTCCGGAGTGCTTTCTTCGCCAGTATCCTCGAATTTCATCCGGATACCTCCTTTCTTGCTTCAGATCAGCTCCACGCCCCAGAGATCGTGGAGATGGAGGACGCCTTCTACGCTTGTATCGGCATTCACGACGATCAACGAGGTGATCTTGCGCTCTTCGAGGATGGCCAGTGCCGTGGCGGCTAATTCGGCAGCAGCGATGGTGCGGGGATTTGCATTCATGGCTTCGCCGGCGGTGCGGCTGAGGGCTGCGCCGCCTTCGCGCTCGAGGAGACGGCGGAGGTCGCCGTCGCTGATGACGCCGCGCAGGCGGCCTTCCTCCTGCACGGTGGTCATGCCGAGTTTTTTCGAGGACATCTCGAAGATGACGTCGGCCATGGGAGTGGAGGGCGCGACGGTGGGCACGTCTTCGCCGGTGTGCATGAGGTCGCGCACCTTGGCCAAACGCTTGCCGAGCTTGCCGCCGGGATGGAGTTCGGCGAAATCTTCCGCGCGAAAGCCCTTGCGGAGGCTGACGGCGATGGCCAGCGCATCGCCCAGAGCCAGCATGGTGGTGGTGGAGGCGGTCGGCGCGAGGTTGAGGCCGCAGGCTTCGCGCTCAACGCCGCAGTCGAGAGCAACGTCGCTGGCCTGGGCGAGGGTCGAAGCGAGATTGCAGCAAAAGCTGACCAGGGCGTCGCCTTTGCGCTTGACGGTGGCCAGGAGGCGCAGGATTTCCTCGGTTTCGCCGCTGGCAGAGAGGGCTATGACTACATCGCCGGGCAGGAGAACGCCGACATCGCCATGCACGGCCTCGGCAGGGTGCAGGAACAGGGCCGGCGAGCCGGTGGAACTGAGCGTGGCGGCGATTTTCTGGGCGATGATGCCGCTCTTGCCCATGCCGGTAACCACGACGCGGCCGTTGG
>PLSH01000336.1:0-9111 GCA_003165095.1 Acidobacteriaceae bacterium
CGCTCTCCCACCGCTCGTGCTCAAATTCGCGGTGTGCCTTGGCGCGCGCGTCCTGCACCGCCAGCATCTGTGCCAATATGCCGTCCCGCAATCCAAATGGCGAATAGCGGAAGCCTGCCAGCCCAAAGCTCTCGAACAGCTCCGCATACACCTGCGTGCCGGCAACAATAATCTCCGCCCGCCGCGGNNTGCTGACCCGCTGACTCGCTGACTTTCCGGCCTTTGCCCCCGCCGCGCATGCATCGGCCAGCGCCGCCGCCGTGCCTGAAGTGGCAATCACCAGCGGAACCCTCCCCGGCTGAATCTTGCGCAGCGCCCGCCGCAGTTCCCGCTGAATCAACTGCCGCATCCGCGCCAGCCCCTCCCTGGGCGCCGGGTCGGCCGTCAAAAACTGCTCCGTGAGCCGCACCGCGCCCAGCGGCAGGCTGATCGTCTCCCTGATCCGCTTGTGCTCTGAGAGCGTAATCTCGCAGCTGCCGCCGCCCAGGTCCAGCAGCAGCACCCGGCCGCCCGCGCCCGGCTCGCCGCCGATCACCCCCAGGTGGATCAGCCGCCCTTCTTCGAGCCCGGAAATGATCTCCATGTTCCAGCCGGTCTCCGCCTTCACCCACGCCTGAAAAGCCGCGCCGTTGCGCGCATCGCGCATCGCTGAAGTGGCCACCACCCGAATCTGGTCAACCCCGTGCGACTGCACCGCCCGCTGAAACCGCTTCAGCGCCCGAAGCGTCAGCGCCATCGCCTCCGGTGACACCAGCCCCGACTCGAATACGCTCGCCCCCAGCCGCGTCACCTCGCGGTCTTCCGCCAGCGTCTTCAACTGGTGCGACACAACTTTGGCAATCTTCAACCTGCATGAGTTGGACCCGATATCGATAGCGGCAAACGTAGGCATGATGGTTTATCAAACGCTCCAGGCGAAAAGTTGTGACCCCTCGGCCAAGATACACGATCGCCACCGCACCGATATTTGGAACACAGCACGGTTTCAAACGTCGAGCCCGCGTCTCACGGGCACGAATCGCAACTCACCGTCACCGAAATTGTCGTGCTCGCCGAACTAATAGGCACGGTAACTGAATTCCCGGAAATGGTGTACGTATATGTGCCCGGCGACATGGCCAATCCGCCTCGGCCCAGGCAACCGGCAATCCCGGCCAGTGACGCCAGGCAGATTGCTCCAGCCACCATCGCCAGTCTCCGGTCGAGAATCCTCCGCATGCGCAAGCCCAGCAAACCCAGGCCCGCCAATACGCCCGCCACATACGGCATGGGACGCGGCGGACCCGGCGGCCCGCCTTGCAATTTCGCCGAGGAAGTAACGGACGACGGAGGAGTGAAACTCATTGATCCGCTCACCGAACCGTTTGCCGGAAGCGCCTCTTCCACCGGACTTCCGCAAACCGGAAGCAACAGATCCGAAAGAAGGTTGCCATCGGGGCCGCTGCAAGTCACGTATACCGTGCCCGCATATCCACCCACCGAAGTCACCGTGAACTGGCTCGTCCCGCTCCCCTGGCCAGACACACTCACGTTGCCGGCCTTGATGGTGAAGCCGGGCGTGGCCGCCTGCAGCCCTTGCGCAGTTGCTATTCCAATGCAGAGCGCAAAAGAGAGTCTCATCAAAGATTCCGGACCGAAAGCTCGCATCGCACCGCCCCTTCAACCAAAGAGTCCAGTTTTCTTCAATTCTAAGCGATCCATCGTTGGTTCAACCCCGTTGTTATCCATGTCTCGATAGCAAATATCGCCGTGACCAACCACACAGACACGCATGATCGCCCGCAACAAAAGCCCTCGGCCCGCGCTGTCTGGGTGCTTTTTTTCCGTTATTCTCCTCGCGGGTTGCTTTGCGCCCTTGATTACTCCCCCGCTGCGGTTGGCTAAATAAATCTACGAACTCTTAATGGATTACCGTGAGACGGCGTAATCGAGTGACGAAAATACTGGTGAAATACGAATGGTAAAATCACGGGATGGCTCCGACGGCTTCATTCAACCAAACCAAAGATAGGCCTGCCTCTAGCCGGCTGCTGATCCTGATGGTTCTCGTGGCTCTGGCGCTCCGCCTGGCCGCGATTCCACTCCCAAATTTCGAAGACCTGATGGATGCCAACCATATTCACGCCTGGGAACCGGGCAACACGGCGAGGAATCTGCTGGCGGGGCGAGGCTTCGGCAGCACGCTGGATTCCACACAGCGTTCTGCGATGATAGCCCCGGTCTACCCTCTGATTGTGGCCCTCGATTTTCGTATCTTCGGCGTTCACACCGCGCATTCGATTCTCGCCATTCATGTCTTCGACTGTCTGATCAACTCGCTGGCCTGCATTCCGATTTTCCTGCTGGCGCGGCGGAGTTTTGGCGAGCGGGCGGCACGGTGGTCGGGGTGGGCATGGGCCATTTTCCCTTACGGAATTTATTTTTCGGCGGCCATGGCGTGGTCTACGCACCTGCTGCTGCTTTCCCTTTGCTGCCTGCTCTACCTGGCGCAGGATTTGGAGCAGTCTCCGCGGCTCGGACTGTGGGCCGGATTTGGCCTCCTGGCCGGGTTTGCGGGCCTGACCGAGCCCTCCGTGCTGGTGGTCGTTTCCTTTCTGCTCGCGCTTGCCTGCTGGCGCCTGGCCCGCGACGGCAAGCGCTGGTTCGTGCCTGGTTGCGTTGCCGGTGTGGTGATGATGGCTGCGCTTTCCCCCTGGATGATCCGCAACGCGCTGGCGTTTCATCGCTTCATTCCTATGCGCGACAACATGGGTCTGGAGCTGTGGATGGGCAACAACGGCGTCAGCCATAGCCTCGACCAGACCAGCGACGATCTTCATCCCTTGCACGACATGGCCGAGCTGGCCGACTACAACCGCATGGGCGAACTCGCCTACATGGACCACAAGATGCAACAGGCCAAGGCATTTATCAGCGCACATCCGGGCTTGTTCATATGGAAGTCTGTGCGCCGCGCGGTCTACGTGTGGACGGGTTTCTGGAGCCTTGATCCCGCATACCGGGCGGGAGATCCCACCGAGCTGCCCAACGTTTTCTTCGCCACCAGCCTCACCCTGCTGGCCCTCGCCGGCCTATACTCCGCCTTGCGCGAGAAGCCATTTGAGGCCATCCGTTACGGCGGCGTACTCTTTCTTTTCCCCGTGATGTACTACTTCACACATCCGGAGCCATACCATTTGCGCCCGCTCGATCCGATTATGGTTATTCTAGGCATCTACGCGATTCTGACATTGCGCGCGCGGATTAGAGAGGGCGCGGGCAAAGCTGCAGGTTCGGTGGCAGTGGCTGGGTAAACGGGACTGCTTGCTGAATCGGGTGAGTGAGCTATCGGGAGGCGCGCACGGGGGGTTGGGTGCGCCGATGCAGGCCGAATCTCGCCCAATAGAGCTTGGCTAACAGTCCTGCATATTCGCAGGCCACCTGAAAGGTAGCTTTGCTTGCACCGCGATCACGGCTCCTGAATTCGAATGGAACTTCTTTGATGGAGCCGACGCGGCCGCGAACCAAAACGTCAAGCAGCAATTTGAAGCCTGTTCGCTGAAATTCGATTTGATCGACGCATTCGCGGCGAACCAGGAAGAAACCCGACGTCGGGTCTTTGGCCCGAATCTTCTTTCTCTGCACGGGCAATGCCACCCACAAAGCTGCGGCAGAGAGTAGTTTTCTGGCGGGATTCCAGTCACCCAGGCTGCCGCCTTCGGCGTACCGGCTGCCGATTGCCGCGTCGTGGCCTTCGAGAATTGCCGAGATCAGCGCAGGCAGCAATTCAGGAGGATGCTGAAGATCCGCATCCATCTCGCCGAGGATTGTCGCGTCTGTGTTCTGCCAGCCGAGTAGCGTGGCCCCGGCTACGCCTTTCGCGCCTTTTCGCACGATCAGGCGCACGCGCGGATCTTCGAGGGCAATTGCGGATACAATTTCGCCGGTTCCGTCGTCGCTGTCATCATCGACAACGATTAATTCGTAGCGGATTCCCAGTGGATCGAGTACCGAGCGCGTATGCTCAAGCACGCCGCGGATATTCGCAGCCTCGCGAAGGGTGGGAATGATCAGTGCCAGCTTTTCCGGCACGTTTCCTTCTGTTCCTGCCTCCGGCCGAGAATCCGATGCCAAGCCGTCCATCTGTGTGCAAGTTGAACTCATTATGATTGTCGACCTGTCTAAATTATGCAGGGTGGGCTTGGCTGATGGCAAGTTTCAGGCATGCTCTTCCTGTTACCGGTAAGGATCGGAACCTCGTTTCTTCTTATTCCCCCACCGGCGTTGCCGACCCACGGGGAATGAAACTGTGCCCCATCCATCGGACGTCTTTGTTTTTGTCCGATGGGTGGGTCGGCATGAACCTGGGGACCCGTACTCATTTCTCAACAACTTACGAACTTATTTCTTTAGAGGACACGCCTTCAGCCGCGCAGTATGGGCTGGAGGATGAACGCGAGCTTCAACCCCTGCGGGATGCTCCTCACGTTGTTTGCCTTTGGGTACCGGCGCTGTCCTTAATCAACCCGCAGGCCCAGTTGCTATCATTAACCCAACGGCCTACTCAAAAATGACCAACGATACGCAATCATTCCATCGCCCCCAACAAGCCCCGTCCACCCTCGCTGTATGGGTGCTCCTGGCGGCTATTTTTGCCGCCGTGCAGTTTGCCTCGCTCTTTTCGCCCCCGCTGCTGGACGACGTCGACGCCGGCCACGCCCAGCTCGCCCAGCACATGGTCGACTCCGGCGACCTGATCACTCCGAAAATCGACGGCCTTCGCCACATTGAAAAACCTCCCCTGCCCTTCTGGGTGGTCGCTGCAAGCTACAAGATATTCGGCGAAAACACCTTTGCCACTCACCTGCCCAACACCTTGGCCATCCTCGGCCTTACCTGGCTCTCGTGGCTCTGGGCGTGCCGCGCCTGGGGCGCGCGCACCGGCCTCTATGCCGGACTCGGAGTTCTCACTTCCGTCGGCCCGTTTCTCTTCACCCGCTTCATCATTCCCGAGGCCGAGCTCAGCTTCTTTCTGCTCATCGCCCTCTACGCCCTCATCTCCGGCCTTGAAGACAATCGCCCCCTGCGCATTTACTGGATCTATGCCAGCATCGCCCTGGCCACGCTCACCAAGGGATTGATCGCACCGGTCTTCTTTGCCGGCGCCGCCATCCCTTACCTGCTCCTCACCGGCCAATGGCGTCGCTGGCGCGCGCTCAAACCCGTCACCGGGCTCGTCCTGTTCCTGCTCATCGCCGCTCCCTGGCACATCCTCTGCGGACTCGCCAACCCCGACCAGGGACATCCCTTCGGCAACCACCCCACCATCGGCAATGTTCACGGCTTCTTCTACTTCTACTTCATCAACGAGCACGTGCTCCGCTTCTTCGGCCAGCGCTACCCACACGACTACAACAAGATGCCCGGGGCGCTCTACTGGCTGGGCCAGCTCGCCTGGACCTTCCCCTGGAGCCTCTTCCTGCCCGCGGCCTTTGCCATCGCCTGGAAGACCCGCCACAGGTGGCTCCAGCACCTCCACCGCAACGCCGGGCAGACCGTCGACTTTTACCTCGACAACGCCATCCGCGAAGATGTGGCCAGCTACGTGGCGCGGCTCAAGTTCCGCATCCGCACCATCTGGCTGCTCAGCCTGTTTTCAGCCTTCTCGCTGCTGTTTTTCTCCGTCTCCACCAACCAGGAGTACTACACCTTCCCGGTTTGGCCGCCCATGTTCATCCTCATCGCCGCCGTGGTCGCCGGTATCGAGGAAGATCGCGGCCTTGTTGACGGCCAGCCCGGCGGCAAGCCCCTGCTCTCCACCGCCTGGCTCACCGGCGCCCAAGCTGTCTTCGCCGTCATTGGCGTGCTCTCCGCCTCCGCGCTCGCATGGGGACTCTGGCAAGCCCGCAACCTGCCTTTCGTCGCCGACATTGGAACCCTGCTCGCTCATCGCGCGGTGGGCCACTACACGCTGTCGATGTCCCACCTCTTCGATCTCACCGGCCCCTCGTTTGCCGCGCTGCGCCTGCCCGCGGCCCTCGCCGCTATCGCCCTGCTCATCGGACCCATCGCCGGATGGCTGCTGCGGCTCAAAAAGAAGCACATCGCCTCCACCGTCAGCATAGCCCTCACCATGACCGTCTTCCTCATCGCCGCGCACATCGCCTTCGCGCGCTTCGAGCCCATGCTCAGCTCCAAGCAACTTGCCGACATCATCATTGCCAAAGGCTCGCCCAACGACACCTTTATCATCTACGGCGACGAGTCCGACGGCTCGTCGGTCATCTTCTACACGCACAATTTTCTCAAGAATCCGCTGGCCCTCATCGTGACCCAGCGCTGCGGCCAGCATGGCGAAGGATCGGCGCTGCTGTGGGGCTCCTGCTACCCCGACGCTCCCAGAATCGACATCAGCGAAGACGAGCTCCTGCAGCTCTGGGGCGCCGGCGACCGCAAGTGGATTCTTGCCGAATACACCAACCGCGAAAAGGTGGAGCAACTGCTAGCCGGCCGCCTCTACGAAGCCAAATCCCTCGCCGACAAAGAGCTCTACACCGACCGCCCGCTGCAGTAGCTTCACACAACCAATTCTGCACTGACCCGGCCCAGGAAGCGTCCCTCCCAAAGCCCTGTCATCCTGAGCGAAGCGCAGCGCAGTCGAAGGATCTGCGGTTGCTCTTTCTCTCTCCAGGGCCCGCAAAAGCATCAAGAGAACGGATGGGCTTTAGAGCTTTGTAACAGGGCACGACTTCAATCGTGCCGCAAAAGCATCAAGAGAACGGACGGGCTTTACCGCCTGCGNNCTAACTTGCCGCCTTTGAGTAAAAACGGACTCCTCTCAAGCCCCGAAAGAACGTTCTCACACACTCTCCCTAGCCCCTGAGCGACTCTTCAAAGCAATCTACGACACCACCGGGCGCAGCGAAGAGTTTACACGCCCACCGAATCCGCTTAACATGAGACCGCCGCTCGACGAAAGGTCGATGCAATGCGGAATCTCACGATCCTGGTCCTGCTAGCGCTGACCGTCCCGCCAATACTCGCGACGAAACCAGCCACCACACAAATGGTCACAGTGGAGCAGTTGGAGCAGTTCCTCTCTGCGTCTCATGGCGAGAAGGATGGGAAGCTGGCGAATCAGATCGCGGACATGAAATTGACGGAGCGTCTCAGCGACGCAAAACTCACCGGTCTGGAGGAGGAACTGTCCGGCAGTAAGTCTCGAGAAGCGCTTCTCGCGTTGGCCGACGAATCCGCATTTCTCGATCTTCCCGCAGTGGACATTCCCTCCAGTCGCGCGCCCGACCCCGCCGCGCAAGCAGCCCTGCTGGCCAAGGCCGTGGACTATGTGAATAAAACCATTGCCAAGCTGCCAGACTTCTATGCAACGAAGACTTCGATCAGCTTTGCAGGCACGCCCACGGTGATCTCGCATGACCTGCACCGCGCGATCCCCAGCCTGGCACATGCCGGATATCAGCGGCTGGCCGCCATTGGGACAAGCAGCATCACGGTTCTCTACCGCAACGGCCAGGATGCCTACGACGACAACAAGAAACGACTGGAAAACGATTGCGGCTATTCTGGAATGTCGAGCGGCACTGGGGAATTTGGGCAGGTCCTTGCTTTAGTGCCGGTGATTGTGGCGCAGGGCAGCGTAGTCTGGAGCCACTGGGAACAGGGTAACGCTGAGCCTCAGGCGGTATTCCGCTATTCCGCAATGCTTCCTTTTCAGGACTACCTGCGCTGCCCAGGCGAAATGAACATTCCGCCGGGACCGTATGAGTACCACGGAGAGATTGCCATCAATCCGGTGGATGGATCGATTCCACGTGTTACGAACGCCTTACGCCTGCTAATAGATTGGGATGACTCGGGACCCCAAATGAACGGGGGCGACATAATGGTGAAATACGGCCCTGTCGAGATCGGTGGGACGACCTATATCTGCCCGGTGAGGAGCGTGTTTTTGGGTCTCCAACCAGCTTTTACCGCGTCTCCGTCTTGGAGAGAGAATTTTGATCATGGCTTCGGCCTTGCGGAAGACCCGATCTTTGAGGGCCTGGATGACGTATCCTTTGGACAATATCACCTGTTTCGCGCCGAGGTGCGTATCCGCCCCGGAATCAACGCCGCGCCGGAATCAGCACCACCTACCTCGACCCCGCCAACCGCACAACCCAAAATCACCCCAGTACCGCCCCAGAACTAAGCAGAGAACAATTCGATAGGCGAGCACTGGGAGCCCGCGCGAGCGATTAGCGAGCGTCTGCCCCACCGCAGGTGGCTACTCCGCCGCCCGCATCTTTCCCCCCGGCAGCAGCTCATACTCACGCCCTCGCCAAGAGATTCGCCGGCCCGCATAGCTCGCCGCCCAGAAACCGAATCCCATCAGGTCGCGAATCGGGTAAAGCACAAAAAGTCCAAACCAGCTCCTGTCTTCCACCACCAGCCGCCCCACCGCAATCGCCAGCGCCAGCCGCGTCGCTACGCTCCATCCAAAGAGCGCCAAACCCCACCACGGGTGCCCCATCCACGCCGCCGCCGCCCATCCCGCAATCCCGTACGGCAGGCTGAACGTCAGCGCCGTACCAAAGTGTCCCTTGGGCCGCGAAAAACGCGTCGATTTCATCCATCGCACCTGGTGCTTCATCGAAGCCGCAAATCTCGAATTGATGACCATGTGGTCGATGGCATGATGGCTCAGCGCTACTGTCTGACCCAGCTTGAAAGTCTCGTTGCCCAGCACAAAGTCGTCGTCGTGGTGGTCGGCTGCCAGGGCAAAGCCGCCCATCCGCCGGATCGCCTCGCGCCGGAAGGCCATCGTCGGTCCCAGCACGAATTGCATCCCCTCCATCGCCCGCGCCACCAGCACGCCCGAGGTCATTTCCACGCTCATGCCCACCGCCTCAAGCCGCGCCCACAAGCCGCCCTCCGCCGCCACGCCGCGATAGGGGCAGCACATCGCCCCCACGCTCGCGTCGGCAAACGGAAGCGCCACGGCGCGCAGATAATCCGGCGTCACCCGCACGTCGCTGTCGCTCACCACCAGAATCTCGTAAGCCGCCTCAGCCTCCATCCGCTCCATCGAAGCGACTTTCGCATTGATGTAATCCGGCTGGCCCCCGGTCG
>PLSH01000336.1:9154-10963 GCA_003165095.1 Acidobacteriaceae bacterium
GGCCGCGCCGCCTGCGCAGCCAGCGCCCGGCGTCTCTCTCGCAAATAGCCCGGCACGGCCGCCAGCACCATCCCGGCAAATACCGTGGATGTAACCAGCCCGAGCAGGGCCAACCCTAGAACGACATACGACATACCGTTCCAGCATACCTGCCGCCGGTCGCATCCGGATTTGCAATTTTCATGGTTTCTTCATCCCGGTTTCTTCATCTAGGGCTGGGCAGCGGATCACACCGGAAATGGCCGGCGCCAGATAAAGCTACGGCTTGCGCGCCGGAGGCCGCGCCGTCACCGCCGGCCGCCGAATGGGCACAATCGCTCCCGTCGCGCCCGGAGCCGACTGCTGGAACCGCGCCAGCATCTCCGTGCGCACGTACTCCACAAAGCTCTGCATCTGCCGGTTCATCTCCTCCATCCGCTCCCGCATCTGCAGGATGATGGCGATCCCGGCGATGTTCACCCCTAGGTCGCGCGCCAGGTTCAGAATGAACTCCAGCCGCTCCAGATCCTCATCCGTATAGAGCCGCGTGTTGCCGTCCGTCCGCGACGGCTGCAGCAGCCCCTCGCGCTCATACAGCCGCAGCGTCTGCGGATGGATCTCGTACATCTCGGCTACCGCCGAAATCATGTACGCGCCCTTCGATTTACGTTTTGCCTTCATCAATCCACCAAAATAATCTGCACCACGTCCCTATTCCCTATTCCCTGCCTTTTCCAGCAGCGCCGCCCGCGGATCCTTCGGATTCAGCTTCGCCAGCTCACGCATGATCTCCTTGCTGCGCTCGTCGTTCAAATGCGGCACCACCACCTCCACGGTCACAATCTGGTCGCCCCGCTGCCCGGGATGAACCGCGCTTTCCACGCCCCGCTCCCGCATGCGCAGCTTTTGCCCGCTCTGCGTGCCCGGCGGAATCTTCAACTGCGCCCGCCCATCGATCGTCGGCACCTCCACCTTGGCGCCCAGAGATGCCTCGGCAATCGTCACCGGCACTGTCAGTTGGATATCATCGCCCGCCCGCGCAAACACCGGGTGCGTGCCGGTCCGAACAATCAGGAACAGGTCCCCGGCCGGCCCGCCGTTCACGCCCGCGTTGCCCTTGCCCTGCAGCCGGATTCGCTGCCCGTCGCGCGTCCCCACCTTGATGCGGAATTCCACCGACTCCGACCGGCTCACCGTGCCTTCCCCGTGGCAGGTCGCGCAGGTGTTCGATGTGCGCCCCGTGCCGTTGCAGCGCGGACAGGCAATGGAGAACTTCATCCTCCCGCCCATCTGCGTCACCTGGCCCGTCCCGTTGCACTCCGGGCATTGCACCACCGCGCCGGTATGCGCCTCCCCGTGGCATGTCGGGCAGGTCTCCTGCCGGTTTACCTGGATCCGCGCCTGTCCGCCCCGAATCGAAGCCCAGAAGTCCACCGTCGCCTGGTATTCCAGATCGCTGCCCGGCTGCGGCCCGCGCGCCTGCTGCGGGTGCTGCGCTCCCGAAAAAATTCCTGAAAAAATGTCCTTGAAGCTGCCCCAGTTCTGTGACCCCGCCCCCGCCTGCGCGCCCCCGTCGCCCTGAAATCCGGAAAAGTCGAAGCCCCCGAAATCTACCGGCGGACGCCCCCCGGCGCTCTGTTGGCGCGCGTACGCCTCGGCCTGCGCCGGGTCGATCTGGTCGGAATAGAATCCTACCTGGTCGTAAATCTTCCGCTTCTTCTCGTCGCTCAATACGTCATTGGCCTCGGAGATTTCCTTGAACTTCTCCTCCGCCCGCTTGTCGTTCGGATTCACGTCCGGATGAAACTTCCGCGCAGCTTTCCTGAACGC
>PLSH01000226.1 GCA_003165095.1 Acidobacteriaceae bacterium
CTTTGTGCAAAGAACGCACAAAGGATGGGGCACCCGGCGTCCGGGGGTGTTGCGGATCAACTTTTGGCGGGGACGATTACTGAGACTTCCTGCAGCTCGATAATGCCGGAGGCGGCGCGTTTCTCGAGTTCGGGCAGGACAGCGTCGACTTTTTCGCGTGTCTCGATGAATTCGACCTTGATGGGCAGATGGTCAGAGATCTCAAGGATGTGCGCGGAGTGCATGCGATGCCTGGAGCCGAAACCGGCGACGCCCTTGACCACCGTGGCTCCGGCGATTCCGCTGTGGAAGAGGAAGTCGAGGATGCTGGTGTAGACCGGAACGCCGTGATGCTTTGCTCCGTCGCTGAGGTAGAGGGTGACTTTAACGGCCTTCCCGCTAGCGAGCATGGAATGGCTCCTCTCTGAAATCAGGACGGCGCAGAGCGCGGACCTGGAACCCATGAACAAGGATGGATTGAAGCACTTTTGCAGGCAAGTTGCAAATCCTGGGATTTTGCATGGCTTCCTAAAGCAAGTCGGCGAGGGCGGTTCCGCACCAGGTGGCGGCCAGGCCGAGGATCAGGCTGCCTGCGGCATAAAGCGCGGCGAGGAAAAAGGCGCCCGACCGCATGGTGGACAGAGTTTCCCATTCAAACGTGGAAAAGGTGCTGTAAGCGCCGATGAAACCGACGGGAACAAGGAATCTCCAGGCGGGGCTGAGATCGGCGCGCTTGCCGAGATAGGTGAGAGTGAAACCGATGATGACGCAGGCGGTGATGTTGATGACGAATGTGCCGTAGGGGAACTTGCTTCCCATGCGGCCTGCGATGGTGGAGCCTACCCAAAACCGGGCGATGGAACCCAGCGCGCCTCCGACGGCGATCAACAAATATTTCTGCAATGTGCCGTTCTCCTCTCAACTAAGGATGCACCGCGGGCAGCGCCGGACGCCAGCGACGCGAGCGGGTGATGGATTGATGGGACCGCCTGGCTGCTGGTTAAACCGGTGTTGCGCACGGTGATTTCAGGGATCGCGCCGGGGAATACGGCTCCGCAACCGGATTCCCTGCCAGGAGTCATCATCTGTGCGGCCTGTTGGGGAGGACAGCGGTTAAGGGTGAACTCTTTCACCTATCGAATAATTCGATTACACGATGGGGCGAGCGGGGCTGTCAACTAAGGACGCGGCCAAGCGGTCCCGGTGTAACGGTCCTGATTCAGCGACCCGGGCTAGCGGTCGGTGCAGGAGTAGCAGGGGTCGACGGAGGCCTGGATCAGCGGAGTGTCAGCGAGGCGCGCGCCCTGTACCATCCAGCGGACCGCGGGCATGTTGACGAAGGTGGGGGTGCGGACGTGAACACGGCTGGGGTTGCGGGAGTTTTCTTTCCAGGAGACGGAGTACATGACCTCGCCGCGCGGAGCCTCGACGCGGCTGGTTGCGGTGGCGGTTTTGAACGCGAACTTGCCTTCGCCGGTGTTGATTTCGCCGCCGGGCATTTTGGTGAGGGCCTGGTGGAGGATGCGGCAGCTCTGCATGATTTCGAGGGCGCGGACGAAGAGGCGGGCGCGCACGTCGCCGGCCTGCTCGACGGGGATTTCGAAGTCCATCTCGGCGTAGGCCGCGTAGGGGGCGGCGCGGCGCAGGTCCTGGGCGACGCCGGAAGCGCGCGCCACGGGGCCGACTACGCCGCAGGAGATGGCTTTGTCGTGGGTGAGGACGCCGATGCCGGCGCAACGGGCGCGCGCGGTGGTGCTGGTGGTGAAGATGGGAATGATGGTGCGCACCATCTCCCGCTCGAGCTGCTCGACCATGCCGACCAGGGCCAAGGGATCCTCAATGTCGCGATTGACGCCGCCGATGCGGTTCATGGAGTAGTTGACGCGGTTGCCGGAGATGGCCTGCAAGACATCCATCACTTTTTCGCGCAATGAGAAGCAGGTCATGAACATGGTTTTGAATCCCATGAGCTTGGAGGCGATGCCGGCCCAGAGGACGTGGGAGTGAAGGCGTTCTAGCTCGGCCATCACCACGCGGATATATTGTGCGCGCGGAGGCGGAGTGAGGCCGGTGAGCTCTTCCATGGCCTGGCAGAGGGTGAGGGTGTGAATGTTGGAGCAGATGCCGCAGACGCGCTCCATGAGAGCGATGACCTGGATGTAGTTGCGGGTTTCGGCGAGGTGCTCGATGCCGCGAAAGTTGAAGCCGATATGCAGCTTCGCGTCCTTGACGGTTTCGCCCTCGCAGATCATGTCGAGCTTATAGGGCTCTTCAAGCGCCGGATGGTAAGGTCCCATGGGAATTTTGTAGCTCATTTTTTGACCTCCTCACGCAGATTGACGCCGGGTGTGTCGCCCTCGCGGAGCAGCAGGGGCTCGTATTCGCGGCCGGTGAAGTCGACGGCAAAGCCCTCGTGAACTTCGCGCTCGATCCAGTCGGCGGCCTCGCACAGGTCGTAGATGCTTTCGATGGAGTTGGCGGCGAGCTGAAAGGGAAAGCCGAGCAGGCGGCCAGCGAGGTCCCAGTGGTATTCGAGGCGCGTGCCTTCTGTGCCGGGCAACTGGTAGGCGGTGATGGTGATGAAACGCGCGCGGAGGGAGTTCATGGCCTGGGCAACTTCGCGCACGGTCAGACCAGCGCAATCGAACCAATAGACAGCGCCTTGCCTGGTCCAAGGTTGAGTACGGGGTTCGGTCCGGGGCTCGGTTCGGGGTTCGAGCCGGGTTTCGGGGCTGGATTCGGAGGCGGCCGGCTGCCCAGGAGCGGTGTCAGAGGTAGCGGCGAGGACGGATTCGAGAATGTTCATTGTGCGCCTCCGGGAATGTGGTTGGGAGATGCAGGGGCGGCAGCGGACGCGGCGGCAGCTTTGGGCGCGGGAGGCCTGCGGGCCACGGTATAGGACTTCTTCAATTCACCCTGAGTGAGGTAGATGGGCGGAGTGTCCTCGGCCTGGCTCAAGGCATGATCCTTGCAGCCTTCAACGCAGCGTCCGCAGAAGGTGCACTGGCCGGGGTTGTAGCTCCAGGTGAACTCGCCCTTGCCGGCCTTGAACTCGATGGCTCGCGAGGTGCAGCGGAAGCGGCAGACGGCGCATCCGGTGCAGAGGGCGGGATCGAACTGGACGAGGCCGCGGAAACGCTCGGTTATTTTGGGACGGGCCGGAAAGATCAGAGTTCGCGGTCCGCGCCACAGGTTGTTCCACAGCATGGTGAGAATGTTCATGACCGGAACCTCATGAGGAGCGCGGACGAAATGGCCAGGACCGCGAAGATGAGCGTGCATTGCCAGTAGAAGCGGACAGTGGTGTCAATGGCCAGGCGCGCGGTGGCAGCGGCGAGCGTGGAGAGCAGCAGCACGATGGCAAAGGAGAGCGCGACGAACAGGAATGCGGCCAGCCACCAGAGGGTGACGTGAGGGGCGACGAACGTGGCGACGAGGCCGGTGGCCGCGACCCACTCAAGGCCGTGGGAAAGCTCCCACATGGCCAATTCGGGGCCGGCGTACTCGGTCATGGGGCCAGAGTAAATTTCCTGCTCGGCATTGGGAAGCGAGAAGGGATTGAGGTGCAGCTTGGCGGGCAGGCAAACGAGGATGGCGGCGATGCCGAGCAGGCGCATGGGCGAATAAGGCAGGGCGGCGAGGGCTTCGAGGCGGAAAGTATGCTGCGAGGCGGCGATGGAGACGATGGCCAGCAGGAAGACGATGTTGTAGGAGACGCTCAACGCGGCTTCGCGCGCCGAGCCGATTTNNAGTCCGACTGCGCCGGCGGCGGCGGATACGGCGATGAGCGGCCACGCTTTCATGAGCGCGCCGGCGATTCCGACGCGCGGGGGCGTGGACTTGCCGAGCAGCTTGACGAAGTCAAAGAAGGGCTGCATGAAGGGAGGCCCGACGCGATCCTGCATCAACGCAACAGCCTTGCGTTCAACCCACAGGAAGAACCAGGCGGCGGGCACGGCAAACAGAAGTCCCGGAAAGATGAGCAGGCGGGCCAGTGCGGTAGCGATGTTCATGGCAGCTCCTCTCCGGACACGGTTGCGATTGCGATTTCAGACTGGGGCGGATTGTTGCCGCGTTCGGCAAGAATCTGGGCGGCTTTGACTACGCCCTGGATGATGGCGTCGGGGCGCGGCGGGCAGCCGGGGACGAAGACATCGACGGGAATGTGCTTGTCGAGCGGACCATCGAGGGTGCGGCTGTCAATAAAGACGTTGGTGGTAGCGGGGCAGGAGCCAATGGCGACGACCGCCTTGGGGCCGCAGACCTGACCGTAGACAGTTCGAATGGCGTTTACCGCATTCTTCGTAACGGGGCCGGTGATGCAGAGAATGTCAGCGTGGCGCGGGCTGCCCTCAAGGCGCACACCCAACTGCTCGGCGTCGTAACGGGGCGTGAGGCTGGCGACGAGCTCGATGTCGCAGCCGTTGCAACTGCCGGAGTTCATGTGAAAGAGCCATGGACTGTGGCGGCGGGAGTAGCACATCAATCGCTTGAAGAGATTCATGGTTTCACCCCCACGAGCAGTTGGAGGGCGTGGGGCCAGATGCCGGCGGCGAGGAGCACAATCACCACGCCAACGATTGCAACTTTGAGCGCGAAAGGTTCGCGCGCGTTTCTTTCAGTAGGCGAATCGACCGGGGGTTCACGAGGCGGTCCCCACCAGTTGCGCGTGAGCGCCAGGGTATAAGCTACGAGCGCAAGAATCGACGAAAGAATGAAGATTGCCAGAGGGCAGGGTCCGATTTCGAGCGCCATCGAGTAAAGCCGCCAGCGCCCGATGAAGCCCATCGTCGGCGGTATGCCCAGCATCGCCAGCATGCCGAACAGGAAACCGAAGGCGCTGTATGGGTAGCGTGAGGCAAGCGACACTGGCGGCTCATTCAGTTCACCAGCTGCCTCCGGTGCTGCGAGGCACGCAAACAAAAGCGCCTTGGCCAGCGCATGGGTAGAAGCGGCGATGAAGACGCCATATATGCCAAGTAGCGGATTTACGCTCTCAGGCGTTAATGCGGGATGGCTCGCCCAGGCAAAATAGAGAAGCAGGAAACCTACATCTTCGATCGTCGAAAGCACGAGCAACCGCTTGAGGCTACGTTGCGTGATCATCAGCAGCGCGGCAAGCAGCGCGGTAAGCGCTGCGCACCACAGCCAAAAACTCGACGGGTAGAGCACATTGAGCAGGTCATAACCGCTTACATAGAACTCGCCAAATGCCGTGATGTCAACGACTGCGATGATGAGGCCCAGCACAAGAGTTGGAAGCTCATCTGCGAGCGATAACAGCCAAAAGAGCATTGGGACCGCTGCTAGTTTAACTACGATTCCTGTAATGAGAAGTGCGCGGGACCATGGAAAATTCGCAGCTCCGAAGTAATTTGCAGAGAATGGCTGGGCAAGAATCTCGCTGCTTACTGCGCATAAAACAGATATTCCCACAACCGCCGAGTAAAGAAGCTTGGCAGCTCTTGTACGCGCCGTAAGCCAGACGCACCAAACAGTCAACAAGGCCGCGCTTTCTAATAAGCCCAATTGCAACCACTCATTTGTTGCAAGCAGTCCGCCGAGGCAGAGTCCACCGACAACAAGAATGACCCGCCAGAGTGAAATCTTAGTTTTCGCACCACTAACAAGTGCCGCCGCAAGCAATGCGGATGCTGCCACTCCTACCGCAGCAATCAACAAGTGAGGCATAGGCGGCCTGCCGCCTGTATACGCGCCCGCAGGTGCAGGCATAATCCACTGGACGAACACAAAAACCAGCACCGCAAACGGCCCGACGAACAGCAGAGCCTTGCGTTCGAGCATGGCCACCACCACACCTAGCCCGCGTGAAACGGCTTGCAATCCGTCCCAAATGCGCAGATACACGCGGTCCACGTTCGACCAACGGAAGAAAGACTGCCAGTGTTCGAGGAAGATCTCTGAGAAATCGCCAGCGGTGAGGCGTCCCTGATCGGAGAGCGGTTCGCCGCCGGTAAAGATGCCGCCGCCTGCGCCCGCTAGAGCTGCTCCGCTTGCGGCGGGACGGGCCGCATAGGCGACGGCGTAGATTGCGCCGCCGAGGACCAGAGAGACCAGGGCGAGGACGAGTCCACCCGAGGTGGAGAAGCTGCCGGCATCGGCGGAGAGGCCGAACCAAGTGACGTGGACGCCAGCGCCGAGGCCAAGCGCGCCGAGAATGGGATTGAGGAGGGCGTTGACGGCCAACTGGGGCGCGATGCCGAGAATGACGCTGCCTGCGGCGAGCAATCCCATGCCCCAGATCATGGTGGGCGGGGATTCGTGGGCGTCTTTGGTTTCGTCNNGCGAATCCGCTCATGAGGGGAATGCCCATCATGCTGCCGATGCCGATGAGCCAGGAGAGCGTGGTGTGGGGCATCTTCTGGGCGAGGCCGCCGAGGCGATTCATGTCGCGGGTTCCGGCGGCGTGCTGGACGGAGCCTGCAGTAAGGAAGAGGCCGCCTTTGAAGAAGCCGTGATTGAGGCAGTGGAGCAGGCCGGCGGTGATGGCGAGCGGCGTGCCGATGCCGATTCCCATCATCATGTAGCCGATCTGGCTAACGGTGGAGAAGGCGAGCATGCGCTTGAGATCGGTTTGGACCATGGCGTACATGACGCCGACGGCCATGGTGATGACGCCGATCCAGATGAGGGTTGCGCTCCAAGCAAAGGGCCATGCGCCGAAGCTGTGCATGCGGGCGGCGAGATAGACGCCGGAGGTTACGTAGCAGGCGGCGTGGAGCAGGGCGCTGACCGGGGTGGGCGCGGCCATGGCCTCGGGAATCCAGGTGTGAAGCGGAACCTGGACGCTTTTGGCGATGAGGGCCACGAGCATCAGGAGAAAGATGCCGCCGGTAAAGGCGTGGGCGACGGCAGGATCGGTCCAGAGCGCGGTACCGGCGCGGTAATAGACGACCAGGATGGCGGCGAGGAGACCGTATCCGGCGATGTGGGTCATGAGCAGGACTTTGCGTGCGCCGTTGACCGCTTCGCGGTTGGTGTACCAGAAGCCGACGAGCGAGAAGGAGCAGAGGCCGACCAGTTCCCAGCAGAGATAGAAGAGGAAGAGGTTGGCGCTGAAGACCAGGCTGATGAAGCCGCCGATGAAGACGAGCATGATGGCGTAGAAGCGCGTGGCGGCGCGGTCGTGGGCCATGTACCCGATGGAATAGAGGAGGACGAGGAGTCCGATGGAGGCGCCCATGAAGGCAAACAGGACGCTGAGCGCATCGACATGGAGGACCAGGGCCAAGGGGCCGTCCCAGGGCAGGGGCTTGAGTTCGACGGCCTGCCCGAAGCGCACCCAGGGAACGAGGCCGACGACGGCGAAGACGGCGGGGACGCAGGCGAGAAAGGCCAGGATTCCCTTGGTTCGAGCGGAACAAAGCCGCGCCACGAGAATCTGCAGCGCTGCGCCCAACAGAAGCGAGCAAGGAGCGATGAGGACGAGGGTCGCGGGTGTCATGTTTCCATGTTGAGCGCGATGGGGTTGGGGGTGATGTGACAGGCCTCACACGGAGGGGCGGTCGTTACGGGCTCGAACTGAAAATACTGTAATATGGTATATAGTATCGCTAATTGGTACGTCGCCGCACGTGGTTGACCAGATGCGTGAGAAGGGGCACGACGAGCCGGTTTTGGAGGCGGGGTCAGCGGGGTTGTTTCTGCTGAAAGTTGATGCTCATAATGATGCTGATGGCGGCGATGCCGGCGAAGAAAACGACGAGCGCCGAGCAGCTACCGCCGGAGACTTTTCCGGCCAGGAAGAGGAAGTAACCGACGACGAGGTTCAGGAGCGCCCAGAGGACGTTGACGGTGGGCGAGGACAGGCCTTTTCCGGGAGGGTTGGCGAAAGGAGTGGGAAATGGGTCGCCGGAGATGCCGTGGACGAAATGAGGGACGACGTTGGTGAGAAACAGTCCGGCGAAGAAGCAGGCGAGGTAGTTATACCAGTGCATGGCGGGGTTTCCTTTCGGAGAGACGCGTTCGTGTGGGCATACGGGCCGATGATAGCACCGGGATTTTCATGAGGAAGGCAAATGAGCGCAGGGTGGATCCGTTCGATGGGGCATGGGGGTGATGGCCTAAAATGCTGCGGAGGGTTATGCGCCATGAATTCTGTCTGGAAAGCGATTCGACTTGCTGCGGTGGTTTCTTTTTTGCTGGTTGCAACGCTCCTTTTTTCGGGACGCGCTTTTGCGCAGCGAGGCGGCGATTTTGCCAAGGCTACCGTGCTGCTGCCGCCCGATTGCCAGAAGATTGTCGACCGGCTGGGCAGTTTTCGCGAGCTGCCGGACGGGGTGTGGAAGACGCACAGCGGCGACCTGGCGCATGGCGAAGAGGTGAACCTGGACGAAAGCTCGTGGCAGACGATTGCGCCGGACGCCAAGGCTCCCAACGAGGCCGTGTGGTTTCGACAGACGTACGAGGTTCCAGAGACGCTGCACGGGTACGGGCTGAGCGGGTCGCGGATCTGGTTTGAGTTTCGTGCCGACGCCAACGGGCCGATGCCGGAGATTCTCTACTTTAACGGGCGGCGGGTGGCGCTGGGCGAGGACCTGGAGCCGATTGTGCTGTTTGACGACGCCAAGCCGGGCGACAAGGTGACAGTTGCGGTGAAGCTGCTGCACACGGTGGACGTGAAGCGGTTCCGGGGCGCGACGCTGCGCATCGATTTTCCGGAGAACCGGCCCAATCCGGAGGATCTGCGCGAGGAGTTTTTGTCAGCGGCGCTGCTGGTTCCGTCGCTGGCGCCGGGCGACACTTCAAAGCAGGCGGTGCTTCAGGGGGCGATCGAGGCGGTGGATCTGAAGGCGCTGGACGCGCATGACCAGGCCACATTCGATGCCAGCCTGAAGACTGCGCACGACAAGCTGGATGCGCTGAAGCCGCTGCTGCAGGAAGCTACGTTTCACCTGACCGGGAATGCGCACATCGACGCGGCGTGGCTGTGGCCGTGGACGGAATCAGTGGATGTGGTGAAGCGGACGTTTGGGACCGCGCTGCAGTTGATGTACGAGTATCCGCAGTATACGTATACGCAGAGCGCGGCGGCTTACAACGAGTGGCTGGCGCAGAA
>PLSH01000344.1 GCA_003165095.1 Acidobacteriaceae bacterium
GCAGACATAGAAATATATTATTGACATCGAAGAGATCGCGTTACTCGATTCAGATATTGACTGGGCAATGCTCTGTTGCTATCCTTGTAGTTGGTTGAGCTAAAGAATGCAAAATAAATTCTCCAGTGCGCTATGTTGTTGTTGCCTACCCCTTGGCGGGCATCTGGAGAATAGCGCCTATTTTTAGACAGCCGGTTCATTCCGGACGCTTGACTTCAGACCACTCGGATTCCTGAGTGGTTTTTCTTTTCCCGCCACTCGCTGTGTTCTCTAGCTCCAGCAATCGGTCTGTAGCACCCCACCATTACGTTTAGAAGATGCCTATGCTTTATACAACAACAGATAATCCGACCTCTGAACTTGAAGAGATGGATTCGTACATTGCGCGCTGCCGGATCGGAGAGATCAATACCTCGCGCGGTGGAGGCAGCAATCTGAAGGAGCGAATCGGCAATACGCCATTGCTACGCTTGGAGCATATGATCGCGGATTTGAAAGATGTGCAAGTGTTGGCCAAGGCCGAGTGGACCAATCCCGGAGGCTCGGTCAAGGATCGCGCAGCCTCGAACATTGTTGCCGAGGCTTTGCGGACAGGCGAACTCGGAGCGGGAAAGATTCTGCTCGATTCCACCAGCGGCAATACCGGCATTGCCTATGCCATGCTGGGTGCGGCGTATGGAATTCCGGTTACGCTTTGCATGCCATTGAATGTATCGAGGGAGAGAAAGCAGATTCTTCATGCCTACGGCGCACAGATCGTTTATACCAATCCCGGTGAAGGTTCGGACGGTGCCATTCGCAAGGCACAAGAGATGTCGGCCGCGGAACCGGATAAGTATTACTATGCCGATCAGTACTCAAACGACGCAAATTGGCGCGCGCACTACTCGAATGGCACCGCCGATGAAATCTGGCGGCAAACTGAGGGACGGGTGACGCACTTCATCGCCATGCTTGGCACCAGCGGGACTTTTGTTGGAACTTCGCGCCGGTTGAAGGAATTGAATCCAGCGATCCGCTGCATCTCGCTGCAGCCCGACTCACCCTTTCACGGCATCGAGGGCACCAAACACATGGAGACCTCGATTATTCCAAAAATATACGACGCCAGCATCGCCGATGCGGAGCTGGGCATCGAATCGGAAGCTGCCTACGCGATGGCCAGGAAGCTGGCTCGCGAAGTAGGGCTGCTAGTGGGCGTATCCGCTGCCGGGGCGCTTGTAGGTGCTTTGCGAATTGCCCGGGAAGCCGCTCCCGGTGCGGTGATCGTCACCATCTTTCCTGACTCGGGAGATAAGTATCTGAGCGNNTTCTGGGATGAGACCGCATGACGCAGGGGAGCGAACCGTTATGGCTTTAATAATATCCAGCTCACTTTACGATCAGTTGCGGCGGCACGGGGAAGAGAGCTATCCGCATGAGTGCTGCGGCGTGCTGCAGGGCGAGTTCGATGAGGTAGGCGGAAAGGCGGTCAAGGCCGTGGTGCCATGCGGCAATACGCGAACGGATTCACCTGCCAATCGCTATCGCATCAGCCCGTCGGAACTGCTGCGCATTCAGCGTGAAGCGTTGCTTGCGGGCCACGATATTGTCGGTTTCTATCATTCGCATCCAGATCATCCGGCCCAATGGTCCGCGACCGATCTTGCGGAAGCGCACTGGACTGGTTGTTCCTATGTGATTACCAGTGTGGAAAGCGGGCATGCCACTCTTACCAACGCATTTCTATTGGAGGGAGCGGAAGAGACCAAAAGTTATGTGGATGAAGTTCTTGAAGTAACCGCGTAATTGCCATAACAGAAAAGATAAAAAATCGTTAAGAAAGGAACCATGTGTCAATTAAAATCCTAATACCTACGCCTCTCCGCCCTTACGCTGGGAAGCAGTCCATCATCGAAGTCAACGCCCAGACCGTGGGCGAAGCCCTGAACGATCTTACCGCTCAGCATCCCGATCTGCGCAAGCATCTCTATTCCGAGGACGGCAAACTCCGCTCCTTCGTGAATATTTATCTGAACGATGAAGATATTCGCTATTTGAGCAAGGACGCTACCCCGGTCAAGGAGACCGACACGATTGCAATTGTTCCTTCCGTCGCCGGAGGACGCTAAACCGCAGCCGTGCATCGTGCAAGAGAATCCAACAAACTTTAGTACTGGAGAAAAGTAGTGTCCCCATTGAATGATAGTAGTCAGGTAACGTTGAGCAACGAAGAAATTCTGCGTTACTCGCGCCACCTCATCATGCCCGAAGTTACCCTGGAAGGGCAGAAAAAGCTGAAAGCCGCGCGCGTGTTGTGCGTGGGGACGGGCGGGCTGGGATCGCCCCTGGCCCTCTATCTGACCGCAGCCGGCGTGGGAACGCTCGGTCTGGTCGATTTCGACGTTGTGGATTACACGAATCTACAGCGGCAGGTGCTTCACTACACCAGCGATGTGGGCCGCCTCAAACTCGACTCGGCCATCGACAAGCTGAAGGCAATCAATCCCTTTGTCGAGATCGAGCGCTTTGATACCTATCTCAACAGCACGAACGCGCTCGATATCTTCAGCGGCTTTGATATTATCGCCGACGGCACCGACAACTTTGCCAC
>PLSH01000065.1 GCA_003165095.1 Acidobacteriaceae bacterium
ACGCCGCCGCGATTCACGAAGTAGAACAGGCCGTAGCCGCCGTGGATCACCGTCTTGCCGTCCCCCCGCAGATCGTAGGCAAATCCGGCGCGCGGGCCCAAGTCTCCGTGGGGTGTGTTGACCAAAGCGGCGGGCCATCCGGAGGTTCCGGCCTCCACCAGTTCGCCCGTGGCCGGGTTGAAGTTGGACATGTGGTTGTGAGCTTCCGTCGGCGGGCTCAGGGTGTCATAGCGCAGGCCGAGATTCAGAGTGAGTTTCCGGCCAACCCGCCAGTCATCCTGGGCAAAGTAGCCATTCTCCCAGCTACGCGTGTCGTAGTACCCCGAGAAGGCGCCAACTTCGTAGCCGGCCATGAAGCCAGCCAGCAACTCAGAGTCTTCATAGCCGGTAAATGTCCCGTGGGCCGAAGTGGGGGCTGGCAGGCCGCCATAGTTGCCGTCGTCGATCCAGAAGTACCCCTTGGCATCGTTGCCCTGATCCCAGTTCACATCGCGACGAATAATGCTGGCGCCGAACTTGAAGGTGTGTTTTCCCTTGTTCCAGGTCAGCGCATCTGAAAACTGGTTGGTCGGCTCGACGATCAGATACGGACCACCATCGCCCACGTAACTCAGGTTGCCGTACCATCCGCCGATGATCGGCATGCCGCCCAGCAATGTGGAAGTGTTGGCGTTGGCGATGCCCAGACTCTGGGCCAGCGGAACGCCCGCGTCCGGCTGCTCGTATCCGGACAGATCCCGGTCCCAGCCGTAGTGGAATTCGTTGATGGTGTTGCCGTTGAAGATATGCGTGTAGCCGACCGCAACCTGCCGCGGATGCGAAGGATTCAGGCCATTCCCGGTAGGCAGGAAGTGAGTGGCATCCACCAGGTACGGGGTGTTGTGCAGAAAGTCCTGGCCTATGCTGTAACGGGCGAAGAGAGTATCCTTCGCAGTTGCGGTCCAGTCCAGGCGTGCGTCGTAATCGTTCATCGTCTCAACGTTGTATTGCGCGTGGGAGAAGTTTGGATTGTTGGCCGCGATATCGGCGGCGGTAACATTCGGAATGTTCGCAGTGGGAAACGCATTCAGGTAGTTTGCGCCGGCTGCAATCTGGCTGCCAGTTGGAACGATGTTGAGTGCGGGGTTTCCAGCTTGCGTGGTGTTGACGGCGCCGGTCCAGCCAAAGGGCATGCAGGTTTGCGGGTTATAAACGTACCCAAGGCCAGCGTTAAATTGCGGCAGCAGGGTGCCCCCGGAGTAAAGATTCGGGCAGATGGCCTGAATGGGCACGCTGGTTGCTGTTCCCGCGCCGGTCGAGCTGAGCAGTTCCGAGAAATTACCCTGGCGCATCAAAGCCGTAGGCACCCGCGTCGTCGTAATACCCGCCGGCAGGCTTTCCCGCCAGCCCTGGTAATCCCCGAAGGCGAACAGCTTGCTTTTCCAGATCGGGCCGCCCGCGGAGCCGCCGAACTGGTTGCGGCTCAGCTCTGGAGCCGTTTGCGGGGCCGAGGTGTAGTTGAAGGTGTCCGCGGCGCCAATCTTGGAACGGTTGAACCAATACACAGCGCCATGAGGCTGGTTGGTGCCGGATTTCGTGGCGACCTGAACTACGCCGCCGCCGGAGCGGCCAAACTCAGCCGGAGGAGTGCTGGTCGTCGTCTTGAACTCGGCGATATCCTCGATCGCCGGGAAAATCACGATGGTATTGACCAGCGACTCATTGTTGTCAATGCCATCGATCATGAAGTTGTTGGACTGGGGCGGCAAACCGTCGACAGCCAGTGCAGCAGCGCCGGAATCGGCATTCCGCCAGGTTTCCGCGTTGTTGCTCGGAGCGCTCGCATTATCGGAGTACTGGCCGCGGCCCACGCCGGGAGTCAGCAGAGCCAGCGTGGTGAAGTTGCGGCCGTTGAGCGGGAGATCGACAACCTGGCTTCCTTCGATCACTTCGCCAACCGACGAAGTCGTCGATTCGATCAGCGGGCTTGCGCTGGTGACTTCCACAGTCTCGCTCGCAGACCCCACCTTCAATTTGAAGCTGAGCCCTTTTACCTCGGAGATTTGCAGGGAAAACGTGGTGGCCTCGCCCTGGAAGGCCTGCTTGGTCGCTTCGGCCTTGTAGTTGCCAATGGGCAAAGCATTCACGGCGAAGCTTCCATCGGCCAGACTCTTGACGGAGACCGCTCGGTTCGTGTCGAGATTGGTAACGGTGATGGTGGCGGCGGGGACAACAGCGCCCGACGCATCAGTCACCGTGCCGATAATGCTGCCTGTATCGGTCTGTGCCCTCAGTGCTGGCGCCATAAGGGAGATGACCAGCACGACGATCGCCGCCATTATCGACCTGGCGTGGCGTTCGAGGCAGGTCAGGAAACTGGCTGTTTTCAACATCACAATGCCCTCCAAAATTGTTGACAAGCGTTGACTGCTCAAAAAAGGGTTTCAAGGTGCAGGCGAAGGTGAATCCGCCGCAACAGGCACGAGGAGACGCTTTGCCTGGTGCGATGGTCAACCCACTAACCGCCAATTTGCCGTCAATTGGTGTTTATCCTGTAACTCGTTTAGTTTTAATAGTTTGATAGAAAACATCTTCTGCGGTTGAAGGCATATTTTCATCGATCCTTTAGGGGATAGACAATTCCATGCTCCGTTCTCGTACACTTCTAATGCGGAGTTTGATCCGTGCAGCCATGAGTATGGGGCCACAGAACGACGTCGCCAACCGGGTGCAGTTCGGAATTTTTGAAGCCGACCTGAAAACGGGAGAATTGCGCCGCTCCGGTGTGAGGGTACGCCTGCAGAGCCAACCCTTCAAGCTGCTGGCCGTGCTGCTCGAGCATCCGGGGGAAGTGGTTTCGCGGGAGACCCTGCAGATTGAGCTTTGGGGCTCCGACACGACCGTCGACTTCGACCACGGCCTGGGAATAGCGGTGAACAAGCTTCGCGAGGCGCTGGGCGACTCGGCGGAGAACCCGCGGTTTGTGGAGACGCTGGCCAAGCGCGGATTCCGGTTTATCGCGCCGGTGAAGGCCCTCGATACCCACGCCACGCCGGCGGAAACTGAGGTTTTGCCGGCGCCGGGACGGCCGGCGGTGTGGCACTGGCTGGCCGCCGGGCTGGGGCTCGTCTGCCTGCTGCTGGCTGCGGCTCTGCTGCTGCGTCCGCCGGTGCGCACGCCCTACCGCGTTGCCCAGGTCACTTATTCCGGCCACGTGCTCACCAACGACCTGGATGTGGAGAGCTTCTCGAGCTCGGCCAGCGACGGCACGCGCATCTACTTTTCGCACATGGACAACGGCAACCCGGTGCTGGCCGTGGCGCTGGCCGCAAACGGAGAGATCAGCCACTTCAAGCTGCCTTCGGAGATTGGCGCGCCGCTGATCGGATCGCTCTCGCCAGACGGCTCGAAGCTGGTGGTGCGCAGCCATCTGCAGGCGGAGCCGGAGCAGCCTTTATGGATTGTGCCGACGCTGGGCGGCGACGCGCGCCGGGTTCCCAACGTGCTGGCTCACGACGCCACATGGATGCCGGACGGGCGGCGGCTGCTGGTGGCGAGCGGCAACGATCTGACCGAGGTGGGCGCCGACGGCAGCGATCCGCACAAGCTTTTGACCACCCCCAGCCTGGCCTTCTGGCTGCGCTGGTCGCCTGACGGACGCCGGCTGCGCTACACGCTCCGCGACGCCAAGCAGCAGACCGCGGAGCTGTGGGAGGTGAATGCGGACGGATCCAATGCTCACCCGCTGCTGCCGGGATGGAGCCAGCCCGCGTCAGAGTGCTGCGGGAGCTGGACTCCAGACGGCGAGTATTTTGTTTTTCAGTCCCATCACAGCGGGCGCAGCGAGATCTGGGTGCGGCAGGAGCGGCCCTGGTACCTGGCAGGAGGCGAGCCGCGACAGGTGACCAACGGGCCAATCGAATACCAGGCTCCGAGCACGACGCCGGGAAGCGACCGGGTGACCTTCATCGGCGCCAACGCGCAATTTGAGCTGTTGCAGGCCATGCCCGGCTCCTCTGCATTCACTACGCTGGGGCAAAACCTGAGCGCCGCGGACATGGCGCAATTCTCGCCGGACGGAAAGTGGATTGCGTGGCATAACGCGTCTGACAGTTCGCTGTGGCGCAGCCGGGTGGATGGATCGGAGCGCGTGGAGTTGACCAATCCTCCGCTGCGCATCTTTACGATGAAGTGGTCGCCCGACAACCGGCGCCTGGCGGTGATGGCCGAGGAGGCGGGCAAGCCGTGGAAGATTTATTTGGTGGATGCGGAAGGCGGCAAGCTGACGCCGGTGCTGAACGAGGACCGCAACGAAGCCGATCCCGATTGGACTCCGGACGGTCAGTCGATCGTGTTTGGCCGGCTCCCCGAGCGCATGGATAACGGCCAGCCGAAAGCGATCTACCTGCTAAACCTGGAGACGCACAAGGTTTCGGAGATTCCGGGGTCGGCGGGATTGTTCAGCCCGCGCCTTTCGCCGGACGGCCGCTACATTGCCGCCATGCCGCTCGATCAGCGCGCGCTGCTGCTCTACGACTCCACTACGCAGAAGTGGTCTCCGCTGACCAAGCACGGCGCGGGCGATCCCACCTGGTCGCACGATGGGAAGTATCTCTACTTCCAGGATTTTCTTGAGGCGGGGAAGCCGATTTACAGGATCGCGGTTCCGTCTGGAAAGCTGGAGCAGGTGGCGACGATCGACGACCTGCGGCCCATCGCGGCTACCGACTACAGGCTGATCGGGCTTGCGCCGGGGGATTTGCCGGTGGTGACGGCGCGGACGCCGTCTGTGAATCTGTATGAGGTGGATTTGAACGAGCGGTGAGGCGAGCGTAGGTGGACATCTGCACAGGGTTTCCGCCCGGGCCCTGCGAGCTATCATCAAATTAGAAACTGAATCTGGCCCGATGGGGCTTTACGCTGCGAAGACACGATGCCGAATTTCCCCCACGAAATGTTACGCGAGATTTATGAACAGCCGCAGGCGCTGAGGCGCACGCTGTCGCTTTACCTGGGCGAACAGCAGGGGCTGAAGCCGGAGATCGGCGCACTGCTGTCGAATTGGGTTGGGCCGGCGGGCGAAATTCTGATTGCGGCCAGCGGCTCCAGCCGCCACAGCGGACTCTACGCCGAGATTCTTCTCGAAGACCTGTGCGGGCTGGCGGTCGACGTGGAATACGCGAGCGAATACAGTTGCCGCGGCGCCCCCGATTACGTCGACCTGCGCCACCCGAGCGTGCTGGTGCTGTCGCAGTCCGGCGAAACCACAGACACGCTGGCGGCGCTGGCCGAGGCGCGACGGCAAGGGCACCGGACGCTGGCCATCACCAACGCGGCGGACTCGACGATGGCCAACCAGGCCGACGTTTCGATGATCCTCGCGGCAGGCGTGGAACGAGCCATCCCGGCCACCAAGAGCTTCACCTGCCAGTTGGCCGTGCTTTATTTGCTGGCGCTTTATGAGGGCACGCACCTGGGGCGCATGGACGCTGAAATGCTGGCGGAATACATTCCCGAGTTGAAGGCCGTGCCGGATGCGCTGGAGCGGCAACTCGACGCATGGCGGGAGCAGGCCGAGGCGCTGGCGCACAAGTACGCGCACGCATCGACGTTTCTTTATCTCGGCCGCGGCATTCATTACGCCATCGCCCGCGAAGGCGCGCTCAAGCTGAAGGAAGCCTCCTATGTTCACGCCGAAGGCTACCCGGTGGGCGAATTGAAACACGGCCCCAACGCGCTGGTGAGCGACCAGGTTCCGCTGGTGGTGATTGCGACGGTGGACCGCAAGCTCGATGCTTCAGTGCGGCGCTATGAAAAAACGCTTCAGCTTCTCGAAGACATGAAGGCGCAGGGGGCTAAAGTGATTGCGCTGGCCAACGCCGATGACGAAGCTGTGCCGGCCCTGGTGAGCGACTGCATTCGCGTGCAGCCGGCATCGGAATACCTGCTGCCCATTCTTGAAGTGGTTCCGCTGCAGATGTTCGCTTACTACATGGCGCTGGAACACGGCGTGGACGTTGATCGGCCGCGGAATCTATCCAAGGCAGTGGTAGAAAAGTAGAGCGGCGTGGCTCCGTTGTCCGTCCTCGAGCGCGGAGGCGTTTTCTTGCGATTTGTCAGCTCTCGCGGCGAAACGGAAGACACCCAACCTGCAAGCCAGCCTGAACTTCGTTGGCTTCGTCAGCAGAAGCATCGCCATTTACGGCTGAAATCCATCGCTGATGCGCCACGCCGATTTTGAATCGCTCGAATTCCTCGATGGCGCGTTCGAGAAGGCTGCGGCACGGGTCGATGCGATCATTGCCCGCGGCTGTTTCGATCGCCAGGGCTACCGTACACAGGGTTTTCGCACCCACTGTTCCTGCCGCTCCTTTGAGGGTGTGGGCCTGCAACCGAATGCCAGGGGCATCCGATTGGTCCAGGCGAACGCGCAACTGCTCCAGTTGCGAGGGAGCATCATCGAGAAACGCATTGACAGTCGCGCGAGCCAGCTTGCGGTCGTCCAACAGACGCCGCAGCAGGGAGTCAACATCGAAGACAGTTGCCTCAGTCTTCGCGGAGGGCTGATGGAGGGGCTGGGAAGTTTTTGCGGGGCTGGATGCGGAAATCCACCTGGCGAGGACCTGGGCCAGCAGCGCAAGCTCAACGGGTTTGGCAAGGTAGTCATCCATCCCCTCGCCCAGGCAGCGTTCCCGGTCAGAGGTCATGGCGCTGGCGGTGAGGGCGACAATGGGAATGCGGGCTTGAATCGACTGACGGATGCGGCGGGTGGCTTCGTAACCATCCATCTCGGGCATCTGGCAGTCCATCAGGACCAGGTCGAAGCCTCCGCGCAGGACGGCTTCAACGGCCTTTGCTCCGTCGGCGACCGCGTGGCTTTTGTATCCCAGTTTTTCAAGTTGCGCCAAAATCAGTTCGCGGTTGGTGGAATTGTCTTCGGCCACCAGGATTGTCTCTCCATTTCCTGGCCGCGCAGGCCGCGCATGCGCATGCGCGAATTCGTTCTGCAGCGCGTTGTCAGGCCGAGGCGCGGTTTGGCGCTCTGCTGCGGCTTCGCACTCGAAGACTGCCGTGAACCAGAAGGACGAGCCCTGGCCTTCGCGGCTATTGACTCCAATGCTGCCGCCCATCATCTCCACAAGCTGTTTTGATATGGCGAGTCCGAGGCCGGTCCCGCCATACTTGCGAGTGGTGGAGGCGTCGGCCTGGACGAAGGGCGAGAACAGCACCGCAATCTGCTCCGCGCCGATTCCGATTCCGGTGTCGGTGACGGTGAAGCGAACGGTTGCGGCACATCCGCACAGGTTTTCGAGTTCCGCATTCAGCGTGATCCCTCCCCGCGCAGTGAACTTGATGGCGTTGGCGGAGAGGTTGGTGAGCACCTGGCGCAGCCGATGGGCATCGCCGCGCAGGAGGCGCGGAATTTTGGATGAGACGCGCGAATAGATGACCAGCCCCTTGGCTTCGGCATGAACGCGCAGGGGCAGGACCAGTTCGTCGACGGTCTGGCCCAGGTCGAAGAGCAGGTTTTCGAGAGCGATTTTTCCAGCTTCGATTTTTGACAGGTCAAGGATGTCGTCGATGAGGGCCAGCAGGGTTCGCCCGCTGGTCTGCGCCACCTCGGCGAAGCGCCGTTGCTCCGGCGTGAGGCTGGTTTCGAGCAGCAGTTGATTCATGCCGATGACGCCATTCATGGGAGTGCGGATTTCGTGGCTCATGTTGGCCAGGAAGCGGCTCTTGGCGCGATTGGCGGCGTTGGCATCGAGGGCCAGCTCTTTGGCCCGCGCGGTGGTCTCCTGAAGTTGGAGATTGCTGTCGCGAAGCGCAATCTCGGCTCTGATGCGCTGGGTGATATTTCGCCCGATGCCCGCGACTCCCGTCACGTGGCCGTGGCGATCGAAGAGCGGCACCTTGGTGGTGAGCATGTAGCAAAGCTCGTCTGTCGCCGAGGCGCGGAATGTTTCTTCACGGTCGAACACGGGCAGGGTAGAGAGTATGACGCGCTGGTCTTCTTCACGGAAACCGGCGGCGATCTCATGCGGATAAAAATCAAAATCGGTCTTTCCGAGCATGGCTTCAGGTTTTTCCGCTCCGGACAATTTTGCAAGCTCTGGATTGGCGACTACAAACCTGCCTTCGGTGTCTTTCACAAACATCAAATCGGGAACGTTGTCGATGAAAGCGCGCAGCAATTTGCGCTCGCCATCGAGAATCGCATGTTCAGCGGAAAGCATTTCGTTGGCGGCTTCGGCATCCTCGCGAGCGCGAATCAATTCCTCCTGGTAGTGTTTCTGAGCAGTAAACTCCTCCGCGATTCCGGCCACGCGGATCATTTGCCCGGATGCGTCGCGGACGGGAAAGGCGCGATCGCGAATCCATTTCTCCTGCCCGTCCGAAGTGAGGATGCGGTACTCCGAGTCGATGGCTTCACCCTGAGTCTGCCGGGCAAACATCGCATGAGCGTGGGCCTGGTCGTCAGGATGAACGGATTCGGTCCAGGACATGGGGCGCTGGTAGAGGCTTTCGCAGGTTCTGCCCCACACCTGTTCGTAGGCCGGGCTGACATAAAGTACTTCGTCGGCTGAAGGGCTCATCATCCAGAAGACCTCATGGATGTTTTCGGCGAGCTGGCGAAACTTTTCTTCGCTGATTTGCAGGGCCTGCTCGGCCTGCTTGCGCTCGGTGATGTCGGCGCTGGTGCCTACGAGGCCCAGAAACTCACCCTGCGCTGAAAAGCGCGGCACCGCATGCGATTCAATCCAGCGCCAAACGCCGTCGGCGCGCCGGCCGCGCCACTCGGCATTGAATCTCGTATGCTCGTTCAACGTGCGCTCCAACGCTTGCAAGAACTGGGGCGCGTCGTCGGGGTGCACCAGCGAGCGCCACGCGTCAGGGTCGAGCTCTTCAGAGGTGATTCCGCAGAAATTCAGGTAAGTGCGGTTGGCGAATCGGATCCTGCCTTTTGCATCGCCCACCCAGATCGCGATCGGGCAACTGTCCGCCATCACGCGGAAGCGGTGTTCACTTTCAAGAAGGGTCTGCTGGGCTTGCTTGCGCTCGGTGATGTCTTCCACGTGGACCACATGCCACAACGGGACGCCGGCGGAGTCCGGTACCAACGCGATTTTTATGTGCACCCAAACAGTAGCTCCGCTACGGTGGACGTATCGTTTTTCCGCTTCCTTCCAACCGCCGAGATCTCTGGAAACCTCATCCCTTGTCTGTAAAGAGGATCCCAGATCGTCAGGGTGGGTCAGGTCGGACCACAGCTTGCCAAGCAGTTCCTGCGCGGTGTATCCCATCATCCGGCAGAAAGCCGCATTCACCTGCATGTAGCGCCCATCCAACCCGGTGACGCAAACACCGGATGGTGCATTCTCGAAGACCGTGCGGAAGCGCTCTTCGCTCTCGCGCAGCGCTTCCTCGGCGCGCCTGCGCTCGGTGATGTCCGCGCTGAGGCCGATGTGCCCCATGTATTCGCCGGCCGGCGAAAGGCGCGGTTCGGCGTTGGTGCCCACGAGACGCCATTCGCCATCGGCCCGGCGAATGCGCGATTCGGCACTGAAGGAAGCGTGCTCCCTTATCGCGCGGCGGAACGTATCGACGAAAGCCGGCGCATCGGCGGGATGAATAAGCTGGTGCCATTTGCCGCATTGCACCTGCTCGCAGGTCACGCCGCAGAATTCTCTGTATTCCCGGTTGATGAACCCAACTTCTCCGTCAACGCCGGTGACCCACAGCA
>PLSH01000328.1 GCA_003165095.1 Acidobacteriaceae bacterium
GACAGCCAGGTGATGTACTGGGAGCCGGCCAAGTATGTGGCCAAGCTGCGGACACTGAAAACAGATGGCAACCCGCTGTTGCTGGTGACCAATATGCAGGCGGGGCACGGCGGCGCGAGCGGTCGGTACGATTACCTGAAGGAAATCGCTTTCGACTACGCGTTCCTGCTGCGGGAGTTGGGAGACCCGGATTAGCGTCGCCCGCCTCACCGGACGGGGCAATTCATTTCCACCAGCGTTTTTTCCAGGCTGGCTGCGTCTTCCACATTCAGCGACTTCAGGGCGGGATCGATTTGCTTGAGCAGGCCGCAGAGGACTTTGCCGGGGCCGGTCTCGATGAACAACTCCGCGCCGGCATCCTTGAGCGACTGAATGCAGTCCACCCAGCGGACCGCGCCTGTTACCTGACGAATGAGCGCATCGCGAGCCGCGTCGGCGGTGGTCACCAAGGCACCAGTCACGTTGGCGGCGACGGGTATGCGGGGATCGACCATGGTGAGGGCGCCCAGCACCCGCGCCACTTCTTCCTGTGCGGGGGTCATCAGCGCGCAATGGAAGGGAGCGCTGACAGGGAGCATGACGGCGCGGCGTGCGCCTTTGGTCTTGCACAGCGCCGAAGCCTTTTCGACAGCGGCAAGTGCGCCGGAGATGACGGTCTGGCCGGGCGAGTTGAGGTTGGCGGCCTGCACCGTCAGGCCGGTCTCCGCGGCGGCTTCGGCGCAGGCTTCGGCCACCTGGGCTGGATCGAGCGAGAGGATTGCGGCCATGGCGCCCTGGCCGGCCGGAACCGCGAGCTGCATGGCGCGGCCGCGAGCCTTTACGGCGCGCACCGCATCGGCAAAGGCAAGCGTTCCCGCCGTCACGTGGGCCGACCACTCGCCCAGCGAGTGACCTGCGGCGAGCGCCAGCTCGACGCCGTGGTCGGCGAGCACACGGGCCGCGGCCACGCTCACGGTGAGAATGGCCGGCTGGGTGTTTTCGGTCAGGCGAAGGTCTTCTTCCGGGCCGTCGAAACAAAGTCGCGAAAGCGGGAATCCGAGCGCTTCATCGGCCTCGGCAAAGGTCTGCGCGGCCACGGGAAATCGATCAGCAAGATCGCGGCCCATGCCAACCGCCTGCGATCCCTGCCCGGGAAAGAGAAAGACTATTTTTGTGGACATTTCGAGATTATTTTATCGCGCCGGCGCGGCATCAGTTCCAGCGTTTCTTGTCGTCGGGGTCCTCATCGAGCTGGCGGCCGTGGCCGTCAAAGCGCACGGTGCGTCCCTGGGAGCGCATGTAGACCTCGAATTTGCGCGCGGCGCGGCGGCGCTTCCAGCGGTAGTAGCGGTTGCGCAGGCCATACCAGTTTTCGCTAAGCAGGAACGAGACTCCGCGGCGCGGCGCCATCCTGGCCCACATCATTCCAGCCAGCGCGCCGCCGAGCTGCGCAAAGGCGTACATCCGCTGGGCACTGAAGAGCATGGCGATGGAGACGAGCGCGTAGATGATGACCAGGTAGCGCGCCTTGATGCCGATGGGCAAGGGAAACATCATGAACTGCACGTCGCCATAGAGCAGGCCGATGACCGCGAGCAACCCGAAGATGCCGCCGAAACAGCCAGTAATGGGGACGAAAGAGATTGAATATCCGAGCGTGGGGCTGGCGGCGTAAATAGCCAGTGCGGCCGCCGCCGTGCCCAGCACCGACACGGCGTAAAGCCCCATGACCCAGCTCGGGCTGTGGCCCTGCATCTCAAGAAAGCCGGCGAGAAACCAGAGCGAAAGCAGTTCCAGGAATGTTCCCCACAGGCCAATGTGAACAAAGCTGTAGGTGAGCGGCTGCCAGATGTTGCCGTGCAGAAAGAGGCCCGGGACCAAGCCGAGCGAACCTGCCAGGTCAATAGATTGGTTGCGCAAGGCGATATTCGCGACGAGGAGCGCAAAGTAGGCGGCGAGGTTGATCAGAATCAACCGGCGCGTGGCGCCTTTGAAGTCGGGGAAGGCTAACGGAGTGGATCCGAATCTGGGCATCGCAATCAACAGGTTAAACTCTGAAGCTGTCCGGTGTCATGAAATGGCTGCAAAGCTGGTGCGGAACTGCGGTCAAGCGGCGATGGCCTGCAGCGTTTGGGAGGGATTCGTGGTAGAGTCTCCGCAGTTCGGATTTTAGCCTTGGATCGCCGGCTCTTGACCTGAGGTCGGGTTGCACTTAAAACTATAGCGGAACCAGAATCAAAGCATCCTGGAGGCAAAATCGTTTCGCGGCAATTTCCGTTTCCGCCGAGGTCCTCGAGGGCTGATATTTGGTTTGGGAGCGGAGCCGAGAGTTGCTGGAGTAAATCGCAACGCTGCTACGAATTGCTTTTGGAGAGAGAGGAGACTGCCATGCCCAGCTGCCCTGAATGCGACAATGTATTGGATATCGAAATTGACGAAGTGGAAGAAGGCGACGTGATTGCCTGCGATGAATGCGGCTCGGAGTACGAGGTGGTTGGCGTCGAACCGCTGGAACTGGCCCGCATGGAGGACGACCTCGAAGAAGAAGACGATCTCTTCAAAGAGGATGAGGAGGAAGAGTGAAGCAACACCGGGCACGTCTTCTGGCGGGAGCCGCAATTGCCGCTCTGGCGGCCGGAATCATTTCCTTTGGGCCGCCGGGCGGCCTGTTTGCGCCTGCTGCGCAGGCCCTGAACCTGGGCGATCGCACAGTGAGGGGCACGGTGCTGAATACGGGCTCAAGCCCCGTGGCCGGCGTTACGGTCTTCCTGAAAAACGACAAGACCAAATCCATTCGCAGTTATTCATCTACCGCGGACGGCCATTATTATTTTGCCCAGGTCAACATGGCCGAAGACTTCGACCTGTGGGCGGAGAAAGACGGCAAGAAGAGCGCGGTGAAGACGGTCAGCTCGTGGGACGCCCGCAAGGACTTCATCTCCGACCTGAAGCTCAAGTAGAGTCTTAATCCGACTCCTGATGGGCCTGAATCTGCCCGCCTGTCTGCGCGGAGCGTGTCGTCATTTCTGCTTGCCCTTGCTTGAGAGTACAAATAGATTGCCGTCGGGATCTTTGAAGATGGCCGCCGACCCCCACGATTCAGTCTTCGGCTCCTGCTCGAATTCGACGCCTTTTTGCTGCAGCATTTTTGCGGTGGCAAACACATCGTCGCACCAAAAGGAGATGGATTGGAATTCCCCAATGCGGTGCTCGTGACCCTCCGGGGTGAATAATGCGAGGCCCGTTTCGGCTCCCGGAATGAGCAACTCAATCCACCGTTGCTTTGCATTAAACGGTTGGTCGGTAGCAACCTTGAAGCCCATGGCTTCAGTGTAAAACTTCAGCGATGCATCCTGATCCTTCACCGGAATGCCCACGAATTTGATTCCTCGAACCATTTTGGCCTCCAACGATGTGCCGAGCATAACGCAGACAAAATCCGCACTGCAATCAGCTATTTATTGCTATAGTAATTCTCGATATAGCGATGCCGACATTCGACGACTACGTGATTGATGTGCTGATGCGGGACCTGGTGGGCCACGACCGAAAGCCGGTCAGCTTCGTGGTTTACCTCTGGATTGCCGCAGAAGAGGCTCGCCTGGGCGGCGCAGTGGAAGCTAGCTACCGCGAGCTGGCTGAGTCAGTTGGAGTGTCAAAAAGCTCCGCACAGGCCGCGGTGCAATGGCTGCTCAGAAGAAAACTGCTGGCGGTAAGCAAGCGGAGCGTTACAGCAACACCTGCCTATGCGGTGCGCACCCCGTGGCGCGATGCGGCGCGGCGCCTGGCTGGGCACGGAACCGGAGCTCGCTAGAGCGGAACCAGAGTAACAGTGCCCAGGCAGGAGCACCCAAGGTGGCTTTTTCTTAAAAAAAGCCACTTGAGGGGTGGGCCTATGAGTGTAACCACTCTGATTCCGCTGTGGCGCGCTTCAGCTATCAAGTTTCCTGGCCACCAGTTCGTTGAGAAGGGCGGGGTTGGCCTGTCCCTTCGAGGCGCGCATCACCTGCCCCACAAAGAATCCAGCGACTGTCTTTTTGCCGGCGCGGTACTGTTCCACCTGTTTGGGATTGGCGGCGATGACCTCGTCAATCAGCTTTTCGATCGCCGAGGCGTCGGTGAGCTGCTCGGGCCTTTCGCGCTCATAGACAGGGCCAAAATCCTCGCCCTTTTCAAAGCAGATGTCGAAGAGCTGCTTCAATTGCCTGGAGCTGATTTTGCCTTCGTCGAGCAGGTTGGCGGCCTGCACAATGCCGGCAATCGAGACCGGCGACTGCTCCTGATCCAGGCCGCGCGCATTCAGGCGTCCGCCCACTTCGCTGATGAGGAGGCTGGCTACGCGGCGGGGATTTTTGACGGTCCTGGCGGCGGACTCGAAGCGGTCGGCAAACTCGCGCGATGCGGTGAGCGTGTGCGCATCCTGCGCGGATAATTCGTATTCCGCGATCATGCGGGCACGGCGCACTTCGGGCAGCTCGGGAAGCTCCTCGCTCCTTTGCGCGAGGAATTCCGGGGTCAGGATGAGGGGCGGCAGATCGGGCTCGGGGAAATAGCGGTAATCGTGCGCCTGCTCCTTGGAGCGCATGGAGTAGGTTCGGCCCTCATTGGAATTCCAGAGGCGGGTCTCCTGGACCACGCGGCCGCCCGATTCGATGACCTCTATCTGGCGCTCGATCTCGTATTCGAGAGCTGCGCGGATGAAACGGAAGCTGTTGACGTTTTTCACTTCGGCCTTGGTGCCGAGTTTTTCCTGGCCCCTGGGACGTACGCTTACGTTGGCGTCGCAACGCAGCGAACCTTCTTCCATGTTGCAGTCGGAGACGCCAGTGTAGAGCAGGATTTCCTTGAGGCGTGTGAGGTACTCGAAGGCCTCGTCGGGAGTGCGGATGTCGGGTTCGCTCACGATCTCGATGAGCGGCGTGCCGCAGCGGTTGAGATCGAGATACGTGCGCGTGGCCGAGTCGGCAAACCCTTCGTGGAGGCTCTTGCCCGCGTCCTCTTCCATGTGCAGGCGAGTGATGCCGATGCGCTTCATAGCGCCACTAGCGGTCGGTACATCGATCCAGCCGTGTTCGGCGATGGGCCTGTCGAATTGCGAAATCTGGTAGCCCTTGGGCAG
>PLSH01000117.1:0-29427 GCA_003165095.1 Acidobacteriaceae bacterium
GGCGGCCCGATCATCAGAATGTTGTGGCTCCCCGCCGCCGCCACTTCCAGCGCCCGCTTGGCCGTCTGCTGACCGCGCACATCCGAGAAGTCCACGCTGAAATGCTGCAGCTCGCCAAGCAGTTTCTCGGTGGCCACTCGCACTGGTTCGCGCTGGATCACGCCCACCACTGAACTGTTCAGCAACTCCAGCACGTCCGCGAGCGACGACACCGGATATACGTTCACGCCCTCCACCACCGCCGCTTCTTGAGCGTTGGCCGCCGGCAATATCAGATTGGGAATGTCCTTCGCGCGTGCCAGGATGGCGATCGGCAACATACCCGGAATCGGACGCACACTGCCATCGAGTCCCAGTTCGCCCACCAGGAGAAAACGGCTCAGATCGCCGACGCGCAATGCTCCATACGCGCCCAGAATTCCAACCGCGATGGGTAAATCGAATCCCGAGCCTTCCTTCTTCAGATCCGCGGGCGCCAGGTTGATCGTGATGTGCGTGGGCGGAATCAGGTAGCCCGTATTCTTGATCGCTGCCCGAACCCGATCGCGGCTCTCGCGCACCGCCGCATCCGGCAAGCCGACCGTATGAAAGTGATCCTGCTCGCTGACCACGCCGCTGTAGTCCACCTCCACATCGATGAGGTTGGCGTCGATTCCGTAAACAGCAGCGCTGAGAGCCTTGAATAGCATGCTTGGGAGGTCGCTGCGAGTGTAACAGAAGGCAGTCAGATGGTCCGTGATCAACAGCCACCAGCCCCTAACCCCTTACCCCTCATCCCGGATCTCTGGCCACTGACCACTGACCACTGACCACTGACCTCCGTTCCAAGCTACAATCGTATCCGTGACCGCGAGTCTCTTCGACCTCTACAAAATCGGAGTCGGACCCTCAAGCTCGCATACCATGGGTCCCATGCGCGCCTCCTGCTGCTTCGCGCGGGAGTTGGGACCCCGCGGAATGCTGGATCGTGTTGCCCGCGTGCAGGCCGATTTGTACGGCTCACTGGCGCTTACTGGTCTTGGTCACGGCACCGATCGTGCCGTCCTTCTCGGTCTTGCCGGAAACGAACCGTCCGCAATCGATCCCGCCGCTATCGATTCCACCGTCGCCGCCATCCGCTCCGCGCACCGCATCCTTCTGGCTGCAACGCATGGCATTCCCTTCGACGAATCCAGCGACCTCCTCTTCCATCGCGACCAGATGTTTCCTCCCGGCGCGCATACCCGTCACCCGAACGGACTCCGGCTCACGGCATTCGACGCCGCGGGCACAGCCATCGATGAGCGCACATTCTTTTCAATAGGCGGCGGTTTCATCTCCGAGGACGAGGCAATCGGCGTTGATGCCGTTCCGTCCTCCGCCGGTGACCATGCGCCCTCCATTCCCTTTCCGTTTCACAGCGCCGCGGAACTCCTTGCCACAGCCGAGGCCCATCAACTCTCCATCAGTAGCCTCATGCTCGAGAATGAACGCTCGCTCGCCGCGGGACACGACCCTGAGCAGACCGTGCGGGACAGCATCGAGCGCATTTGGCAAACCATGAAGGGCTGCGTCGAGCGCGGCATCGCCACGGAGGGTATTTTGCCTGGCGGGCTCAATGTCAGGCGTCGCGCCCACCGCCTGGCAGTGCGCCTGCGCGAGAAAGAAGCTTCCGGCGAACGCGGTGATCCGCTCGCCCCGCTCGACTGGCTCACCGCTTACGCCATGGCAGTCAATGAAGAGAATGCGGCCGGCGGTCGCGTCGTCACCGCGCCCACCAACGGCGCTGCCGGCGTGATTCCCGCCGTGGCGCTTTACTATGAGCGCTTCATTCCCGATGCCGATCACGAAGGCATTCTGCGCTTCTTCCTCGCCTCCGCGGCCATCGGCATTCTTTATAAGGAGAATGCGTCCATCAGCGGCGCGGAGGTGGGCTGCCAGGGAGAAGTGGGCGTGGCTTGCTCCATGGCGGCCGGTGGGCTCATCGCCGCTCTGGGCGGCACCAATGCGCAGATTGAACACGCCGCGGAAATCGGCATGGAACACAATCTCGGCATGACCTGCGATCCCATCGGTGGCCTCGTCCAGATTCCTTGCATCGAGCGCAACGCCATGGGCGCCGCCAAGGCCGTGCATGCCGCGCGCATCGCGCTCAGCGAGTCGGGAGAACATAAAGTCTCGCTCGATCAGGTCATCCGCACCATGTATCTCACCGGCCTCGATATGCAATCGCGCTACAAGGAAACCAGCCTCGCAGGCCTCGCATTGAATGTGATTGAGTGCTGAAGATGATGCGCAGAAGAGTGTCGCGCATTCCGTTTTGTCCCGCACAAATCACTTCCGCAATCTTCTTGAAACAGCGATTGGAACCCCGCCCGAATCCGATTTGCGCTTCGCTTCCATTCCATGCCCGAAAAAATTGTTGACGATTTTTCCACTCTTACTACGTTTTTTTCTTGACATCGATGCGGCGCGATTCTATACATTGCTTCAACTGCAATATAACAATTGCAGAATCGATGCAACCCATCGAAAAGGGAGAATAGGCAAATGGCAACTAAGAAAGCAGCCAAGAAGGCACCCGCGAAGAAGGCCGCAAAGAAAGCCGTAAAGAAGGCCGCAAAGAAGAAGTAGCGGAACGACCAACCAAAAAGGCAACACTCTAGGGGGACGCTCAAAGCGTCCCCCTCAGTGTTTGTGCTGAAGGATTAGACTCTAAGGAAGACACGTGAGGAATGCGAAATGACCCGCCGCCGCTGGATTGCCGAGCATTGGGACGAGGCTACCGCCACCCTTGTTGGAGCGCAGGCTGAGCACATGGCCCGCGTTCTGCGCGCCCAGAAGGGCATGGAAGCCGATGTCGTCGCAGGCGGCCATGTCTTTCATGCCGAGGTTGCGGCCATTACCCTTGACGGCGATCAAAGCGAAGTCCGCTTTAACCTGGTCGCCGAGTTTGAGGCCGATCCCGCGCTGCCCATAACCCTGGTCGTATCCATTTACAAGTTCGATCACATGGAATGGGCCATTGAGAAAGCCACCGAGCTGGGCGTCGCCGCCGTGGCTCCGGTCATTGCCCGGCGAACCGAGAAGCATCTGGCCGTGGCCGCGGACAAGCGCGTCGATCGCTGGCGTCGCATCGCGCACGAGGCATCCAAACAGGCCCGCCGCTCCGATGTGCCCTTGATTCACGATCCGGTTTCGCTGGCTGCCCGGGTGCGTGCCGCTTCTCAAGCCACGCGCATCGTGCTGGCCGAGCAGGAGCGCACCACCACGCTCCGCAACGCCCTCGACGAAGCGCAGGCCGCTGCCCAGTCGGAGATGCCCGCGCTCGAAATCGCCATCGGCCCCGAAGGCGGGTGGGCGCCCTCTGAAGAAGCTCTCTTCGACGCCAATGGCTGGCGCGCCGTGTCCCTCGGCCCCCGCATTCTCCGCGCTGAAACCGCTGCCATCGCCGCGCTCGCAGTCATCGCGTCCTTTTTGGAGTAGCCGGATTCGAACGGGAGCCGCGCGCCCCACATCTAGTCTCTGAGATCTACGATTCACTCCGCGCTACAGCGAAACCCCTCGCTTCCATGGAATGAAATCCACCTGGCCCCGCTGCTCCGCCTTGGTCAATCGTTCTCCATTCGCTACTTCGATGGAGAGCTCCAGCAGCTTCTCCGCAGCATCGGCAATCGTCATTTCGCCGCTCACAATGCCGCCGGCGTCGAAGTCGATGATGTCGCCCATCCGTTCGGCCAGTCTTGAGTTGGTCGAGATCTTTACCACCGGCGCCACCGGATTGCCCGTGGGCGTGCCCAGCCCGGTGGTGAACAGCACGAGCGTCGAGCCTGCTCCCACCTGCGCAGTCACGCTCTCTACGTCGTTGCCCGGCGTGCACTGCAGGGTTAGTCCCGGCGTGGTGTCGTACTCCGGATAGTCGATCACCCCGTTCACCGCAGAGACGCCGCCTTTGCGCGCCGCGCCCGCTGACTTGATCGCGTCCGTAATCAACCCGTCGCGGATGTTGCCCGGCGATGGATTGAAGGCAAAGTCCGATTCAACCGCCCGCGCTCGCGCCGCGTAAGCCTGCATCAGGCCAGAAAAACGCTCCGCCAGCTCATCCGTCGCGCAGCGGTTGATCAGCTCCTGCTCCACGCCGTGCAGCTCGGGAAATTCAGAGAGCATGGTCTTGCCGCCCACGCCCACCAGCAGGTCGGAGACGTAGCCCACCGTCGGATTTGCCGAGATCCCGCTGAACCCATCCGAACCTCCGCACTGCAGTCCCACGGTCAGTGCTGCCAGCGGCGCGGGTGCGCGCTGCGCACGGTTTGCCTCTTCCAGCGCGGCAAATGTCTGCTCCAGCGCCTGCTCCATCAATGTCGTCTCGTGTCCTGACTTCTGTTGATCGAAGATCAGCACCGGCTTGCGCAACTCCGGGTCGCGGCCCCGCAATTCTTCCATCAGGATGCTCGCCTGCGCATTCTGGCAGCCCAGGCTGAGTACCGTTGCCCCGGCCACGTTGGGATGGTGAATGTACCCGGCCAGCAAACCGCACAGCGCCCGCGCATCCTGCCGCGTCCCTCCGCAGCCCAGTTGGTGCGTAAGGAATCGCACACCGTCGAGATTAGGAAATACGCGGCCCTCCTGAACTGGGTGCCCCACCTTTGAGGCTGGGTGCCCCATCCTTGCGGCGTCTTTTGCCGCAAGGGTGGGATTCGACGCATCCGTCTCTGCGCCCTCCCTCTGCCGCTCAATCAGCCTGCGCACCTGCCGGCGATAGCTCGAGTTGGTACGCCCGTACCCCAGTTCCTCTTCGAGCGCCTCCCGCATCTGCTCCACGTTGCGGTTCTCGCAGAACACCAGCGGCACCACGATCCAGAAATTGCGCGTGCCCACCTGGCCATCGGCGCGGTGGTAGCCCATGAAAGTGCGCCCCGCCCACGCTGATGCATCGGGTGTCTTGATTGCCGTCGGTCGCCGCGCCGCGGAGTAGTCACCTGCGCGATGCCGTATATTGCGTGTGGTCAGCAGTCCCCCGCACTGAATGCGTTCAACTGCCTCTCCAACCACCATTCCGTACATGAAGATCAAATCGCCCGGCTCCAGGTCGGCCACCGCCATCTTCTGCTTGGCGGGAATTGTCTCACGAGCCGTGCACCAGGCCGCGTCGTTGATTCGTGCCACCGCGCCCGGCTCCAGCGTTGCCAGCGCCACCACTACATTATCCCGTGTGTCCAGTTGCAGAATTGTCTCCGCCATCGCTATCCTTCCCTGTCCATATAAATGAAATGCTCCCGGTCCACCGGCAAGAATACAACCGGACAATGTGCCGGAACAGCAGTCCGCCTCATCCGCGCAGCGCTATAGATGCGCGTAGTGCAGCAGCAATCCTGCCAGTGCGCCTCCGGCCAGGTCGCCAATCAGGGGAATCGGCGCGTAGCGCCAGTTGGAGCCGCCCTTGCCGGGAATCGGAAGCAGCGCGTGAACCAGGCGCGGACCCAGATCGCGCGCCGGGTTGATTGCGTATCCGGTGGTCCCGCCCAGCGAAAGCCCAATCCCCCACACCAGGCTGCCCACCAGCCACGGTCCCATGCCCGCTGCCGGGCCGTTCATCGCCACCCCGTGCGAAAAAATCGATCCCGCAACCACCACCAGCACCGCCGTGCCGATCATCTCGCTTGCAATGTTCAAGAGCGGGCTGCGCACCGCCGCGTTGGTGCAGAACACGCCCAGCTTGTCCACAGGTCCGGGTGTCAGCTTCCAGTGCGGCGCATAGTGCAGCGCCATCAGCGACGCCCCGCACATCGCGCCCAGCATCTGCGCTGACCAGTAAACGAGCACCTGCGAATAGTTCCCGCTGTTCACCGCCGCGGCCAACGTAATGGCCGGATTCAGATGCGCGCCCGCGCTGCCAAACGCCTGCGCAACCATCACCCCGCACAGCACGCCCAGCGCCCATCCCGTCGTGATCACCATCCAACCCGAATCTGCCGCATAGCTCTTGCGCAGCGTCACCCCGGCATTTACGCCGGTGCCCAGCAGCACCAAAACCAGCGTGCCCATAAACTCGCCAAACCAAACAGAGTGCATTCCGTCTTCCTCAACCAGCGTGATGACCGCTCAATTCATCCTCTGCATCCGAATCCGCTTAGAACCATGTCTTCTTCTTGTACTCCCGGTAAGCGTCGCCGAATTCTGCCTCCAGCACCTGCGACTCTTTCCGGCTCCGGATCACCTGCAAGGGAATCAGTACGGCGAAGAAAATCAAAAACCATGGCTTCCCGGCCCAGATGATGATGCCCGCGATCATCATTCCACCAAAAAAATAAATAGGGTTGCGTATGCGGGAGTAAAGGCCGGTAGTCACCAACTTCGTCGCCTTGGCCTGCACGCTGAACGACCGGCCCAGTTGAATGCGGGCCAGCGCAAACAGTAGAAAGGCCGGGACTGCAATCGCCATTCCCATAATCCTTGGAAGTGTCCATGGAAAATCCAGAGCGCGCGCTCCAAAGAATACGGCCACGACAGTGACTGCGGCGAGCGTTACGAAGTTGAGTTTCATCAAAACCTCCACAGCACCTGGCCCCGGCGTCATGCTCTGCGCTCAAGCCTGCGCATGTCGTTGCCGCGTCCCGCAACGGTCTCGCAATTGCTGAATTTGCCGGACCCAAGCATTCTCCACTGTTCACCCCGCCTCCGCCAAGAGCGTTTCTTGCGCCTCACCGTTGCCTTGCGTTTCCGTCGTGGCTCTAGAATAGAAATAAGCGAGTCTGGGCGGAATGGTGCAGCAGTGGCGCGCGCTATATTCGTAGGATTATCGACCATCGACATCGTTTACGGCGTGGACGAGTTTCCCGCGGCGAACTCAAAAATTGTGGCCCAAAATCAGGATGTGTTCGTCGGCGGCCCGGCCGCCAATGCCTGCATCGCCTTCGCTCATCTCGGTGGCGATGCAGCACTGGTAACCGCTCTTGGACGCCATCCGCTGGCCAGCGTGGTCTGCGAGGAATTGCGAAAATATTCCATCCAGCTCATCGATTTGAATCCCGGTTTCGATGGCCTGCCCACTCTCTCGTCCGTATTCGTCGACAGCGCCGGCAACCGCAATGTCATCTCAACCAATGCAAATCGGGTAACCATCCCCGACGCCGAGGTTGACCCAAAACTCTTTGAGCAGGCTCGAATCGTCCTGGTCGATGGTCATTACATGCAGGCATGCCAGGCCTGCGCAGCGGCGGCGCGGACTCGTGAAATCTCGGTCGTGTTCGACGGGGGAAGCTGGAAAGATGGGACCGAAGAGCTTCTCAAGAATGTCCAAACGGCTATTTGCTCTGCTGATTTTTTGCCTCCCGGCTGCGCGACCGGAGAACCGGTGTTCGATTTCCTGAAAAGCTGCGGTGTGACCAACATCGCGATCACCCACGGAGCAGACCCCATACAATTCGTCTCCGGGCTTTCTTCCGGGACACTGAGGGTTCCCGATGTCGAGGTCGTAGACACCATGGGCGCCGGCGACATTCTCCATGGGGCCTTTTGCTATTTTGTTTCCATCGGGCGCGGATTCGTTGAGTCCTTGGCTGATGCGGCGAACATCGCCTCGGAATCCTGCCGGTCCCGCGGCACCAGAGAATGGATGAAAGCCCAGCCGGCCCTCAACCTTTCCCCGGATCCTTCGCAATGAGATTCTCGCTTTGCTCGCGTTATGGTTTCAGCGCCGCCGTCACATCCGCTTCCGGGATCCTCTGCTCATAGCGCGGCCAATGGCTCAGCAATTCGCTTACCACTGCGTGACCCACCTTGTATGCGCTCTCCAGCGAGGGCAGGTAAGCGCCATAAGCGCCGATACGCTGCTTAGCCAGGCTCTCCGCAGCGCTCAACCCTTGCGGCTGGCGGTCGTAGTTGCTCACCGTGCGCAACACCAGGATGCGGTTCCGGTCCACGCGCCCCGCCTGAGCCAGAAACTTGAGCGACTGCAGCGTCCCCGTATCTTCCATCGCCGTAGTCGCGAACTGCCCCTTGCCGCCCGTAAAATACGCCACCCAATTTGAGGCCCACGCATCCATCAGTTTCCCGTGCCAATAGGTCGACGACGATATTTCGTCACCCAGCGTTACCAGCGGCGGCTCCTGCGACGCGGCCCCGTCAAAGTGGCTGCGAATCTCTTTCAGTTTGTCCGAGTCTTCGAGCTCGATCCCCCGCGTCAGGTTGAACGCCCACTCCGTCAGCCCGGCATTCAGCGCATACACTTGCCCATCCAGCGGCTCCGCCGGAGTCTCAAACGGTAGCTTCTTCCTCAGCGGCAGATAACCTGTGCTCCAATCTCCTGGGATCTCTCGCGCATCGATCTCGTAGCCCAGGTCTCCATCCACCACCCATCGCGCCCACACCGCCGAACCCAGCGAGACCCTGTTCGGACAGCCGCCCGCAATGCCCGCAATCAGCCAGTACGCGTGGCTGAAGTCGAATCGGGGGTCCATCCCCACGGCCATAATCGTCGCTGCCGCATGCGCCGTCCCCTGCCCGGTCAGCACCGCCATCTCGCCCTCGTCATTCATCCGCACCGCATGGTAGCCGCTCGGCAGCGGATAAACACGATCCAGGTGGTCGCGCTCCACCCAGTACTGCAGTTCGCCCGGCGCATCTCCGCTGTCGGCCCCCACCTCGAACATGGTCACCACCACCACCCTCACCGCAATTGGCCGTGGCTTCGCCTCAGCCGGCGTCGTCACCGTCGCCAGCAAGAGCAGGGAAGAGAAACATCGCGCGGGCCCCATCATTGATAGCGATAGTAACTGATGCCAGCGAACCAAAGTCGCTCTGCTTCCTGGCAACTCTCGAGTTCCTGTATCCCTGGTCCTTGCCTCCCTGACCCCTCGCTCAGGCGATATCATGGGATGAAATCAGGAGGTCCGCGTGTGCAAATTGCAAAAGCAAGACTCATCGGCGTGGCCATCGCATTGGCCGCTATAACCCCCGCGGTCGCGCAGCAGCCTCAAACCCATCACTGGGCCATCGTGCTCCACGGCGGCGCGGGAGACATCAAGCGCGCCGAGCTCGGTGCGTCCGGCGATGCGGCCTATCGCGCCTCGCTCGCCAAGGCCCTCCAGGCGGGCGCACAGGTACTCGATCGCGGCGGCTCGTCAATGGATGCCGTCGAGGCCGCAATCAAAGTTCTTGAAGACGATCCGCTCTTCAATGCCGCCCGTGGTGCAGTCTTCGCCGCCGACGGCACCAGCGAAATGGACGCCGCTATCATGGACGGCGCAACTCTGAGGGCCGGCGCGGTGGCTGACGTAACCCGCACCCGCTACCCCATCAGTCTGGCCCGCGCCGTCATGGAAAAAACCTCTTACGTTCTCATGGTCGGTCCGGGCGCCGACGCCTTTTCCGTGCAGGCCGGCCTTCAGCAGGAGGAGCCAGGCTACTTCTTTACCGAAAGCCGCTGGCTGTCGCTGGAAAAGCAGCTTAAGAAAGAAGGCCGCCCCATTCCGCCGCGTCCCGCCGGTGCTCCGCCTCCTGGCGCTGCTGTTCCCGTCGCCCAGGTTGAGGAACCCGCTGACACGCACCGCTACGGCACCGTCGGCGTTGTCGCACTCGACCGCCAGGGCAATGTTGCCGCCGGTACATCCACCGGCGGTTTGCAGGGCAAGATGCCGGGCCGCGTCGGCGATTCGCCCCTCATCGGCGCTGGCACCTACGCATCCAATCAATCCTGCGCCGTCTCCGGAACCGGCGTCGGCGAGTATTTCATCCGCCTCACCGTGGCTCGCGAGGTCTGCAACCTGGTTTACTTCAAGGGCATGCCCCTCCAGCAGGCAGCCGACCAGGTAATTCACAAAGAAGTGGCCGGCCTCAACGGCGACGGCGGCGTTATCGCCATCGCTCCCGACGGACAACTGGCGTGGAGCTTCAATACTCCCGGCATGTTNNACGGCCAGCTAGCCTGGAGCTTCAATACTCCCGGCATGTTCCGCGCCCGCCAGACCGAAGGCGGCAAAATCGAAATCGGGATCTACAACGACGAGCCCTAAGCGGCTATCGAAAGGCCGAAGACTCCAAGGGACGACACGATGCCGACAGTCTTTCTAGAACGTGGTTTCAGGTTCTTCTTTTACTCAAACGAAGGATCGCCCCGTGAGCCGTTACATATCCACGTCGAAAAAGACAACTTGGAAGCGAAATTCTGGCTGATTCCAGAAGTTCGGGTGGCCTACAATGATGGTTAAAATGCTCGTACGCTCCGCGAATTAACGGGGATTGTCGAAGCGAATCGAGGCCGGATCGAGAGGGCATGGCATGAATTCTTCGGTTAGCGCAATGCGAGTCCGGTTCGATCAGGACAGCATTTGGGTGGATTTAAGTGATGGCCGTACGATCGGTGTTCCGCTGGCGTGGTTCCCGCGCCTGTTGCGTGGCACTGTGGCACAGCGCGAGCAGGTGACGTTGAGCAGTCGAGGCCTGCATTGGGACGCACTCGATGAGGACATTTCAATTGCCGGCCTTCTGGAAGGGCTCGGCGACCAGAGCGCCGGCAGCAAGACGTTCGCAGCCTGAAATGCGTCCGCGTGTACGCAATCCGGAACCCCATGCGCTAGGCGTCGCGCACGCCATTAACCGCTCCTCAGTTAATGCGTAGGTTGCTGCAACTGCAATCGCCACGGCTGCCATCCCGCGCCGCTGTAGAATACTTTCCATGGAGACAATTCAGTTCAACCTGCCCCAGGACCGCATTCCGCGTGTCTGGTACAACATCCTTCCCGATCTTCCTGCGCCGCTCGCGCCCACGCTCCATCCCGGCACCCTTCAGCCCATCGGCCCCGATGACCTGGCCCCGCTCTTTCCCATGAGCCTGATCCTGCAGGAAGTCAGCACCGAGCGCGAAATCGAGATTCCCGAAGAGGTGCGCCAGATTTACGCGCAGTGGCGTCCCTCGCCGCTCATTCGCGCCCGCCGTCTCGAAAAGGCCCTCGATACGCCGGCCCACATTTACTACAAATATGAAGGCCAGAGTCCCGCCGGCTCGCATAAGCTCAACACCGCGGTCGCGCAGGCTTATTACAACAAGAAGGACGGCACAAAAAGGCTGGCCACCGAGACCGGCGCCGGCCAGTGGGGCTCCGCGCTGGCCATGGCCTGCGCATTCTTCGATCTGGAATGCAAGGTCTACATGGTGCGCGTCAGCTACGACCAGAAACCCTATCGACGCGCGCTCATGGAAGTCTTCGGCGCATCGGTCACCGCCAGTCCCAGCAACGAAACTGCCTCGGGCCGCGCCATTCTCGCCCAGCATCCTGACTCCAATGGCTCGCTGGGCATCGCCATCTCTGAGGCGGTTGAAGTGGCCGCCGCCGATTCGCAGACCAAATACGCGCTGGGCAGCGTTCTCAACCATGTGCTCCTGCACCAGACCGTGATCGGCCAGGAAGCGATCGAGCAGATGGCTCTCGCTGGCGAAGATCCTGATGTGATCATCGGCTGCACCGGAGGCGGTTCGAACTTCGCCGGCCTCGTTCTGCCCTATCTCGGTCGCAAACTCAAGGGGCAGAGCCACGCCCGCGTTATCGCCGTCGAGCCCGCCGCTTGCCCCAGCCTCTCCAAGGGCCGATTCACTTATGACTTTGGAGATACCGGCCATCTCACCCCGCTCGTAAAGATGCACACCCTCGGCAGCACTTTCATTCCGCCCGGCATTCACGCCGGCGGCCTGCGCTACCACGGTATGGCGCCACTGGTCTCCCACGTCATCGACCTCGGATTGGCTGAGGCCGTCACCGTCCAGCAGTTGGAAGCCTTTGCCGCCGGCATTCAGTTTGCGCGCTCTGAAGGCATCGTGCCCGCGCCTGAATCCAACCACGCTGTTGCTGAAGCCATCCGCCAGGCCCTCGCCGCCAAAGAGGAAGGGAAGCAGCGCACTATTCTCTTCAACCTCAGTGGCCACGGCCATTTCGACATGCAGTCCTACATCGCCTATCAGGCCGGCAAACTGGAGAACTACGACTATCCCGAAGAGGAGATTGCGATGGCGCTTGCTGGTCTGCCCGTCGTCGATTAACCCGCCTCCCAACTCCGCGCGAGCAAGTAAAAAAGGCCATCCCAACCGGGATGGCCTTTTCTGCGATCAGCAACGTTACGGCTGTAATGAAGCGCCCCCTGAACCACCATTCCTCGCCTGCGCCTTCTCCTCCAGCACCTTGTGCGCGTTGTCTTCCAGCGCTTGGGCTTCGGGCAGGAATGTCAGCGCCTTCTGAATCGACGGATCCCAGTCCGCCTTGATCCGAAGTCCCTGCAACTGGCCGGATTCGATGGTGATAATCGCTTGCTTGATCATCACTTTTAGCCAGTCCGACACGCCGTTAACATCCGTGTCGGTGTACTCGATGCTCTGGCTGGTCAAAAACTTCTTGAAGTCGGCCAGCACCAGGTCGTCTACCTGGAAGTTCTTGTCCGCTGCGTGATCGGCCACGTACGCCGGCGCGAAGTGGAAAAACACATCCTTGTACAAAAGCTCATCCTGGAAGTGGTTGCTCTTCGGGAAGTCGATCTTCTCGTCTGGCGTGATGCCGCCCCCACCGTAAACCGTGCGTCCCGAGTCCGTCAGCTTCACCTCGCGGTTGCTCGAATCGGCCGGCAGCGCCCCGGCGTGGTTGTAATAGTCGTACAGCGACACTCCCTCGTAGTTCCTCTGGATCAGACGGCCCGAAGGCGTGTAGTAGTGATAGGTCGTCAGCGCCAGTCCGGAGTTTTCCGCCAGGTTGTAGACCGTCTGCACCAGTCCCTTGCCAAAGGTCGTTTCGCCCACAATCAGCGCGCGATCATGGTCCTGCAGCGCACCCGAAACAATCTCCGCCGCCGACGCAGTATCGCGGTTCACCAGTACTACGATCGGGAACGTCTTGCCGCTGTTGCCGTGCGTGGCCGTGTAGTTCTGGTCCGGATATGCGCGTCCCCGTTGCGAAACAATGGCCTGGCCCTTGACCAGCAGGTGGTCGCACACGTCCACAGCCTGGCTCAGCAGCCCGCCCGGATTGCCGCGCAGGTCCAGCACCAGGCCCTTCAGATTGTCGAAGCCGCTGATGGCATCCGTCATCTCCTCGCCTGTGGTCTCCTGGAACTGCGTCAGGTGGATGTACCCGATTCCTGGGCGTATCTCGTACTTCAGGTCGATCGACGGATGCGGAATCTCGTCGCGGACCAGGTCGAAGACCAGCGGCTTGGCCTGGCCCACGCGTATCGTCGTCACCTGCACGTGCGTGCCCTTGGGCCCTTTCAGCGCCTTGGCCACTTGGTCTGAGGTCCACCCGTCCGTGCTCTTGCCGTCCACAGCCGAAATCACGTCGCCGGGATGGATGCCGGCGCGAAACGAAGGCGTATCCTCGTACGGCGTCACTACGAAAACCTTGCTGTTTTGCTCCTGGATCACCATGCCCACGCCGTAGTAGTGGCCGCGCTGTTCTTCACGTAACCTCGCGTATGCCTTCGGATCGTAGAAATGCGAATGTGGATCCAGCACCTGCAACATGCCCGGAATGGCGCCGTCGTAAATAGCCGCATCGGCCCGGTCGCCGTTAATCGGCTCGGCATAGTTCTGCTCCACCAGCGCGTAAACATTGGTGAACGATTTCAGGCTGTCGCGAAGCTGGCTCTCATCCTCTGAGGACTGTGCGCCCACCCTGCGCTGCAGCAGGCTGCCCACTACCGCGCAGACGGCGAAAAAGAGAACTACGGTGAACAGTGCGCGGCGCGCGCGGGGAGTCATATGCAGAACGAACCTCCGGACGGATAGCCGTTGGCCTCTCATAGCGGTTGCCCAACTGCCCCATACCGGAATCCGTTCCCGACCACGAATTTCCGTTCGATAAAAATTGACCTTGCCCGGTTTCGGCAAGGCCATGGGTAGTTGGCAAAACCGCTCTACTGAGCCCCGCAGAGCCGTCTTCCGTTAAAGTATAGCACCGTTGTGTTTGACTCAGCCGGAGGCCATTCGGGTAGCCACAAGGCCGGTTGGCGCGCTTTCTCGGCTCCCGCAATCCCCGCTTTCCCGCCCCGGCAGGCCCCAATTCCATGACCTTTTACCTCCGGAATCGCGCTTCTGCTGCCCAGGGATTTACAATGACGTCTATGCATCAGGTGGCGCTCGACCGGCCGCTTGGCGCGTGCTGACCCTATGACTCTGAGACTCCTTCGTATTTCCGCGGCTTTCGTGTTCGGCACGGCGCTGCTCGCTACTGCCCTCCTGGCGCAGAACCAGCCCAGCCTACCGGCCAGCCCCTACGGCGGCAACACCGTGGAAGATATCATCGCCCGCGTCAACGACCAGATCATTACCCAGTCGGATTACGACCGCGCCATGAGTCAGATGGACGAGGAGGCCCGCCAGCATGGCGATACCATGCAGCAGATCTCCGCGGCCCATAAAGATCTCCTGCGCAGCCTAATCGACCAGCAACTGTGGCTCTCCAAGGGCAAGGAACTCGGCATTACCGGCGACACCGAACTCGTTAAGCGTCTCGACGAAATCCGCAAGCAATACAACCTCGAAACTCTCGACGACCTCGAAAAGGCCGCCCGCGAACAGGGCGTCTCTTATGAGGACTTCAAGGCCAACATCCGCAACGGCATCATCACCGAGCAGGTGATGCGCAATGAGGTTGGCGCGCGCATTCAGTTCACCCCCACCGAAGCCCAGCGCTACTACCAGCAGCATAAGCAGGACTACACGCAGCAGGAAGCCGAGCGGCTGAGTGAGATTCTCATCTCCTCCGGGGCCGACGATCCCGCCAAACTGGCCGCGGCCAAGGCCAAAGCCGACGATATCGAGGCCCGTCTGCACTCCGGCGGCGACTTCGCCCAGTTGGCGCGCAGCTTCAGCGACGGCCCCACCGCCAGTGAAGGCGGCGATCTGGGCCAGTACAAGCGCGGTCAGCTCCCGCAATTGCTCGAAGACAAGACTTTTCCGCTCGCTACCGGCCAGTACACTGAGACCATCCTCACCCGCCAGGGATACATCATCCTCAAGGTTGCGCAACACGTCGCCGGCGGGCCTGCCCCTTATAAAGATGTGGAAGAGCAGGTGGAAGAAGCACTCTACAGAAGCCGCATGGAGCCGGCCATTCGCGACTATCTCACCAAAATGCGCGAAGACGCCTTTATCGACATCAAGGCAGGCTATGAAGACAGCGGTGCCAGCCCCAACGAGACCAAGCCGATCTACAGCGCCTACGTCCCGCCGTCGCCCAAGAAGAAGGCCAAGGTCGAACGCACCCGCTTCAGGGAAAGCACGCACACCTTCCGGCAAAAGTCGCCCCAATCCGCGCCGCCTCCCGATCAGGCCGCGGCTCCTGAAACAAAAAAGGGCAAAAGAGCCACTCAAGCTGCGGAGAAGCCCGGAAAAAAGGAAAAGATTCGCTTTGGCCAGGCCCCGCGTGAGACCCTGCCCACCGCCGCCGCAAATTCCACAACAGAGAATGCCGGCGCGCTGCCCGAGACAGCTGACAACTCCCAGGAGCCGGCCAATCCGCTGGTGCCCACTAAGCCGGCCCAGAAGTCGCGCTTCAGTGAGCACGCCAAGGATGCGAAAAAGACTAAATCAGGCAAGTCGGGCTCCGACGCGCTGGCGACTGCGCCCCCTGACGCTGCCGAAGTCGCTGACCGCGAAACCCAGTCCGCGCCTCTCGGACTGAACGGCGATACTGCCCACAAAAAGAAAAAGAGGTCTGACACCACCGCTGAAAAAACCCGCCTCGCGCAACAGAAAAAGAAGCCGGCCGATTCCACTCCGCAACCCACGCCCCAGCCCATACCTACAAATCCGGTGCCCGGAGCGCCCGCACCTGCTCCGCAGCAATAGTTCAACAAATTCAGCCTGCCCGTCGCGCCTTGGGTCTCGTCCTGGATCCCGCTTGCCGCTGCGCAATTTCAATCGGCTCCACGCCGTTCTGAGTATGCTTCCGTGATAAATTGCCGTCAGGAGCCGCTTTGTTAGTCAAGAAGGCTGTAATTACCGCCGCCGCGCGGTCTCAGCGTGAATTACCTCTCCAGACCCTCATTGATGCCGAAGGCAACAGGAAATCGCTGCTTTGCATCCTGATCGAGCAATCCCTTGCCGCCGGGGCTGAGGAGATTGCTATTGTCGTCTGGCCCGGCGATGAATCCTCTTATGCCCAGGCTGCCGGGGTGCACGCTTCCTCGGTCCGGTTTATTCCCCAGCCGGAACCACGTGGATACGGTCACGCCATCCATTGCGCCCGCTCATTTACCAATGGTGACCCATTTCTGCACATGGTCGGCGACCACCTCTATATCAGCACTGTTTCCACGTCTTCCGCGCAGCGAATTGTTCAACTGGCCCAGAACGAGCGCTGCTCGGTCAGCGGCGTCCAACCCACCCGCGAGAGCCTGCTGTTGCGCTTCGGCGCTGTCGGCGGTCGCCGCGTCTCCCCGCACGGCGGCCTGTATCGCGTCGATACTGTCATCGAAAAACCCACGCCCACTGAAGCCGAGCAGCGCCTCCTTATCCCCGGCCTTCGCACCGGACATTATCTCTGTTTCTTCGGCATCCATGTGTTGACCCCCTTGGTGATGGATATTCTCCACCGCATGTTGGCCGATTCCAACGCCCCCGTAACCCTGGTGGACGCGCTCGCCGAAGTCGCCCGCCAGGAACAGTACCTTGCTGTCGAGGACCAAGGTCGGCGCTACGATCTCGGCGCACCCTATGGCCTGCTCATCGCCCAGCTCGCGCTGGCCCTGAATGGCCCGGACCGCGGCGAGGTGCTGTCCCAGTTGATTGAGCTCCTGGCCGACCGCGAATTGGCCGGAATCGGTGGAGGCTCGTCCACGTGAGCCGTTTTGTCGCCGTCATCACCGGCAGCGGAGACCAGCGTGATTTGTCGCTGGACGCCTTGTGCCACGGTCTCTCCATTGACGAGATTCTCGCCGAATGTCAGGCCCTCGACTCCTTCCGCCGCGGATCGGATAATCTCTACCACCGCGTCCGCGCGCTCTTCTTCCTCTATGCCATCCATCGCTTTCACATTCCCATCCTCCCGGGAACCTCCGCGCCCGCCCCCATCCCCTTCGCCGGTTTTCAAGACCTGCTCGACCGCCGCTTCGAGGAAGCCATTGAGGTCTTTCTGGCCGCCCAGGCTGAGCACGGAGCCGGCGCCGCCATCTCCAGTGCCCTTGCCGCCAGCTACAGGGCGCTCGGCTTCCAGACCCTGGCTGACCAGGTACGCCGCAGCGTGCGCGGCGTGCGCGGCAACCAATGGATGTTCCGCGCCGGTCACACTGCCGACTATCCGCTCCGCCTCAGCCCCGAACTTCTCGCCGGCGATCCCGCTTTCCCCATCCTTCGTGAAGCTACTCCCGTTCGCATGGACCTCACCCATTGCGGTTGGAGCGATATTTTCTTTCTTGGTATGGACTTCCCTGAGGGCGCCCGCGCCCTCAACGTTTCCATTGATCTCGCGGTCCGCGCCTCCAGCCAGTGCATTTCCCAGCCCCGGCCCCCCGTCGAGGCCTGGTTCCGCGTCATTGATCAGCCCGTCATCCGCTTGACCAGCGTCGACCTGCGCGCTTCCACTGACGTTTCTTCCATCGCCGAGGTCTTCGACTTTCCCCGCGACTACCTTGGCCTCCTCAAGGCCGGCCTGATTGCCGGCGGCATTGTGCCTCCGGGGATCGAAGGCGCAGCCCAACCTCTCGCCGATCTGCTCCAGCGCCTCACCGGAATTCCCGGACACGGCATCGAACTCGTCAGCAGCGTAAACGATATCCCGAAAGGTTCCCGGCTGGCCGTCTCCACCAGCCTCCTGGCCTGCATCATCGCCGTTTGCATGCGCGCAACCGGCCAGATCCAGTCCCTCACCGGAGGCATGCAGGAGAATGATCGCCGGCTGGTCGCCGCCCGCGCCATCCTCGGGGAATGGCTGGGCGGAAGCGGTGGCGGCTGGCAGGATTCCGGCGGCGTCTGGCCCGGCATCAAGCTCATTCACGGCGTTTGCGCCACGGAGAACGATCCCGAGTTCGGCATCAGCCGCGGACGTTTGCTTCCCGATCACAAAATCTTCACCGAAGCTGAAATCTCCCCTGAAGCTCGTCGGAAACTCCAGCAGAGCCTGGTGCTGGTTCACGGCGGCATGGCCCAGGATGTCGGCCCCATTCTCGAAATGGTCACTGAGAAATACCTGCTGCGGAGTGAAACCGAATGGCTCGGCCGCCGCCAGGCATCCGCCATCCTCGATGAGATTGTCGGCCACCTTCGGTGCGGAGACATCCGTGCCCTCGGCGGTTGCCTGCAACGGAACTTCGACGGCCCTTTGCAGACCATCATTCCTTGGGCCGCCAACCTCTACACCAACACCCTCATCGACCGCGTCCGCAAAGAATTCGGCGCCGATTTCTGGGGCTTCTGGATGCTCGGCGGCATGAGCGGCGGCGGCATGGGCTTCCTCTTCAGTCCACAATGCAAGCCCCAGGCCCAGATCCGCATGCAGGCCATCATGAGTGAAACCAGAAGCCACATGGAGCACAGCGTGCCGTTTGCCATGGAACCGGTGGTATACGACTTCACCATTGACGAGTTGGGAACCCAGGCCGCGCTCTATTCCGGTGTCCATGCCCTGATGCCTCCCGCCTACTACACCCAACACGTCCCTCCGCTCATTCGCGCCGGAATTCCCCGGCTCTCTCCCCTGCGCCGCGCTGAACTGGAGCGCTTCACCGCGGCCTGCCGCTCCAGTGCTGAGTACGCGGGTATGATCCAAACCCTGTTTGACCACATGCTCCCCGCCGCCCAGGATGCCGAACAGGACCAGGCCCAATCCCTCCACACTCTCCTCGATAACTACGGCTTCGATCGACTGCAGCACGAACAGATCCGTCAGGATCTCCGTTCCGGTCGCATTGGCCTGGCGCAGAACCGCCTCCCCGCCACCAGCCTCGTTGAAGATGCCGCGGCGGATCGCCTCGATGATCGTCACCGCGCCTCCGGCCTCGCTGCCCTTGCCGCGGGCCGCGTCGCTGTCGTCTCTCTGGCAGGAGGCGTGGGCACGCGCTGGACCCGTGGCGCCGGAGTCGTCAAAGCCCTGAGTCCTTTCTCCAGGCTGGGCGGCCAGTATCGTAACTTCATTGAAGTCCACCTCGCCAAAAGCCTTCGCGTCAGCCGGGAATGCGGCGTTCCGATTCCTCACGTCATTACCACCAGCTACCTCACCCACGATGCCATCGCCGCCCACTTGGCCGAGGTCGGCAACTATGGCTATCCCGGCCCGCTCCTGCTCTCCACCGGATGCACCATCGGCCTGCGCATGGTCCCCATGGTGCGCGATCTCCGCTTTGCCTGGGAGGAAGTGCCGCAGCAGATGCTGGACGCGCAGGCGCAGAAGGTGCGCGAAGGCCTCCATGCCGCGCTCATTCAATGGGCGCAAAGCGTCGGCGAAGGATCCGACTACACCGCCAATGTCCCCATGCAATGCCTTCATCCCGTGGGCCACTGGTACGAGGTTGCCAACCTGCTGCGAAACGGCGTCCTCCAATCCCTGATCCGGATGCGGCCGCAACTGAACTACCTCATGGTGCACAATATCGATACCGTCGCCGCCGATGCTGATCCCGCGCTTCTCGGCTTTCACATCCATAGTGGCGCCGCGCTCACCACTGAAGTCATCGCCCGCCACCTCGAAGATCGCGGCGGCGGTCTCGCGCGCGTCGATGGCCGGGTCCGCTTGATCGAAGGCCTGGCGCTGCCCAGCGAAGAAATGGAAAGCCGCCTCCGCTACTACAACAGCGCGACTTGCTGGATCGATATCGACCGCCTGCTCGCGCTCTTTGGCCTCACTCGCGATGCGCTTTCCGACACCGTGCGCGTCGACGCCGCGGTTCGCGTTGTGGCCGCGCGCATGCCCTCCTACATCACTCTCAAAGATGTAAAAAAACGCTGGGGTAAAGGTCAGGAAGATATCTTCCCCGTAGCACAGTTTGAAAAACTCTGGGGTGATATGACCGCCCTGCCGGAGCTGGATTGCCGCTTCCTCGAAGTCCCTCGCGTCCGCGGCCTGCAATTAAAGGAACCCGCCCAGCTCGACGCCTGGCTGCGCGACGGCAGCGCTGCGTACACTGAGTCTCTATGCGCCTGGCGCGAGACCGCAAGTTGATCGTCGCCCCACTGCCCCCGGGCTTCGCACCCTCAGCTCGCGGCAATGGCGTATCCTTGGGAATGCCACTGTTTCTCTTTATAGGGAATCCATATGAAAGACATTTATATTGCCGATCTGGCCGCCTTCGACGAAGGAAAGCCCTTCAACGGGTTTTTCCTCGTCCTGCTTAAGCAGCAGCGCACCACCAAGAACAACAAACCCTACCTGAACCTCATTCTCGGCGACAAGACCGGCCAGCTCGAGGGCCGCGTCTGGGAACTCGGCGACCCGCGCATCGCCAAAGACTTCGACAAAGGCGACATCGTCAAAGTGCGCGGCAGCGCCTCCCGCTTCGACGACCGCCTGCAGATGAAGATCGATCAGCTCCGCGTGGCCACGCCGCTCGAGGTCGACAAATCCGATCTCCTGCCTTCCACCACCTGCGACGTATCTGTGCTCTGGAACCAGCTTCTCGCCGGCGTGGAGAGTCTCACCAACTCCGATCTCAAGCGCCTGCTCACCACCCTGCTCGACGATCCGGTCCTCGCCGAGGCCTACCGCGAAGCCCCCGCTGCCCGCCAGCTTCACCATGCCTGGCTGGGCGGTTTGCTGGAGCATGTGGTCAGCCTGCTCGCGCTCGCCGACCGCGTCGCCGCGCACTATCCGCTCCTCGACCGCGACCTGCTCATCACCGGCGTCATCCTCCACGACATCGGAAAGATTCGCGAGCTGAGCTGGGCCATCGGCTTCGACTACACCATCGAAGGCATCCTGCTCGGACACATTCAGATGGGCATCGACCTGGTTGAAAAGACCATCGCTGCGCTGCCCGATTTCCCGCCCCGCCTGCGCACTCTCGTTCTGCACATGATTCTCTCCCACCACGGCAAGCTCGAATTCGGCTCACCCAAGCTCCCCATGATTCCCGAAGCCATCGTCCTCAACTTCGTAGACGACCTCGACGCCAAGATGCAAGCCGTCGCCAGCGAATTCGAAAAATCTATCCGCGAAGGCAAAGGCCCCGACGACCTCACCGGCAAAGTCTGGTCCCTCGACAACCGCCAGCTCCTGAACACCAAACGCTGGCTCGGAGAAGCCTGAAAGCAATGTGCAGGAAACAGGGGTTAACGAACAAGCTAGCCTCAGAGGTGGGTGTCCAGGTCTCGCTTTGTCAATTTTTGGGATATGGTCTACAGATTGCGCTCTGCGCCGGAAATTCTGCGCCGATACTCCTCCGGCGTCTCAATGACAAACACCGTCTGACCGGCCAACACCAGCAGCTCTTCATCTCCGGTTACCAGAAGATCGCCTTTACCGCTCTGGGCGAGGTCGAGGAATTGCTGGCCTTTGGGATCTCGGCAGAGTACCGGACATCTCTCCAGGGGATTTACATTTTCGCAATGGGGAAAGTAGTCGCTCTGCAACTCCAGCGAGAGTTCCGCGGAGAGCCCAAGTTTGGGATAGGCAAGAACGCGAATCAATTCCTTAGCAGATTCGCGCGAGACAAGAGGTACGCAGCCGCCCTGCCGCCAGTGCGAACGCAGCCAGGCGAGACGGCTAGTGGTAAATACAAGGGCGGATAGAAAGGTATTGGTGTCGAAGACGACGCGCGGAATTGGTTGTGCTGTCACTCGGTCCTCCGCGCCCAGGCAATAGCATCTCTCACATCCTGTTCGGTGATCCCGAGTTGCGCCAGATGTTCCCTCACCTCATCTGCGCGGCTATGCTGAAGAGGCTTGAGCGTGATGAGGTTCCCGTCCGTGCTGACTTCGAAGTACTCCACCCCGGCGAAGCGCGTAGCTACGGCCTTGGGCAGGGTCAGCTGATTCTTGACTGTCAATTTAGCCAGCATGATTCCCTCAATTAAGGAAACAAGGAAATCTTACTACATTCCAACCTCATTCCACAAACCACCCCCACTGCTCCTCAGTCAGCGGCACCACCGATAACCGCCCAATCACCACCAGCGGCGAACCGGCAAACAGCTTCTCTGCCTTGATGGCCGCCAGCGTCTTCGGCCTTTTCAGCCGCTTGCCCACCTTCACCCGCACCACGGGCACCTTGGGATCGCTCGCGTCCACGCTCACCACCGTTCCAGTTCCCACCGCGGTCCGCTCTTCGCCGGTGTGGTAGAAAATCCACTTCGTCCCCGCCTTCATCTCCCGCAGGTGCTTGACCGCCATAGGATTCGTGACTCCATCCCACACCGTCACCTCGTCGCGCAAAAAATCGTCGAAGGAGTACACATCAGGCTCAGTTTTGAAAAGAAAGTAGCTCATGCGCTCCATGGTAGGGCAGGGAACAGAGATTAGGGAACAGGGATTAGGGGAACAGGGAACGGCAACCCGCAGCCAATACCCATACCCCAGACCAGTGTTCTCGCGTTGAACAGCCGAATTCTTTCTCCTGATCCCCGTTCCCTGATTCCTGACCCCTGATCCCTGACCACTGAGCACTGTTCCATTACAATCAATTCAACATGATCCGTTTCTCCACCGCAGGCGAATCCCACGGCGAGGCGCTTATCGCCCTCATCTCCGGCTTGCCTGCCGGCGTTCCCGTCGATCTCGATTTCATCAATCGCGACCTCTGGCGCCGTCAGCAGGGCTATGGCCGCGGCGGCCGCATGAAGATCGAAACCGACAAGGCTCACATCCTCTCCGGCGTACGCCACGGCAAGACCATCGGCACTCCCATTGCCGTCGAGCTCGTCAACCGCGACTGGAAGAATTGGGAAGAAAAACTCCCTGTCGAGACCGGCGATCCCGCCCGGCACCAACCTGTTACATCGCCGCGTCCCGGCCACGCCGATCTGGCCGGCGCTCTGAAATACAACTTCCCTGACGCTCGCTACGTCCTCGAACGGGCCTCGGCTCGCGAATCCGCCGCCCGCGTAGCCGCCGGCGCTTTTGCCAAGCTCTTCCTGCGTACTCTCGGCATCAACGTTGCCAGCCACGTCATCCGCGTCGGCCGGGCCGAACTTGACCGCCCCGCTGCATGGGAGGAGATTGCCGCCCTCGCCGCAAAAGACGAAGTGGTCCTCGCCTGCGTTGACCCGGCCGCCGAAGCCCGTATGAAAGAAGAAGTGGAAGAGGCCGCGCGCACCGGCGACACTGTCAACGGCGTTTTTGAGGTGGTAGCCCACAACGTGCCCGCCGGCTTGGGCACCTACGCCAACTGGGACGAGCGGCTCGATGGCCTGCTCGCCTGGGCCGTCATGAGCCTGCAGGCCGTCAAAGCCGTCGAAATCGGCCGCGGAGTCACCGCCGCTGAGTCTTTCGGCTCCAAAGTGCACGACCCCATCCACTATGCTCCCGAGGCCGGCGTCCGTCCCACCCGCTTCACCCGTCCAAGCAATAATGCCGGCGGCATCGAAGGCGGCGTCTCCAATGGCGAGGATATCGTCGTTCGAGGTTACCTCAAGCCCATCTCCACCCTCCGCCGTCCCCTCCAATCCGTGCGTTTCGATACCCGTGAAGCCACCAGCGCAAGTTATGAGCGCAGCGACATTTGCGTGGTGCCTGCCGCCGGCGTCGCTGCTGAGGCCATGGTCGCCATCACCATCGCCGCCCAGACCCAGCAGAAGTTTGGCGCTGACTCCCTCCTCGAGTTGAAACGGAATTTTGATTCTTACATCGAACAGATACGGAGCTTTTAGAAACCAGCGATGAAGTTGAAGATTGTCAAATTCCCCGAACCCGTACTCTCTCAGCCCGGCGAACCCGTCACTGAATTCAATGACGAGCTGCGCAGGTTGGTCGCCGACATGTTCGACACCACCTACGCCTCGCAGGGAATCGGCCTCGCCGCGCCGCAGGTGGGTGTCTCCAGGCGCGTCACCGTAGTCGATGTCAGCATGGGCAAAGATCCCGATGACCGGCTGGTCCTCATCAATCCCGAGATCATCTCTAGCGAAGGCAAGCTCTACGCCGAAGAAGGCTGCCTCAGCTTTCCTGATATTCGCGAGAAAGTGGTCCGCGCCGCCAAGGTTCGCATTCGCGCTCAGGACGAACACGGCAAGTGGTTCGAGATGGACGGCGAAGATCTCCTTGCCCGCGCCTTTCAGCACGAGATCGACCACCTCGATGGCGTACTGTTCATCTTCCGCATGAGCGCCCTCAAGAAAAACCTGAGCCTGCGCAAGATCCGCAAGATGCAGAGCGAAGGCACGTGGTAATCCGCCCATGACGAGCGCGGCAGAACCCTTGAGACTCGTCTTCTGCGGCACTCCCCGCTTCGCCGTGCCCACTCTCGATGCGCTACTCGACGCCGGCCACAAAATTGACCTGGTCGTCTCCCAGCCCGATCGCCCCGTAGGCCGCGAGCGCCAACTCACTGCTCCCGCCGTGAAACAAGCTGCACTGGCCGCCGGCCTTCCTGTTACCCAGCCTGAAAAAATCCGTGGCAACGCCGAGTTCCGCTCCCAGCTTGAAGCCATCGCGCCGGGCGCTATCGTCGTCGTCGCCTACGGCCGCATCATTCCTCCATGGATGCTGGCTCTGCCCCGGCTCGGGTGCATCAACCTGCACGCGTCTTTGCTTCCCAAATACCGTGGCGCGGCTCCCATTCAGTGGGCCGTGGCCATGGGCGATGCGTTCACCGGAAACACCACCATGCTCCTTGAAGAAGGCCTCGACACCGGCCCCATCCTCCTCCAACAGACCCACGAAATCCGTCCAGACGACACCGCGACGGAGTTGTTTCAAATCCTCGCCCGCGCCGGCGCACCGCTCATGGTCCAAACCCTCGCCGCCCTGGCCAACGGAACCATCCAGCCTCAACCGCAGAACCACTCCTTCGCCACCTTCGCACCGCTGCTCGACCGCGAAGACGGACGCATGGATTTCGCTGCTCGCACCGCCTCAGAGCTCTACAACCGCTGGCGCGGTTTTCAGCCCTGGCCCGGCGCATTCACCGTTCTTGATGGCAAGAAACTCATCGTCCATCGCATGGCCGTTGCCTCCGAACCTGCTTCTGCTCAATCGGTCCTCGCCGAACCCGGAAGCACCTGCGTCGAAAACCATCGCCTCTTCGCTGCCTGCGCAGCCAATACCTGGCTCGAACTCGTCGAAATCCAGATCGAAGGCAAAAAACGCCTCGCCGCCCCCGAGTTCCTGCGCGGCGTACCGCTCGCGCCCGGCGCGCGCTTAGGTTGAGTCGAGTGTCCACCATATCTCCAGCCCGCCGAGCAGCGTTTCAGATTCTCCTGGCTGTCGAGCGCGGACCATCCCACTCCGGCGATCTGCTCCGCGGCCACTCCGTAAACGCTCTCTCGCCCGCCGACCGCAATCTCGTCACAACTCTCGTCCTCGGCGTCCTCCGCTGGCAGATTCGCCTCGACCACCAATTTCGACCGCTCCTCAAGCGTCCCAATGCCAAACTCGATCCCGAAATCCTTATAGCTCTCCGTCTCGGCGCCTTTCAGCTTCTCTTGCTCGACCGCATTCCCGCCCACGCCGCCATCGGCGAGAGCGTTGAGCTGGCCATTCAAGCCGGCCATCGCTTCGCCTCCCGCATGGTCAACGCCGTCCTCCGCAAGCTCTCGGGCGCTCCGCCCGTTCACTTCCTTGAGGAGCCTTCGGCCGAACTCGCACTCGCCGAATCCCATCCCGCCTGGATCGTCGAGCGCTGGGTCAACTTTTACGGCCTTGAGACGGCCCGCGTCATCTGCCGCCACGGCCAGACCGAGGCCGGCTTGTCCCTGCGCATCGAAAATCCCGAAGTAGAAGCCGAACTCGCCCAGGCCGCCATCCAACTCACCTCTGGCAAATTGCTCACCTGCGCTCGAACCGTCCTCTCCGGCGATATCACGGCCACGCCGGCTTTTCTTGAAGACCGAGTGCGCATTCAGGATGAAGGCTCGCAGCTGGTCGCTGAGATCGCCTCTCACCTCGCCGAAAATCTCGTCCAGGAAGTGAAAAGCATCATCGATACCTGCGCGGCGCCGGGCGGAAAGACTCTCATCCTTGCCGCGCGCAATCCTTACGCCCGTATCGTTGCCTGCGAGTCCAGCCCGCCGCGTCTCGAACAGCTTCGCAGCCGCCTCGCTGCACACTCCGCCCGCGTTGAGTGCCGTCTCGCCGATGCCACCATGCTCGAAGAAGTCTCCGCCTTCGATCTGGCTCTGGCCGATGTCCCGTGCAGTGGCACCGGCACCCTGGGCCGAAACCCGGAAATTCGCCATCGCCTGTACGCTGATGACCTCGCCCGGCACTCCGAACGTCAACGCGCCATCCTCCGCGCCGCCATCCGCGCAGTCCGCCCCGGCGGCTGCGTCGTTTACTCCACCTGTTCATTGGAGCCGGAAGAAAATGAGCAGGTCGTCGCCGCAGTGCTGGCGGAGACACCCAACGACCGCCTGCTTTCGCTTGAATCCGGCATCGAATCCCTGCGCAGTGAAGGCATTCTCACTCCCTCCGGTGCGGAGCACCTTCAAAACTGCCTCACACCCAAGGGCGCACTCCGCCTGCTTCCAGGCGTTCTTCATACCGACGGCTTCTTCATCGCATTGATCGAGAAAATCGCCTGACATCTCGCGATGTAAACTCAGACCAGGATCGGAGTTACATTCCTATGCGCATTGCCCGGGTACTTTTTCTGGCTGCCGCCTCCGTTGTCTTTTTTCCTGGCTTTTTCGCACAAACTGCGGTGCCTGTCGCTCCCGCATCGCTGAGTTCTCACCAACTTCAGGCAATCGACACCTTCGTCGCGCAGGAGATGGCTCGCGAACGGATACCCGGCCTGGCCGTCGGCGTTTACAGCCGGGGCCGCGTTCTGCTGGCGAAGGGTTACGGTCAGGCGAACGTCGAGCTCTCGGTCCCGGTCAAGCCTGAGACCCTCTTTCAGTCCGGCTCTGTCGGCAAGCAGTTCGTCTCTGCCGCTATCATGATGCTGGTCGAAGAGGGCAAGCTCTCGCTCGATGACAGCATCACGAAGTATTTCACCAACGCACCGGCCGCCTGGAAGCCGATTCTGATCAAGAACCTGCTCTCCCACACTTCGGGCCTTTCGGAATATGAAAGCGGTGATCGCACAGGCCCCAAAGGAGACTTCTATCTGCGCCTCGATTTCACCGAGGACGAGCTCGTCACAAAAATCGAAGCTCTGCCCATCGAGTGGGCGCCCGGCGAGAAATGGGGCTACCGCAACACCAACTACCTCCTGCTCGGCGTCCTGATTCACAAGATCACAGGCAAGCCGTACGCCCAGTTCCTCGACGAACGGATATTCAAGCCCCTCGGTATGACCTCCACGCGCCTTATCAGCGACCGCGATATCATTCCAAATCGTTCTGCTGGCTACGAAATAGACGGCGAACAACTCAAGAATCAAGCATGGGTCTCACCAACCTTCAACTCCACAGCCGATGGAACTTTGTATTTCAACGTCCTCGACCTCGCCAAGTGGGATGAGGCGCTCTACGGAACGCAGATCCTCAAGCAATCAAGCCTCGACCGCATTTGGACCGTATACTTGCTCAACGATGGGAAACCAAACCCCGCCGGATATGGATTCGGCTGGTTCATCGGTCAACAGAATGGCCATAAGCTGATCCAACACGGAGGAGCCTGGCAGGGGTTCACCTGCAACATCTCCCGCTACCCGGACGATAACCTCACCGTCGCCGTCCTCACCAACCTTGGCTCTGGGCGCGCGAACCCAACCAACTTTGCCCACGTAATCGCCGGTCTGGCGGATGCTCCGCTGCTCCCGGCCAAGCTCGATCCCGTCGCTGACACGCAGCCCGCCATTGCTGCCAAACTGGCAAAGACGCTGGACCAGATTCTAGCCGGCGAAGACATTCGCCCGGGAACGACCGCGGACCTCGCTGCGCTAATTACCCCAGACACAGTGAAGTGGATCCAGCGGAGACTTTCAACGCTCTGGCCTGGCGGAAAGCTCACCCTCGTGAAGCGCACGCCATTGCCCGATGCGCCGGGTCAATTCATGTCCATCTTCCGTCTCAGTAAGGGTTCCGACGCCCTCTTGCTCCCATTCGGCCTTGCGCCCGACGGAAAAATATCCCACCTCGGATTTTCGCCTGACAGAGAATACGAGTGATTTACACGATTGCGCTGAGTTTCTCAGTTCCCGATTTTGCGGCCTGTGAAACAACAAGTGCCGGCTATCCGGAGCTGACGTGCTGACTCGCCGGTTCGCTGCCACGTCCTCAGTCTGACTCCGCCCCCAGCTTCAGTTCCGCGTAATCCCGCCCCAGCATCCCGCAAAGCGCCTCCACCACCAGCTCATGGTCCGCGCGCTGCGGTAATCCCGAGACGGTCACGCTGCCCACCACGCCCGCTGCCTCCACGTGCAGCGGAAACCCTCCACCATCCGCCGCGTAATCCGCCACCGGCAGTCCGTATCGTTCGTGCAGCGTCACGTTCTTCATCTTCAGGTTCAATCCAAATCCATACGAGCTGCGATGGAATCGCGCCACCACGTTGCTCTTCTTTCGCACCCACTCCGGATTGTCCGGCGTTGTGCCTTCAAGAGCCGCGTAAAACAGCGGCTGCCCGAATCGCCGCACATCAATGACCAGGCTCAGCCCACGCTCCTCCGCCATCGCCTTCAGGCGCGTGCCCAGTTCCCACGCCAACCGCGCATCCAGCCGCGGCAGCCGCAATTCGCGCTCCTGCAAACCAATCCGCTCCAAGTCCTCGCTAAACCCCATAAACCCTCTCTCTGCCCGCTGACAACTAACCACTGACCACTGACCACTACTTCCTATTCCCTGTCTGTCTCACTTCGCCACCGTCAGTGTCACCATCGTGCTCTGATCCACGCGCGATCCGGCAACCGGCGATTGCACCAGCACCGAGTCCGGCTTCACCGGCAGCCTGGGCTGCGCGTCTCCGCTGCCCACCCGCAGCACGCCCACATTCACATATTTCGGCGGAGCGGTCTTGATGCCCACCTTGACTAACGCATCTTCCGCGCTCGCCGCCGTCCAACCGGTCATGTCCGGCATCACGTACCCATCGGCCGCCTCATCGTCCGGCGCCGCTACCAGCAGGTTGATGCTGGGCTGCTCGAGATCCTGCGAGTGACCCGGCGGATCCTGCGCCAGCACTATACCCTGCGGCACCTTTCCATCCGGCAGTCGCGCCGTCGTGCCCACTTCCAACCCCGCGCGCCGCAACTCGAGCGCCGCCAACCGCTCTTCTGAGCCTACCGTGTCCGGCACGTCCACCTTCTGTGGCCCCAGGCTCTCTGACACGCGCACCCGCCACTCCCGCCGCACCACCGTTCCCGCCGCCGGCGACTGCGTTAGAATGTGTCCCGCCGCCACATCGCCCGAATAATAACGATTGTCCACGTCCAGGTTCAA
>PLSH01000117.1:29451-36564 GCA_003165095.1 Acidobacteriaceae bacterium
AAAAAGTTCTTGATCGATCGGCTCGTCATCGCTGCGCTTCACTCCCGGCAAACACCATCCCGCCCTACCGCGTATTATCCGTCAACGGCTCCGGATGAATCGTCACCCGGTACACCTCCGGACACTCCAGCTTGAAGCGGTCTTCAAGCGCCGTGATCGCCTCGTGCACCCGATGCATCGGCAGCTCGTCAGGCAATGTGCAGTGGCAGGTAACAGAAATGTGCTCGCGGGTGTGGACCACGGCAATAGCGTGAACGTCAACGATATTCGGGATGTTGGCTGCCGCCGCGCGCAATGCCAATTCCATCCTGCGGTCTTCCACCGCCGCTTCCTGCGGCTGCTCGATCGTTGCCGGCTCGCTCTCAATATGCGTGAGCACCGCGTCAATCTCGGGAATATCGCGCAGAATCTCCGCCTCCAGCCCGGTCACAAACCCGTGCGCGTCCCGCAGCGTCTTGTTCTCTTCAATCTCCACGTGCAGCTCCACCCGCAGCCGTCCGCGATGCGACTGGATGCTCAGTTCATGCACTGACACGTTGTTGCGCGCCGCCACCGCCCGCACCCGGTCAAAGATGCTCTCCGCCCTGGTCTGCCGCGGCACCGTGTGGATCACCACGTCGGCCGTCGGCAGCACGCGGTGCACGGCTTCGGTAGCCGCCTGCACCAGTTCCCCCGTGTGCTCGAACGTCGATCGCCGCGGCAGCGCCAGCGTCAGGTCGGCAAAGTAACCCGCCCCGGCTCGACGCACCCGCGCCTGCTCCACCGCCAGCACGCCTTGCACCCTCTGCACCTCGCGCACCAGCCGCCGCCGCGTCTCGGCCGGAATGCCATCCATCAGCGCGCCCACCGCTTCCTGTCCCAGCCGCACCGTCATCCGGAAAATCATCATCGAAACCACCAGCGCAGCAAGCGGGTCCGCGTACCGCAGCCAGCCGATTCCAATTCGCTCTCCCGTCCACGTGGCTAACAGCCCGGCCAGAACCGCCAGCGTGGCCCAGATGTCTGAAGCAAAATGGAAGGCGTCCGTTGCCAGCGCCGGCGAACCGGTTCTCATGGCCACCGCCCGCAGTTCCCGCGATCGCCACGAATCCACGCCGACCGAAGTCACCAGCACCAGCACCGGCCAAAGCGAGTGGTGCAGTTCCACCGCGTGGTAGAAAATCCGCTCCACGGCTTCCCAGATAATCCACGCGCAGGAAACGGCCATCAGCCCCGCCTCGCCAAATGCCGACAGGTTCTCGACCTTGCCGTGACCGTAGGTGTGGTCTTCGTCGGCCGGCTTGTCGCTCACCCGCACGGAAAAGAACGTGAGCGTCGCGCCCACCAGGTCCAGCCCCGAGTGCGCCGCGTCTGAAAGTACCCCCAGAGATCCCGACAACAACCCGGCTGCCAGTTTCAACAGAGTCATCGCCGTCGCCGCGATCATCGAATGCAGCGCTACCCGCCGCTTTGCCGCCGATGCTCCGGCCATGTCCAAAGCCGGCGCACCAGTATCGGGTTCGTTGGATGGCGGCGCGCTGGAGGCAGGTTGATTCATTGCCAGTCTAGATTACAGGCGCTCGCTTGGCCGTGTACAACCCGGCAATCCCAAACGTATACGGCTGCCAGGAGCATTCCGCGTAGCCCGTTCTCCGCATCAGTTCCAGCATCTCCGTCGGCGGCGGAAAATTGCCGACTGAGATCGGCAGATAGTTGTACGGTCCGTTCTTGCCGCAGATCACGCGGCCAATCGCCGGCAGCACGCGCCGGAAATACACCGCATACGCCTTGCCGATCAGCCCGCCCGGCTCGCTGAACTCCAGGATCCCCAACTGGCCGCCCGGCTTCAGCACCCGCTGAAACTCCCGCAACCCCGCCTCGTAGTTAGCCAGATTCCTGAATCCGAATGCCGTTACAATCAGGTCGAGCGACTCCGCCTTGAGCGGCAAATGCAGAGCGTCGGCTTCGAGCACCGTCACGCCATGACGTTCAAACTTGCGCGCCCCGCGATCCAGCATTCCCCGCGCAAAATCCGCCGCCAGTACCGGCCGCGCTCCCCGTGGCCGCCGCCGCATCAGCGCCATCGTCATGTCGCCCGTGCCGCAGCAGATGTCCAGAATCGCCGCTTCGGGTCGCGCCAGCACATCCCTGAATCGCCGCGCCGTCCTGCGCCACCACAGCCGGTCCACATTGGCTGAGAGCACATGATTTAGCAGATCATACCGCGGCGCAATCGCGTCGAACATCTGCCGCACAGCCCGCGCCGCGCTCGCCTCGTCCGCCGTCCCCGTCGGTTTAGCCCCCATTGCCTGCATCGTTCAACCTACCTCGGCTCACTGATAAAACTGGGCAGAATTTAAAAATGCCCGCTTCCCTATCCTAAAATGTCCAGGGAGGTATGAAGGCAGAGAGCATTGGCCAGTCGGCAAATAATGGCTTATTTGGACATCGAAGCCGAAGAAAAACGATTGAATAATAGAGCGGCACTTCTTTGTTCCTTCGCTCTCTTGCGCCCGCCGCCAAATCCTCGTCGCCTCTTTAGAGTCAAATTGCTGCGAATTCCTCGACAGGAGAGCGTGTCAGTTTCAGGCTCTGAGACATTCGCTTTGAAGTTCGAGCGAGCCCTGAAGATACAGGCGAGCGCAGCCCGCGATCTTCACGAGATCGCCCGCGATTGTGCTCTGCATGGTTCCACCGCGCGCGCTGAGTTGTTGCGCACGCAACTTACCCCTGCCCAGTCTTCCCGCCCAGTAGGGAGCCAGCGTGCAATGTATCGAGCCTGTTGCGGGGTCCTCATTGATGCCGACTGACGGAGCAAATAATCGGCACACGTAATCCACTTCACCCTCGCCGGGAGCGGTAACGATCGTTCCGCCGATCCCGATATCAATTCTTGCAAGGTCGGCAAAATTGGGCTGCAATGCTCGCACTTGAGCAGCTTGATCCACCACCACGAGGTAATCGCGGGATTTCATCACCAGCGCCGTCTTCAAACCCAGGGCTGGTAAGAGGCCGGCTGGCGTCTCGCAGGTTTGGGGCGGCCTGGCGGGAAAGTCCATTTCAAAGCCGTCCTGCTCCTGAGCGACGGGGCCCCGAGCCACGCTCAACACGCCGCTGCGGGTGTGAAAGCGAACTGGCCACACGTCGTGCTTCCGCAGCGCGAGCACATAGGCGGATGCCAGGGTTGCGTGCCCGCATAGGTCGTCCTCAACTTCGGGTGTAAACCACCGCAAGTCGAACTCACCATCGGCGCGAGGGACAACAAATGCAGTCTCGCTGTGTCTGTTCTCAGCCGCGATTTTCTGCATCGTGCTATCCGCGGGAAAAGCGGAAAGGATGCAAACCCCCGCCGGGTTACCTCGAAAGATCTCGCCCGTAAATGCATCAACGTGGTAATACGGAATTGCCAAGTCGTGATCCTCTGCAAGGCAACAATATACCCGGCGCACCGCAGCTCATGCCGGGCGATGAACCGCGCATTAGTGTGGCTTGAACGTCTTGCCTGTTTCGATCAGCGTTTTGAGCCGGGAGAGGGTGCGTGGCCAGCCATCCGCACAGGAATCGTAGCCGCTATCGTCCTCCGCCCACTGGTCATGCGTGACGGACACCTTGGTAGCCTCACTCTCCGGCGTCAGTTCTATCGTGACGCGAGAGATATTGTTGGAAGAGCCGAGGGCAAATGTGTATTGCAACAGCTTTGGCGGCTCAGATTGGAGCACCTCGCCGCGAACATATGGAACGCGCTTGCCATCGGCTCCAATGCCGGACCAGTTCATCGAACCGCCGGGCTTCAGATCAACTTCGAGTTCGGCCCCTCCAAAGATGATGCGGTTGGATTCCGGAGAGACGAAGCCCTCCCAGACTCTATCTGGAGGTGTGGCGAAGTAGAAGACGAAGTGCAATGGAGTTCGTTCGGCCATCTGATCTCCTTTGCCGTTTATGCTAACCCGCAAGAAAAGACTCCAATGTATTGACCATTGTACAAAACTGAGCGGGTATTAGGTATTCCGAGCGCTGCAGTTCCAGTACGAAAAAATTGGTGAGTCAAGTCACTTGCTGCCGGCAACTCTATAGATATTTCGTACCGATGCACGGCAAGTACTGATTTCATCTTCCCGTGGGGAAAAGCTGTCGTGTGTATTCGACTGCTCCGGCTCTCGGCTTTGAGACCCGGGCAACCACAATCCGCCGCCCGCCTGGACTAACTGTTCACTGTCCGCTATCCCAACTGCAACCGCGTCCCCTGCTCCTCGTCCTTGCAGTTCAACTCCTCCGGAGGAATAATCACCGCCGCGGCAACTTTGTGGTCTGCTCGGCTGCTCGCAGCCTCTTAACATCAAGCAGATCCTGATCACGTCCGCTTGCCAGCTTGTTGCGGATCAGATCTTCTCTCGATATGACCAGCGCCGGAGTATCCTCGTCGATAAACCCCTCCAAGCGGTGCTCCCAGGCGCTGTCAAAATCCAGTCCTGAAACCTGCTGCAGTATGTCAATGCGTTCCGGCGACTGGCCCATTTGAAAGATCGTTCCGTCCATGAAATCGTCCGGTGTCATTCCAGCTATCGGAGCGCCGAAGTCAGCGAGCGCCTGAAATACAGCCTTTGCGTTATCCGGGTCTGTGCGAATCCAGAGGTCGATATCCTTCGTTGTGCGCGGTTCCAGGTGCACACCGAAGGCGTAGCCTCCGATAACCAGATATTTAACTTTGTGGGCGCTGAATGCGCGCAGGACGTCCTGAAAGTCCTTGTTCATCATGGGCTGGCACTCCTTTGAAGGCGGCTGCGAATGCATATGCGTCCTGGCTCAATTCCGAGATGGCAATCAAGCGCGCGCCGATCGACTGGCTTTGCCAATATCGATACGACTCAGCCTGTTGCTCATCAAGATCGGTCACTCGGCGAAGTGTCTTGTCCATGCATGTGCTCCCTACTGCAGCAGCGTCCCCTGCTCGTCGTCCTTCAGCTCCTCCGGCGGAATAATCACCGCCGCGGCCACCTTGTCCTCCGGCTCCAGGTTCAACAGCCTCACGCCCTGCGTGGCCCGACCCGCCGCCCGAATCGTTTTCGTGTCGATGCGGATGATCTTGCCGAACTGGCTGATCACCATCAGCTCCGACGTGTCGTCCACCAGTTGAATTGTGTTCACGCGCCCAATGCGCGGAGTCACATTCATGTTCCTTACGCCCTTGCCGCCGCGGGTCTGCAAGCGGTACTCTTCCACGTTGGTGCGCTTGCCAAAACCATTCTCGGTGACTGAGAGAATCCGGTAGGCGCCCTCTTCGTGCTCCTTGGGCGTAACCGCCGCCCCCACCACAAAGTCGTTCTTGGCCAGGTCGATGCCGCGCACGCCGTAAGCCGGCCGGCCCATCGAACGCACATCGCTCTCGTCGAATCGAATCGCCTGCCCCAGATGCGTGGCCAGAAATATGATCTGGCTCCCGTCGGTGATGCGCGCCTTTACCAGCTCATCGTCCTTGTCGATCCCGATGGCAATAATCCCTCGCGCCATCACGTTCGAGAAGTCCTTCAGCGGCGTCTTCTTCACCGTGCCCTTCTGCGTGGCAAAGAAAATGTACTTGCCTTCCTCTTCCAGATCCCGCACCGGCAAAATCGCGCGCACGTTTTCTCCCGGCTGCAAATCCAGCAGGCTCTGCATGCTCTTGCCCTTGCCCGCCGCGCTCACATCCGGAATCTCGTACACCTTCAGCCAGTACACGCGCCCGGTGTTCGTAAAGCAAAGCAGAAACGAGTGCGTCGAGTTCACAATCAGCTGCGCCACAAAATCCTCTTCGCGCGTCTTCATGCCCGTGCGCCCCGTGCCCCCGCGCCGCTGCTGCCTGTAAATCGAAATCGGCGTCCGCTTCAGGTAGCCCTGGTGGCTCACCGTTACCGCAACCTGCTCGTCCGCAATCAGATCCTCAAGCTGCAGCTCCGCGCTCTCGTCCACAATCTCCGTGCGCCGCGCATCGCCGTATTTGTCGCGAACCTCTTCAAGCTCCTTCACGATTACCCCGCGCAGCTTGGCTTCGCTGGCCAAAATCGACTCGAATTCCGCAATCTTCTCGCGAATCTCTTTCAACTCCTTCAGGATTTCGTCGACGGAAAGCTGGGTCAGCCGGTAGAGTTGCAGTTCGAGAATGGCGTCGACCTGCCTCAGCGTCAGCCCGCGCTCCTCGTGCGCCAGCCGCTCCCGGTCTAGCGTGATCACAATCTCAGTGCCTTTACCCCACGCGTACAGGTTCTCCCGCGCCTCGGCCCGCGATCCTGACGCCCGGATGATCCGAATCACCGTGTCCAGATTGTCGAGCGCAATTTTGTAGCCCTCTAAAATGTGCTCCCGCTCGCGTGCCTTGCGCAGCAGGTAGACCGTCCGCCGCTGCACCACATCTATACGATGATCGATGAACACGCGAATCGCCGCGTCCATCGGCAGTTCCCGCGGCTGACCGTTCACCACCGCCAGAAAAATCATTGAGAAGCTCTCTTGCATCTGCGTATGCTTGTAGAGCTGATTCAACACGATCTCAGGCTGCGCGCCACGCTTCAGCTCGATCACGATTCGCATCCCGTCGCGGTCGCTCTCGTCGCGCACGTCGCTGATCTCGTCCACGATCTTTTCCGTCACCAGCTCGGCGATGCGCTCGATCAGCTTCGACTTGTTCACCTGGTAGGGAATCTCGGTGACAATGATCGCCTGCTTCTCCTTGGTCAGGTTCTCCGTTGCCACCCGCGCGCGCATCATGAACCGCCCGCGCCCCGTCTTGTACGCCTGAGGAATGCCGCTCTTGCCGTAGAGGAAACCGCCGGTCGGGAAGTCCGGCCCCTGCACGTGTTTCAACACCTCGGCCAGCCCCGCATTCGGGTTCTGCACCAGCTCGATGGCCGCGTTCACCACCTCGGTCAGGTTGTGCGGCGGAATGTTCGTCGCCATGCCCACCGCGATTCCGCTCGACCCGTTGACGATCAGATTGGGAATGCGCGTCGGCAGCACCGTCGGCTCAAATGTGGACTCGTCGTAGTTCGGCGTAAAGTCCACCGTCTCCATCTCGATGTCGGCCAGCATCTCGCCGGCAATCCGCATCAAGCGGCACTCGGTGTAACGCATCGCAGCCGGCGGATCGCCGTCCACCGAGCC
>PLSH01000146.1 GCA_003165095.1 Acidobacteriaceae bacterium
ACTCCATCGACCAGTGGATGATTCCCTATTTCGGCGCCTCCGTCTACGACGATCCGGCCGTCTACGCCAAAAGCTCCGCCATCGACTTCATCAAGCAGGCCACCACCCCCACCCTCACCGTCGTCGGCGACCGCGACGGCGAATGTCCAGCCCCCCAGTCCTTCGAGTTCTGGCATGCCCTGCGCGACCTCCACGTCCCCGCCCAGCTCGTCGTCTATCCAAATGAGGGCCACGGCTTCACCGATCCCGCCCACCGCGCAGACGTATTCCTCCGCGCCGTCGACTGGTTCGCCCGTTACATGCCGCCCCCCTCCTGACCCCGCCTCTTTACTCCGGTTTCCTGCTTTCCATCCCGGCCCTCCGGAGTCTATCTGGCATGTGATTCCATTGCCCGTTTCCGGGGTTTGCCCTGGCCCGCTCCAAGCCAGAAGTAGGTCCGCCCTGATACACTTTTTCCTTGGAGTATTTGAGAGCGTCGTTCGCCCCCTCGGCCGCTTGCAACGTTCTGTTGCCGGGGCAGGCTGCTAGGGCGCTGTTCGCCGTTTGTAGGCCAGCCTTCGGCATGCGTACAGACGGTCTTAACTCAATTTTCTTCTCTTGTTCTGACAGACCGTTCCGCGGTTCGACAACGTGGGCCGGGGAGGATTCATGCGGCGGTTTTTGACGCTTCTTATTTTGCTTTGCCTCGCCATTCCAGCCGGAATCTCGGTCTCCGGTTGCTATCGCAACCCGGCCGGGCACTACTGCTACGGTTTGGCCTATGGCTTGACCGATACCCAAGTCGCTTCCATCACCTTGCAGCCCCAGACCTCGGGCATCTCGCTGGCCTATGGGCAGACCATTCAGTCCCAGTCTCCCGTCGCCACCACTTGCACCGGCGCCAATGCCGTGATCACCTCGAAAAGCTATAACTGGGGTACCTCCAACAATCAGTTGGTCGACATCTCGCCCACCGGCAACATCTGCGCCGGAACCTGGAACCGCAACACCGGCGGCGGCATCGCCAATTACACCTACTGCAACTACCCCAATCCGCTGCCCTCCTCCGGCGGACTGCCCTATGGCGTGGCCTATATTACGGCGACGGCCAACTCCGTTACCTCCAACCCCGTCGAAGTCCACATTCACGCCCCGGTCACTTCCATAAGCCTTGTCGGACCCTCGCAGTGTCTCTCCCAGGGCCAGGTGGCCCAACTCGATGCAGCCGCCTATTACAACCTGAATGGTAACCAGACCCTGCTCTGCGCCCCCAATTCAAGTTCAGTTCCCACCTGCGAGTCGTCCATCGGCACCTTGTCCTTCTTCGTCGGCACCAATTCGGTCGGCACCATCAACTCCACCAACAATCAAATCACCGCTGAGCAGCCCGGCACCACTGTCATAACCGCTTCCATTGCCGGCTCCGGCTCCTCGGCTGGGTACTTCTCCACGTGCCCGCCCGAGTCCATCAGCGTCACCCTCGCCAACGGCGCCACTTCCGGCAGCATCTCCCAGGGCACGCCCGAGGGCCTCACCACCAACGTCCTCGATACCAATGGAAACCCCATCACCGGCCTCGGCCTCACCTATCAATCCACTGACCCCGTCGACATCTCCGTCAACACCGGTGGCACCATCTCCACCAATTATCCCGGCGTCGCTTCCGTCAATGCCATCTGCCAGCCGGCCATCTGCAATCCTGCCCCCATCAATGTGATCGGTTCCAATGGCACCGGGCTACCCATCTCCTCAAATCCCGTCACCATCTCCGTTCCCGGTACCGCAAGCGATTTCGCATGGTTCTCCTCACCGGGTCAGTCGCAGTACTTCGTTCCCATCGAACTGCTCACCGGGACCGTTGGCTCCGACGTCCGCCTGCCTTATGTGCCCAACTCCATGATCATGGACCGCGGCGGCAACAGCCTTTACTTCGGATCGCCCCGCGAGTTGATGGTCTACAGTGCCACCGCCAACGCCCTCGCCAGGCAGGATCCCACTGCCCCCGGCGTGGTTCTGGCTGTCTCACCCAACAATTCCCTGTTGCTCATCAATGACCAGGCGCGCCACCTCTTCTATCTCTACAACGCCTCCGCCGGCGGCTTCACCACCTTCGGAGGCATGGGCGCATCGGCTGCCTGGACCCCCGACTCGGTCACCCTCTACGTCGTCGACAACTCGCAGTTGAATACTCCTGCGTCCTGCAATACCGGCCTCATCACCGGCCACACTGACACCCTCTACATCTACAACCCCAACACCGGTTGGACCCTCTACCCGCTGCCGCCAAGCCCCCTCCCGGCTGACGCCGTGCCGGCCTGCAGCACTCTGCCAAATTCCACCCTCCCGCTCACCGTCCAGACTCCGGCCATCACCGTCCCCGGCGTCGGCGCCTATCTGAGAGGCAATCCCACCGTCGCCCACACCTGGTGCCCCTCCGGTACAGTCGGCGACAGCGCCACCCTCCAGCTCTATCCCCTGGGCGACTCCGAACCCGTTCAGTCTGACGTCCTCGGCACTACCGTCGACGGCCAGCACATCCTCAGCGCGCAGTCCACGCCCGGAGGCGGCATTACGCTCAATGACATTGCGGTAACCATCCCGACCACCACCAACAACGGCATCAAGACTCCCATAAAGTGCCCGGTCACCACCACCGGCGTTGCTCCCAACCAGGTGCAGACGCTCAGCCCGCTCATCATCGACAGCACCGTCACCCAGGCCAGCATCACCGGCGTCGATGCCACTGCCGTCGATCAGGTTGTCACTGGCTCCATTCCCCAGGTTTCCAGCTCCCAGACCATCGCATCCAACCTGGCCTTCATCACTTACTCCGGCTCGACGGCAAGCGCCAAGCTCCCCTACTACATTCCGGCCGCCGGCCCTGCCCCCGGTGCTTTCAACTACGTCACCTTCGCCGGCGCTTCAGCCGTCACCGCTCCGCTGGTCGGCGCTTTCACTCCCGACCACACCCTCTTCTTCGTCTCTACTGCCGGCGACAACCAGATCCACTACATCAGCATTCCCACCACGGTGAACGCCACTACGCCGCCCAAGGATATCCAGCAGATCAGCCCCAATCTCCCCGCCTGCGTCCCCGGTGGCATCGACGCCGGATGTACCTATACGGGCACTGGAACCATCGTCCCCGCCACCGCCATCGGCGTCCGGCCGCGCGCCACTACATAACCTCCGGCACGTTCATCTCACTCGAGCAAGGCCGGCCCAGCGCCGGCCTTGCTCTATTCAGCGCTCCTTAGAAAATATCCCGTGCCCCATCCTTGCTGACATCCTGAGTGCCGCGAGTCGAAGCACCTGCTCCTCGCCCCTGCGCACGATAGAATCGAATCATGATCAAGGGCATCTCCTTCCTGCGTCCCACTCCCAGCGCTGAGGTCTATGACCGGCTGGCCGGCTTCTTTGCCGCGCTCGGCTTCGCGCCCGGAAAAGGATGGCAGGAAGAAAGCAGCCGAGGCGCTTCGTTTCTCGCTCCGCTCGGCAATCTCGAGTTCGTCGATGGCCAATTCCCATCCACCGCCGATGTCCTTGTCGAAGTCACTGCCCTCGATGCCGTTCATCAGGCCGCCGCTTCCTGGCTCCGCGCCCAGGGCGTCAATGCGGGTGAAGCCGCAGCCGTTTCCCGCCTCTCCGCCATCTCTGAAACCCACTGGAAATCCCGCATCTTCACCGTCGAGCCGGAGCCAGGTATGCTCTTCAGCTTCTGGGCTTGGTCCGATCCCCTCAAAGGCAAGCCCATCGCTCTCGAAGGCGATCTTTCCGCCGCTGGAATGAAGTTCGCCATCGTCGTCGCCCGCTGGAACGCCGTCGTCACCGACCGCCTCCTCGACGCAGCCCTCGACGCTCTGCTCCGCAGTGGCGCCCATCGCACCGACATTCAGGTCGTTCGCGTCCCCGGCGCATGGGAAATTCCCGCTGCTGCTCGCGCTGTCGCCGCCCAGGTCGACGCCATCGTCACCCTCGGTTGCCTGTTGCGCGGCGAAACCGCTCACTACGAGGCCATCTACAACGAAGTCGCCCGCGGCATCGGACAGTCCCAGCAGGAAACCGGCATCCCCCACAGCTTCGGCGTCCTCACCTGCGAATCCCTTGAGCAGGCGCTCAATCGCGCCGGAATCAAAGCCGGAAACAAAGGTTTTGAGGCCGCAACCGCGGCCATCGAAATGGTCAGCCTGCGCCGGAAGCTAAGTCACAATGAAGGCGGCCCCGCTTGACCTCAGGACCCCGCCGCAAATCCCGCGAGCTGGCCATGCAAATGCTCTTTCAAGCGGACATCGGCAAGCAATCCCCCGACCAGGTTCGCGCCACCTTCTGGAAAGCAGCCGACGACGTCGACCCCGCCATCCAGGGTTTCGCTGAAGACATCTTTCGCGTGGCCGTCGCCCACCACGAAAAAATCGACGAGCTCCTCGTGCTCAACTCCAGGCACTGGCGCCTCGAACGCATGCCCGCCGTCGATCGCAATCTACTCCGCATGGCCGTCGCCGAAATGATCGGCTTCTCCTCCACGCCTTTCCCCATCGTCATCAACGAGGCTCTCGAAATCGGCCGCCGCTACTGCGCCCCAGAGTCCATCAACTTCTTGAACGGCATGCTCGACGCCATCGCCCACAGCCTCCTCCCCAAATAGGCCGCCTGCAATATCGAGAGCCGCCCTATTTCAAGGCCAGCCTTACTTCAGGGATTGATCGCGCAGCCAGCTCATCACTTCATCGAGCGCCAGCTCCCATCCCGGCATCCGCAATCCAAACCGCGCTTCAAGCTTCGCATTCGAAAGCACCGAGTTCCGCGGTCGCGCCGCCGGCGTTGGGTAGGCTTCGGTCCCGATCGGCGTCAACTCCGGCGCTTTCACCCCCGGCAGCACCGCGGCCCGCGCAAAGATAGCCTTCGCGAATCCATACCATGATGTCGAGCCGCTGCACGTCATGTGATAAAGCCCCGCCCAATCCTGCGCCGCGCCAAATCTGCCCTCCAGGGCCCCCATCACCACCGCGTGAGTCGCCCGTGCCAGCTCGATTGAAGTTGTGGGTGCGCCCACCTGGTCGTCAACAATCTTGAGCTGGCTGCGCTCCCGCGCCAACCGCAGCATGGTCAGCAGAAAATTGTTTCCGTGCGGCCCGTACACCCAGCTGGTGCGGAAAATGAGGTATCGTCCGCCGGCGTTCTCAACCGCTTGCTCGCCCCCGAGCTTGGTCGCCCCATATACGCTCAACGGGTGCGGCGTATCGGTTTCCTCCCACGGTCCCTGCTTGCTGCCGTCGAAAACATAATCGGTGGAGTAGTGCACCAGCAGCGCGTTCAGCTTCAGAGCTTCTTCGGCCAGCACCCGCGGCGCCTCGGCATTGATCGCCTGCGCAATCTGCGGTTCCGTCTCCGCCCGGTCCACCGCCGTGTAAGCTGAAGCGTTCAAAATCAGGTTGGGTTGCACGCGGTCAAGCAACTCCCGTGTCTGATCGGGGTCGGCAAGATCGATCGTGTCGCGATCGACACCCGTAATCTGCCCCGCGCCCGCAAATCTGCGTTCGAGTTCTACGCCCAGCTGCCCATAGGATCCTAGAATCAGGATGCGAAGGTTGCCGGACGGCGTTCCATGTTGCTTCTCGTTCATGAGGCCCATCTCCAAAACACGCTGCGGGACACTGTTCGCATTCTATTGGAAGCCAAAGCCGCCCGGATCGCCGTGGATCATTCCGGCATCGCTTTCCATTCCGCCCAACACCCCCCAGGTCGCATGAATTCCCGATTCCCCGTACAATTTAAGGCAGGAGACTGAACCCCATGCCCCGCGTCTATATGGATGCAAATGCCACCACGCCTCTGCTGCCGGAGGTGATGGAGGCCATGCGCCCCTTTTGGATCGAGCAGTTCGGAAATGCCTCATCCATCCACTTTCAGGGCCAGGGCGCGCGCACGGCCGTCGACCACGCCCGGGAGGCGCTGGCGCGGTTCTTCAACTGCCGTGAGGCTGAGGTAGTGTTCAACTCCGGCGGCACCGAGGGAGACAACACGGCCATCTTCGGTCTGCTTCGTCCCGGCGACCACTTCATTACCACCTCCATCGAGCACTCCGCTGTGCTGCGCGCCGCGGATCGCGTGGCCGAGCGCGGCGTCGAGGTCACATTTGTTGCGCCGCTCCCCAACGGCCTCATCGATCCGGCGGATATCGCCCGCGCCATGCGCCCCAATACGCGTCTCATCAGTGTCATGCTCGCAAACAACGAAACCGGCATTCTCCAGCCCGTCGAGGAGATTGGAGAGATCGCTCGTGCGGCCGGCGCCTTCTTTCATATCGATGCCGTGCAGGGTGCGGGCAAGGTCAAGTTTGACGTGCGGCGCTTCGGCTGTCATCTGCTCTCCATTAGCGCCCACAAAATGCATGGGCCAAAAGGCGTGGGCGCCATGTATGTGCGTCGCGGAACGCCCGTGGAACCGCTGCTCGTCGGCGGAAGCCACGAGCACCGTCAGCGTGCCGGCACTGAGAACGTCCCCGGCATTGTGGGACTCGGCAAGGCCGTGGAACTCGCCATGGAGAGCCTCGAGGATGGAACCATCACGCGCCTCGCCGCCCTCCGCGACCGCCTCGAGTCGGGCGTTCTCGCCATTCCCGGCACGGGAGTGAATGGCGTCCGGATTCCGCGCACCGCCAACACCACCAACATCCGCTTCGAGCAGGTGGAAGGAGAAGCGATGGTCATTGCTCTGGATTTGAAAGGCGTAGCGGTCAGCGGCGGCTCCGCCTGCCACTCCGGATCGACCGAGCCAAGCCACGTCCTCATGGCCATGGGCATCGACAAAAATACAGCCCGAGCCAGCCTCCGCTTCAGCCTGATGAAGACCGCCTCCGACGCCGATGTGGATCACGTCCTGAAAGTCGTCCCCGAAGCCGTAGAACATCTGCGCACCCTGTCCCCCGTGGCCGCCGGAACCGCAAGATGAGGGCCAATTGAATGAAACGGGATTAGCAAATGCAGCGGAGCTAGCGAGAGAAAGCCGAATCGGCGATTTCAGCCGCTCTAGCACCGCTTACACCGCTAACTCCGCGAACGTCGCTTTTACGAGAATTCAATGACTGAGCACACCACCATCGCCGTAGCCATGTCCGGAGGAGTCGACTCCTCGACCGTAGCTGCCATCCTCGCCCACAGCGGCGGCACCGTCGTCGGGCTCACCCTCCAGCTTTGGGATCAGTCGCGCCTCGCCGGCAAGCACGGCATCCCTGATGCTCCCAAGGCCGGCCGCTGCTGCTCGCTCGACGATGTCTACGATGCTCGCCATGTCGCCGAGCACCTCGGCATTCCCTATTACGTCGTCAACCAGCAGGAGCGCTTCGAGCGCGATGTCGTGCGTCCCTTTGTCAGCGAGTACCTCGCCGGGCGCACCCCCATCCCGTGTTCGCTCTGCAACAACCACCTCAAGTTCGACCAGCTTCTCAACACCGCGCGCAGCATCGGCGCCGATCGCATCGCCACCGGCCACTACGCGGTCAACGAATACGACCCGCTGCGTGCCCGCTGGATTCTCAAGCGCCCCGCTGACCTCGCCAAGGATCAGACCTATTTCCTCTTCGGCCTCACCCAGGAGCAGCTATCGCGCACCCTGTTTCCGCTCGGCCACATGACCAAGCCGGAGGTGCGCGAAGTTGCGCGTCAGCATGGCCTCAAGCTCGCCGAAAAGCCCGACTCGCAGGAAATCTGCTTTATCCCCGGCGGCGATTACAAGCAGTTTCTTACCGCCTATCTCGAGGAGCAGGGCGAGCCGCTTCCTGACACTGCCGGCGAACTGGTGGCCTCCAGTGGCGAGGTGCTTGGCCGCCACGAGGGCATCTCCAACTTCACCGTGGGCCAGCGCAAGGGGCTCGGTGTCGCTTCGCCTTCGCCGCTCTACGTGCTCAACATCGATCCCGCCAGCCACCGCGTCACCGTCGGAGCAGATGCCGAACTGGCCACGCGAACCCTGCGCGCCCAGCGCCTCAACTGGATCGGTATTTCTGAGCTCGCTGGCCCCATGCGCGTACGCGCCAAGATCCGCCATCGCCACGAGCCCGCATGGGCCACTCTCGAGCCGGCAGACCCCGATGAAGTAATCGCCACCTTCGACGAGCCGCAGCGTGCGGTCACGCCCGGCCAGTCAGCCGTGTTCTATGATGGCGTCGAAGTAGTCGGCGGCGGTTGGATCGTCTGATCTCTTGCGGGCAGCTACACAAACATATCCGGATCGCCCGGACGCCGGTTCGTGCGCGGAGGCGTCGGTCCCGCCGATCGCAGCGTCTCCAGTGCGGCCTTCACTCCGGCCAGAATTCCAGACAGCTGCCGGATCGGTTTCGCCACCGTGTCGGCTACATAGTTCCCGGTGCGGTCGGCAGCGTCCAGCACTGAGGTCGTCATGTGATCCACACGGCTGGCCTGGCGGCGCGCCCGTTCCATGATTTCGGTGGTTGTCGATTGCAGCTCGTTCGTTTGCACGCGCAGCGTGTGCGCCAGCGCGGCCACGTCCACCGCCGTCGCTTCGATCTTTGGTGAGACGCGGGCTACCAAAACGCGCGTATTCTCGATGATCGGCATCACCTTGTTACGCACTTCGTCAAGGTCTTCGTTCACCGTGCGAATCGCTTTGCGCATACCCAGAAAAATTGCCGTCAGAAGTGCCACCTGGAAAAGTAACGCTAGGGCAACAACTGAGATGACGATAAGCTGGAGGGTCTGTGGATCGAGATGTGCCATCGTAATTGTTCTCGCGCGGAATTCCCGCGGACTTGCGCCAAGTTGATGAAACCCGCTTCCCAAGGCAAATGGAAGCTCTTTGCCCCGAACCGGCGCTCGGCCCCGGCGCTCGCTCGGCGCGCGCCAAACACCCCGCGCTCAGCTCTCTGACCAGTAAGGAATCGTGGACCGCACCCTGCGGCCCACCGTTGCAGTGGCCCAATCAGTACTCTTGTGTGTCGTTGCCCGTGGTGGTCGTGCGGTATGCCTCGCGGCCCGCATCCACTGCCGCCGATACCCGGGTTGTCTGCTCGGCCACCAGGTTCTTGCCCCGCTCCACAAACTCTTCCCACTGCGCGCGCCCGCGATCCACGGCCTCGCGGCCCCGGTCCACGTACTCGCTCACCTGCTCTTTGCTCTTGTCGACAAACGCGCTCACTTGTTCCTTGCTCTTGTCCACCAGCGCGCTCACTTCTTCCGCCGCCTGGCGGGTCTTCGCGCGAAGATACTCGGTCCCCTCGCGGGCGCTGTTCGCGATGTCCTCGCGGGTTTCGCGGCCACTCTTGGGCGCATACAGAATCCCAATGAGCGCGCCCACACCCAGTCCGGCCACGAACCAGGCGATTCCGTAAGACTTGCTGTCTTCAGCCATAATATCTCTCCTTCCACTCAGATCAATCGATTCCTGAGCGTATCAAAACTCACATCCGTACCGTAAATATACACCCAACCGCCAATGCCTAAGCTCGAAGAGCATTGGCTTCAGCCTGCACCTTCATCTTATAAAAATGAAGTTGGGCCTCTGTCGACGGAACGGGCTCCAGCCGGTTCACCAGCTCCGCCCAAATAGGACGGTGAGCTATAGCACCCAGGCGTCAAATCGTTCAAACCGGCCCTCCACGACCCAAATCGCAGCCCCGAACCAGCACTTCCGCCAAATGCAGCGCCCGCCGTTCCGAAAGCTGCGCAATCTGCTCTCGGCAACTGAAGCCGTCAGCCACAACAATGCTCCCGGCATCCGCGGATTCAATAGCCGGCATCAACCCGTCCGCGGCAATAGCCTTTGACACCTCATATTTGTCTGCCTCAAACCCAAAAGGCCCGGCCATGCCGCAGCAGCCGGCCTGGATCGCTTCCACCTTCGCTCCCGCCTGGCGCAGCACTGCTATCTCGCTTCCCGGCCAGCCGAAAACCGCTTTGTGGTGACAGTGTCCATGAACCAGAATGTGCGCGCCCTTCAGCCGGCCCGATGCAAATCCCGGAGCCTTCGCCCCCAGCCAGTCCGCCAGCAGCCAAACCTGCCCGCTCAGCCGCTTCGCGCGAAGATCCCCCGGAAACAGCTCCGGCAATTCATCCTTGAACACGCTCGCGCAGCTCGGCTCCAAGAAAATGAATGGCAATCCGGCTTCGATCTGCGGCCTCATCCGTTCCAGCACCTTACCCAGATAAGAGCGGGCAGCGTCAAGAAAACCGAAGTCGTACAGCGGCCGTCCGCAGCAGATGTGCCCCTTTGGGACTTCAACCTCGAATCCAGCCTCAGTCAGAACCGCCTCCGCGGCAATCAGCGTCTGCGGATGGTAGTAGTTGTTCCACGTGTCCGGCCATAAGACAACCGCCTGTCCCGGCGCAGCCTTTTCGCTCCTTAAGGCGCCCTCCCGCCGCGCTCGCCTCAAATGCTGATAGCTCTTCGCCCCCAGCCGCGGCAGCCGCCGCTCCTGCGCCACCCCGGCCACACGCTTGATCAACGGACTCGTCACCCGTCCCGTCAGCATCGCATTGGTCAACGCCGGAGCCACCGAGCCATACCGCGCCAGCCGGTCCGCAAAACCGAAAATATAGTGCTGCAGCGGGTGCAGCCGGCCCTTGTACCGCTGCGCCAGAAACTCCGCTTTGTAGGCCGCCATGTCCACCTGCACCGGGCACTCTGACTTGCACGCTTTGCAACTCAGGCACAGGTCCAGCGCCTCATGCACCGCGCGGCTCTGGAATCCCTCTTCGCGCAGTGATCCGGCCAGCATCTCCCACAGCAAATGCGCCCGTCCCCGTGTCGAGTGCTGCTCCTCTCCCGTTGCCCGATAGCTCGGACACATCACCCCGCCCTGCGTGTTGCGGCACGCCCCCACCCCCACGCACCGCTCCGTGGCCCGCTCCAGCCGTCCATCGTCCGCAGCAAACGCAAAATGTCTTTCCAACTCCGCGCCAGACGGCTCTCCCGGTCGCGGCGGGTTGTGCCGCAGATTCTCCAGCGGGTCGTACACCCGCGCCGCATCCGCCAGCTTGCCGGGATTCATCCGGTTGTCCGGATCCCACAACGCCTTGAACTCGCGAAATGCCTCAATCAACTCCGGTCCGAACATCTTCGGCAGCAGCGCCGCACGCGATTGCCCGTCCCCATGCTCGCCACTGAGCGACCCGCCGAAACGCAGCACTACATCCGCCGCGCGCCCAATAAACTCGCGAAACTTCTGCTGACCCTCAACCGATCGAAAATCGAAGTTGATGCGCGTGTGCACGCACCCTTGCCCATAATGCCCGTACAGTGGGCTGCGATATCCGTACTCCGCCATCAGCGCCGTAATCGCGCGCAAATAATTGCCCAGCTCTGTGGGAGGAACTGCCGCATCTTCCCAGCCCTCCCAGCGGTCCGGCTCGCCGGGAACAAAAACCATCGCGCCCAGTGCCGACTCGCGCACGCGCCAAACTGCCTCCGCTTCCTCCGCCGTGCAAATATGTGCCAGCGGCGGCGTAGGCCAGGCCCGGCAGCCCCGCGCCAACTGCTCCGCCTTCGCTCGTGCCTCCTCTTCGCTCCAGGCGCCCATCTCCACCAGCAGAAAGCCAATCCCCGCCGGCAGCTCATCCAGTTCCTTCAGCGCCAGCCCCTTGCGCCGCATGAAATCCACCAGCAGATGATCGAATCCCTCCAGCCCGATCGGCCCATGTTCAAGCGCAAGCGGTACCGCGTCAGCCGCCAGAAATGGATCGTTGAAGCCCAGCACCGTCAGCACCCGGAATGGCGGACTCGCGGTCAGATTCAGCGTCGCGGAAACAATATTCGCGCACGTCCCCTCCGATCCCACCAGCGCCCGCGCCACGTTGAAATGGTTCTCCGGCAGTAGCTCGTCCAGGTTGTAGCCCGACACGCGCCGCGGAATCCGTGGGAACTTCGCGCGCACCAAATCCCCATAGCGGTCGCGAATCCGCGCCAGACCCGAATAAAGCTGGCCCACGCGCCCTCCCGCCCGCATCAGCGCTTCCAGCTTCTCCTTGGGCGTCGCTCCCACCGTCAGCCGCGTGCCGTCGTAGAGCACCACGTCCAGCGTCTCCACGTTGTCCACCACTTTGCCGCCCAGCAGCCCGTGCACCCCGCAACTGTTGTTGCCGATCATTCCTCCCAGCGTGCAGCGCGAGTGCGTCGCAGGATCGGGCGCATAAGTTAGGTGGTGCACCTCAGCCGCGTCCCGCAGCCGGTCCAGAACAATGCCCGGCTCCACGCGCGCAAGCTTCGCCTCGGCATCGATTGACGTCAGCGCATTCATGTGCCGCGAGTAGTCCAGCACCACGGCCACGTTTACGCACTGCCCGGCCAGGCTCGTCCCCGCTCCCCGCGGCAGCACCGCCGCTCCCGTAGCCCTGCACGCCCCGAGCGCTGCCTCCACGTCCGCCGCATCCCGTGGAAACAGCACCCCGATCGGCAATTGCCGGTAATTCGACGAGTCCGAAGCATATAGTGCCCGCGACCCCAAATCAAACCGCACTTCGCCGCGGTGTGTCTTCTTCAACAGCGATTCAAGCTCACGATGCGCAGAAAATCCCTCATGCGCAAGCGCCCCAGTCAGAATAGGAAACGAAGAATGGCTCACGCAGGAATAGTATCGCGTCCGCCTGTTCGAGGTCGGCCTCGCCAGGGGTGCCCCAGAGCACGCACTGAGCCTGGGTGCCCCAGGTCCCGTTTTTGGGACCTGGGATGGCGCGAATTTCTCCGATTTTCAGGCCCGGAAGGAATTGCGAATACCCTGTCAGTAAACAGTGGCTCATCCCGCACTGGGGGAGTTATGCTTCTTCCATGCTTCCCCGCATGTTTGGAACCACAGCCCTTCTCATTGCCGCCGTTTTGTTCCCCGCCGCGCGCGCCGTCACGGCGCAA
>PLSH01000077.1 GCA_003165095.1 Acidobacteriaceae bacterium
CAACTTCCGGCGCTGCACGGCCGGGCGTTGCACGGGGACACATCGTGCTGATCAGTTCCACGGCGGGGCAGCGAGGCGAGGCTTTCCATGCCGATTACGCCGTGACCAAAGGCGCGCTCATCAGTCTGACAAAGAGCCTGTCAAGCGAGCTCGCGCCAAAAGGCATCCGGGTAAACTGCGTTGCGCCGGGCTGGGTCGAGACGGATATGTCCGCAACCACGCTCGCCGACCCCGAGCTGGGGCGAAAAATCGCCGCCGGCATTCCCGTGGGCCGCGTAGCAACCCCGCGCGAGATCGCCGGCCCAATCCTGTTTTTATGCACGCCGCTGGCAGGATTCATCTCCGGCGAAATATTGAACGTAAACGGCGGCGCGGTGCTCGTAGGGTGAGCGGAAAGCGAATCGGCAGTCTGCGAAAAAAGGCAGGATTTGGGGTGAAATAGGCAGAAAGCGTTTTTCCGGGGCTAAAGCCCTATCGATTTTGCTGGCCTTATGCGGGGGTTGAAACCCCCGCCTCCCTCCGGAACGAGTTTTTCCGCAGCCTGTTTAGCCCCGGAAAAACTCTCCCAAATCCAGCTTTTTTCAGGCAACCCGTGAAGCCGGCGCTCTTCAATACGTCAAACTTGCATAGGAGTCAGATTTGAACCCAAAAATCTTCCCGGTCGTGATTGCCGCCCTGATGCTGGCGACGCCGATTGCCACGCGATCCCAGGCGGACATCGGCGCCAAGAACGCGCAGCAGGCGCGCGCGGCCCTGGATGCCATGGTGCAGGCGCTGGGCGGCCAGGCGTGGCTCGACCAGAAAAACAAGCTGATCGAAGGCCGCATCGCCGCGTTCTTTCACGGCGCTCCCGACCTCGGCACCACCCAGACCTGGGAATATCACGAGTGGCCCGATCATGACCGCATCGAAGTCACCAAGCATCGCGATGTGCTGGAGTTTTTTGAGGGGCGCAAGGGCTGGGAAGTCACCTATCGCGGTACGACGGCCATCACCCCGGACCTGCTCGACGAATATCTGCGGCGCCGCGACCATTCCATCGAAATCGCCGTAAAAGTCTGGATGAAAGACCCCAATACCATCCTGGTTTATGAGGGCCAGCGCATGGCCGAACGGCATCTCGCCGACCAGGTCACGCTCATCTCGCCCCAGAACGAATCGGTCACCATCCTCATGGATTCGCAGACTCACCTGCCGCTGCGCCGCGTCTTCCAGTGGCGCGACCCGGAATACAAAGACAAGAACACCGACGCCGAGGAGTACGACGACTACCACGTCGTCCAGGGATTTCCCACTCCTTTCACCATCACCCGCTTCAAGGGCGACGACATGGTGCGGCAGTATTACGTGGTAAAAGTCAGCTACAACCTCGCGCTGCCGGCAGATTTCTGGGATGTCGACGCGGCGTCGCGGCGAATCAAGAGGTAGAGCTTATTCGGGAACCTCGTAGACGCGCTTGTTTATAATCCAGTGGAGCGAGAATCGGCCGCGGCCGCGCGCTTGTCTGGAGCCTGAGCATGACGTTCGATATCCAGGAGATCCTGGATTTGCTGCCTCACCGGTACCCATTTCTGTTGATCGACAGGGTGGTGGAGTATGAGCCCGCCAAGCGGCTGGTGGCCATCAAGAACGTGACGTTCAACGAGCCGTTTTTCCAGGGACATTTTCCGGGATTTCCCATCATGCCGGGCGTGCTGGTGGTGGAGGCCATGGCCCAGGCCGGCGGCATCATCATGATGGCCGAGATGCCCGACCGCGACAAGAAGCTGGTGGTGTTCACCGGCATCGAGCGGGCCAAGTTCCGCAGGCCGGTCACGCCGGGGGACCAGTTGCGGATCGAGGTGGACGTGCTTTCGTTCCGTCCGCGGGCTGGGCGCATCGCGGGCCGGGCGACGGTCGACGGCAAACTGGCCTGCGAGGCAACGCTCACCTGCCAGGTGGTCACAAGAATTCGCGAAAAGCGCGCCCACGGAGACCAGCCGGAAGCTGAAAATCCTCCCGCGACTGCCTCGGAGACGCCGGAGTGAGCATTCATCCGAACGCCGTGATTGCTCCGGGAGCAATCGTGCCGGAGTCCTGCACGGTGGGCCCGTTCTCGACCATCGGGCCTGAGGTCGTGCTGGGCGAGGATTGCACCCTGATCTCGCACGTGGTGCTCGACGGGCGCACGAAGATCGGCGCGCGCAATACCATCCATCCGTTTACCTCGATTGGCGTGGCGCCGCAGGACCTGAAATACAAAGGCGAGCCCACCGAGACCATCATCGGCGACGATAACGTGATCCGCGAAAACGTCACCATCAGCCGCGGCACCGCAGGCGGCGGAGGCGTCACGCGGCTGGGTTCAAACTGCCTGCTGATGACCTGCGTTCACATCGGCCATGACAGCCTGGTCGGCAGCCACTGCATTCTGGCCAACGCGGCCACGCTCGCCGGCCACGTGATTATCGAGGACTATGTGACCCTGGGCGCGTTCTGCCCCGTCCACCAGCATTGCACCTTGGGCGCGTACGCGTTCGTCGGCGGCGGCACTATCGTTACCCAGGACGTGCTGCCGTTTTCGCTGACCTCTTCAAGGCGTGAAAACAAGGCCTTCGGCATCAACAAAATCGGCCTCGCCCGACGGGGATTTTCGCCGGAGCGGCTCCAGACGCTGCAAAAAGCCTATCGTATGCTCCTGGCCGCAAAAATGAATACCACCCAGGCACTCGAAAAAATGCGCGAGCTGGAGGGCGAGGACGTGGCGCTCCTAGTCAAATTCATTGAAGGAAGCCAGCGCGGGGTGATCAAGTAGATGGCCGCCTTTCGCTCTCATTTGACGGCTTTGGGGAGGTGTTCTGGAGGCCTTGAGTCTCAAGGCCCAGCGCTGACCCTCCTCCCGGAGGGAGGAAACGAGAATAGCCCAGGGTGGAGTCCGCCGCAGCGGACGGAACCCTGGGAAGGCTCCCAAGCCACGAGGCGTGCGCCCCGGAGGGCCGGTCGAATTTCACCCCCACACGTAGCGCGGATCGTATTCGATGCGATGTTTCTTCAGGAACGCGAGGAACTCCGCTTGGAAATCGCGTCGTCGATGATGTTCTTCCTGGCGCGCAATGTACGCAATCGTTGTGCTCACCTGCGACCAGCCAATCGAGAACGCTCCGTACCCCTCCTGCCAATCGAAGCCTTTTTTCTGCTCTGTTTGGTGCATCCAGAGAGACGCGGCGCTCTTAATCTCCCGCATAGCCTTTGCGATTGGAACCGACGACGGAAGAGAAAGCAGAATATGGACGTGATCCTCTGTTCCGCCAATGGCAAGAGCCTTGAGGCCATGCTCTCTTGCAATCCCGCCCATGTACGCCCAAAGTCGAGGTTGGATCTCCTGCGAGATCGTCGTACGGCGCTCCTTGGTGGAGAAGACACAATGGAACAGCGAAGAACAATAGGTGTGTGACATGGTAGGACCGTATCGTATCGCATTTCGCGCGAAATGGTTCGACCGGCCCTCCGGGGCGGACGCCGCTTTGGACTTCGGCTCCCAGGGTTTCGCTTCGCTTCACCCTGGGCTATTCTCGTTCCTCCCTCCGGGAGGATTTTCGCGAACCTACTCGCAATTCCAATCGTTCGGCATAGCTCAACCTGCGACGCTTCCAGACTGGCGGACGCCATGAAACTCGGTTTGATCGCCGGCAATGGCCGTTTTCCGTTTCTGCTGCTCGATGCGGCGCGGGCGCAGGGCCTGTCTGTCGTGGTGGCGGCTATTCGCGAGGAGACTGACCGGGAAATAGACCAACGCGCGGAGGCCGACGCAGGCATTACCGTGCACTGGCTCTCGCTGGGCGAGCTTTCGCGGCTGATCGAAACCTTCAAGAAAGAAGGGGTCGAGAAGGCCGTGATGGCCGGCCAGGTGAAGCACAAACAGATCTTCTCGAGCATCCGGCCAGACTGGCGGCTGGCCAAGCTGCTCTTGAACCTGCGCACCCGGTCAACCGACATGCTGCTGGGCGCAATAGCCAAGGTCCTTGGCGATGAGGGAATCGAGCTGATCAGCTCGACCGCGTTTCTTGAGCCGCTGCTGGCCGAGGAAGGCGTGCTCACCGAACGCGCGCCGGATGAGGACGAATGCCGCAACATTGAATACGGGCTGAGCGTTGCTCGCGCCGTGGCCGGATTCGATATCGGACAGACAGTGGTAGTGGCTGCGCAGGCTTGCGTGGCCGTGGAGGCGATGGAGGGTACCGACGCCACCGTGGAGCGCGCCGGGCGGCTCATGCGCTCACTCGAGGAGTCTCCAAACGGCGACGCCGCAGCGGAACCGTCGCTTCTTGCCCGCCGATTGACCGTCGTCAAGGTTGCCAAGCCCGATCAGGATATGCGCTTCGACGTGCCCGTCATCGGCATCGCGACAGTGGAATCGATGATCCGCGCCGGCGCCAGTTGCCTTTCCATCGAGGCCGGGCGTACGCTTTTATTTGACCGCGACTCCCTGCTTGAGCGCGCCAGTCAGGCCGGCATTGCCATTGTGGCGGCTCCGCGCTGATACTGTCTTGACAGGGAAGAATTCTCGGCAACTTCCCCTTCCCTGTGGCCCTTGCTTCCCCGTTCCCAACAAACTCAAGGAGGATTTTCGTGAGAAGACCTGTACTCTTAGCCTTGGCCATCGCGCTTGTGGCCGCAGTTCCGTTCGTCACCGTCAGTGCAGCCGATGGCGCCATGCCCGCCGTGGGCCAGACCGCGCCCAATTTCAGGCTCCCTTCCCAGAGCGGCGCGCAAATTTCGCTCAGCAGCTACCACGGCAAGTGGGTGGTGCTCTACTTTTATCCCAAAGACATGACCACCGGCTGCACCATCGAGGCCCATAACTTCCAGAACGC
>PLSH01000438.1:0-2048 GCA_003165095.1 Acidobacteriaceae bacterium
CTGTGAATACAACACTTTCATCGCACCGTACATGATGACCGCCATGACGGCGCCCACCAGAATGCCGGCCAACGACGATCGGAACACGTTGTCCCACAAATACTCAGCGATCGCTCCGCCGGCGCCGAATCCCATGACGAATGTGCCGATAACCTTCGTCGAAAAAATGCTGACTGCCGGCTCATTGCCGCCGCCCGCGTCGTGACTGTGGTCATGGTCATGGTCGTGATCGAATCCGCCGTCATGATCGTGCCCGAAAAGCGAACCGCCAACCAGGACAATGACTCCGGCAATCATGATTGCCACGAATATGCCCATGACTTCCTCCTCTATAAGCTGAAATGCTTCCGACCCCTCATAATACCCCTACTGGTGTGAAACGCGGCTTTGCCGGGCCAGCAGATGCAAATGGACGGCACAGCGGGCAATTTCCGCCGACGAGCGACGGCCAAACCCGGAAAGCCGAGCCGCTGGGCAGAGCTACTTTGGCCCCTTTCCTAGCCTTTCAGCACCTGGTCGACGGTCTGGATGTCGACTAATCCGTGGCATCCGTAGATTGCCGGGAGCACCTTGCCGGCGGGATAAGTGCGCCGGAGTTCGGCGATCTTCTCTGTGCCGGAGCGGTAGGCTGGCAGATACATGCGGCCCAGGAGGGGATGGCTTCCCCATGCGCCGGAAAGTTTGCCGGCTCGTTCTTCGGTGACCAGAAAATCGCTGCGCAAAACAGTTGCCACTTCCGGCTGCGGCCGCTTTTCGCCCCAGGTGAGATACGAGGACTGGTTTTTGGCGTCGTCCTGCAAAAGAGCCAGCAGCAAGCCGATCTGCGCGTCCTCGTCGGGCAACTGTTCGATCTCAGTCACGTCGTGCGCGATCAGGATCGCATTGTTGGCGATGCCTTCAAAGAGCGTAGCGGCGCGCGTGTTCATGGTCAGGACCGTGGCTTCAAAGCCGGCCATGCCGCGAACGTAGAGGTCCTGCAGATAGGCGAAGGTGGTGACGTGGCCGGGCACGACTTCGTGGCTGACCAACTGCTCAAACTCCGGATAGGAGATTTGCAGCGAGGCATTGATCTCGTAGGAGGCCTCGTATTGCGGAGAGTCGTCGGGATTGCGGGCGCGGCCCAGGTAGTTCATGGAGCCGGAAAACCACGCGTCTTTGATGGGCAGAAAGCCGATGTTGGCGCGGGGCACGCGGGCCAGCTCGCGAGGCAGGTGAGGCAGCAGGTTTTTGGCGCTGAGGACGTCGAAGTGCGCAATCACGGCTGCGCCCAGCGCGCGCACCGATGCCATGGGAATAACGCGCTCGCGACGCCAGGCGTCAACCGTGGCCAGCAGTTGGCCTGCATTGGCCACGGCGTATCCCGCGCGACCCAGCAGTTCGGTCACGCGCTCCCGCTTGGCCTGGGGCTGGGATGGCTCAGGCGCTTTTCCGGTGGACGCTTCGACCGCGCGGGCATAGGGCACCGGGTCGCCTTTGCCGAGCACTTCCATGGCCAGGTCCCACATGACCTCAAGAGAAATCGCCAGGCCGGCGAGATAAGCCCCGCGCAGCGCGCCGATCTTTTCCGCCTGCTCGCGAAGTCCGGCGATGGCTTTGAGAAGGTCGACGTCGCGCAGGTACTCTTCCACTGCTTCGCGATCGACCGTCTTGGCGGAGACGCCGCCTGACGCTCGCACGCGCGCGGCTGCCGGATGCGTGTAGGCAACGGGCAAAGGCTCGTCGGAAAACCAGGAGTCGGCGATGAACCGCCCGGTGCCCGAGGCGCACATCACGTCGCCTCCCCAGAGCGTATCGATACCTAAGACAGCGTCAGCAACGTATTTTCCAGCTTGGTCCATGACTTATATCTTCTCCTTCCTGATGGAATAGAACCAGACGTAGAAACAAAGGCCCGCAAACAGCGCGATGGAGACCATCTGCGAGACGGGATCGCTCGAATAGAACGGGGTGGTGATCAGGCCCTCGCGATACCAGGGGAAGAGCCGCAGGGATGCGCCCAGGACGCCTCCCAGCGCGCCTCCGGCCATGAGCCCCGAGGCGATAATGAC
>PLSH01000438.1:2103-6881 GCA_003165095.1 Acidobacteriaceae bacterium
GCCAGGATCTGCCGCGTGTCTCCCGGCACGGCCTCACCGAACTGGTAGACGTGGGCCAGCAGGACGATGGTCAGGCCGGCGGTGATGGCGGCGGCGATGACGCCGATGAATTTTACCTTCTCCTGCGCGGCCGGGGTTGAGCCAAGCCAATAGCCGGCCTTGAGGTCGGTAATGAACTGCCCGGAGACGCACAGGGCCGTGCACACCATGCCCGCGATGGCCATCACGAAGAACATGCCCGTGTCTCCCGAGAGGCCAAAGCTCAACAGCACCACCGCGGAGATGATGATGGTGAGCATGGTCATGCCGGAGGCGGGATTGTTGGCCGTGGTGGCAATGGCNNATGGCGTTGGCGGCCACCGAGGTGAAGAAGAACGAGAAGAGTAATGTGAGCACCAGGCCTAGCGCCAGCACCGTCCATGAGACCTGAAGACGCCCAAAGAAGATGGCCACGCAGATGGCGCCGACGACCACCCCGAGAAGAAGCGAAACGACCGGAATATCGCGGTCGGTGCGCTCGGTGCGCGGAGCCTCGCCATGGCTGAAGGCGTGCAGCGCGATGCCAAACGATCCGGCCACCACGCGCAGCGATTTGAGAATGCCGATGATGCCTGCGGTGGCGATGGCTCCCACGCCGATGAAGCGCACGTAGTTGCGATAAATCTCCACCGCGGTCATCTTGGCTACGGGGATCATGGCCGGATACAAGGCGAAATCGGTGTGGCTGCCGATGAACCAGATCAGCGGGACCAGCACAAAGCTGGTGAGGATGCTGCCCGCGCAAAAGACCATGGCGCTGCGCAGGCCCATCACATAGCCCAGGCCCATGATGAAGCCGATGGCGTCGAAGCTGAAGACCATCCGGCCCTTGTCGGCGAGGGTGCGGATCACCGGGACGAACTGGAAGTCGAGATACTCCTTCCACACATGAAATGTGGTGACGAAGAAGTCGTAAACGCCGGCGATGGCGGTGGCCTGGAGCAGCAGCTTGGCCTGCGAACCGCCGCGCTCGCCGGTTACGAAGACTTCAGTGATGGCTGTAGCCTCGGGAAACGGCAACTNNATGGTCTGCACCGGGTGCGGATCGAGGTGCAGGATGTAGAGCGCGGGAATCGTGAAGACGGCGCCGGCCACCACGCTGCCGGAGGCCGCGCCGATGCCGGTGATGATCACGTTTTCGAGCAGGCTGGTGCGGCGCTTGTACATGCGCGCCAGGCCAATGGCGAGAATGGAGATGGGAATGGCAGCTTCCATCCCCTGACCCACCTTCAGTGCCGAGTAGGCTGACGCGACTGAAAAGACCACGCAAAACACCACGCCCCAGAAGATCGATCGCAGCGTAAGTTCAGGGAGCCTGGTTTTCGCGGGAACGATGGGAATATAGGATTCGCCGGGCTTTAGAGGCAGGTAGGCATTGCGTGGAAGTGGCTTGGCTTCGACTTCGCTCATTGGACAATCCTTCAGACGGAAAACACCCCGGACCCGGTTCTTTACGCAGCCTGGCTGATGCCAGACGCGACCGGACGGAGGGTTCATTCGCATCATTCGAATGAACCATGAAGTAAATCACCGGAGCGCGGTTTAGGCAAGTGTGAAAGTCACAGAGGTTGGCAAGGGGCAGGCGGACGGTGCGGGGAAAAAACGGCGTCCGGCAATGCGGAGGATGCAAAAGTCCAGACTCAGCAAGGGATAAACGAGCGAGACGAAAGGCGGATGAAAGGAAGATAAATTGTGGGGCTGAAATTCAGAAGCGCAGGCTGGTTTGGAGGTTCTGGCAGGCGGGATTGGAAGCCGGCGACGGCCGCTTTATGGGGTTGAAGATTGCGCAACCCAGATCATGGCGTGCTGGTAGCACTGGACGAGCTCGATCGAGTTCAGGCCATGGGCGGCGACGATCCGGTCGCAGGATTCCCAGTCGCCGTGNNGCCAGAGCCTCGCAGATGCAGCCGCGCAAAGGCAGGATGGGCACGATTTCTTCCATGGGAACGCCGAGCATGGCGGGCACCAGGCTCATCATGCCGAGCAGATACTGTTCGCCGGGATCCTGCCCGGACATGGCGGCGGCCAGTTCGCAGAAGCGTGCGCGAAGCAGGGCCATGCGCAGAATTTCAGACGGCTGGTCCACGTTGAGTTCGCTTAAGACGGCGAGCGAAACGATGCGGCGAAAAGTGGCTTCGCCGAGGACGGTGATGGCCGCCTCGACAGAACGAACTTCCTGGTAGATGCCGTAGATCGGCGAGTTGACCAGCCGCAGCAGCCGGTAAGTGAGCGAGGCGTCGCGCCGCACCAGCGCGCTGACTTTCCGCACGTCGAGGGGATCGCGATACAGTTCGCGCACAATCTCGAAGTGAGCCAGGCGGTTGGCGGGCACCTTGCGCTTCTTGAGGAGAACCGGGTGGCAGAAATAGCCGCCCTGAAACAGCGTGAAGCCTTTGGCGCAGGCCCGTTGATAGTCCTCCTGGGTCTCCACATTCTGGGCCACCAGGGCGATGGAATTCAACCCGCGCGCCGTTAGCTGCCGTTGCTCCGCCTCCCCGAAACGCCTGAAATCGAGGCGGATGTAATCGGCCCGGTCGGCCAGAGGATGAGGTATTTCGCGCCAGGCAAAATCATCCAGCGCCAGGCGGAAACCGCGGGCCCTGAGGGTCCGGCAGGCATCGATCAATCCGGGCGCAGGATGCAGGCTTGCCGACACTCCAAGCACGGTCAAGCCGGGGGTGAGAACCAGCACCCAGCCCTCGGTGAGCGCCTCAGCGGTGCACTCGATGAAGGCCGGCAGGCCATTGGTCAGGCTTTCCAGCCCGAAGATGACTTCATTGTCGAGCATGGTTTCGATGGCCAGGCCGGCATCGCGGCGGAAGATGGTCTCGGGATCGTTCCGAAAGAGGAGGTCGTAAGCATGCACGCGCCCCTGCAGGTCGAGAATCGGCTGGCGCGCGACGTAGCGCATCTCGCCTGCCGATTTCGGCTGAGCGGCTCGGGTCGTCTCTCCAGCTTGCGGCGTCATGCGGCTCTTCCCGGTTCATTCATCGGCGGGACGCGCTCCGCACTTGAGAGATTTCCTGTTTTTGAAGCTTCGGCGATTCGGGGGGCGGCTTTGAAGTCCGCGTCAGGAGATGGCGCGGAAGAGGCAGTAGAGCAAGCCTGAGAGCAGGGCCGCGGCGGGCAGCGTAAACACCCAGCCTGCCGCGATGTTTCTAACCGTGGAGAGGCGCACGCCGCTGCCGTTGGCGGCCATGGTGCCGGCCACGCCGGAACTGAGAATATGGGTGGTGGAGACGGGCAGTCCGTACGTGTCGGCCCCGTAGATGCAGGCCATGGCTACAACTCCGGCGACGGCGCCCTGGGCGTAGGTGAGGTGATCCTTGCCGATCTTCTCGCCCACGGTGACCACCACGCGCTTCCAGCCCACCATGGTGCCCAGGCCCAACGCCAGCGCCACGGCAACCTTGACCCAGGCGGGTATGTACCTGGTGGAATTGTCCAGCTTGCTCTTGTAATTGCTCAGAACCGCGCTCTCAGCCGTCGTGAAGGCCGGATTGCCGCTCTTTTCCATCAGCCGCAGAGCCTCGCTGGCCACGTACATATCGTTGCGAACGTTGGTCTGCTGGTTTGCCGGAACCGATTTGAATTCTTTGTAGAGCGTGACTTCGCGGTCGAGGCCTGCGACCATTTCGCGCAGCGCAAGCACCGTGTTCGGCTGTATCTGCCGGGTGCGGATGTAATCCGTGACTGCGGCGCGCGCGTCCGGCGCGGCAATGCCGCCAGGGCCGGCGTAGCGGTCGAGAATGTGCCCGGCCTGATCGGAGGCGGAGATAAAGTCCTGGATCTGCATCGGGCTCACGGCGTGGTTGAGCGCATAGGCGGTGGGAACGGTGCCGATGAGGATGAGCATGATGAGGCCCATGCCCTTCTGGCCGTCGTTGGAGCCGTGGAAGAAGCTGACGCCGGTGCAGGTGATGACCATGAGGGCGCGAATCGGCCACGGCGGAGGCTGGCTGTCTTTGGGGGCCTCAAACAGAGAGGGGTAATGGACGATTTTTTTGGAGATGAGAATGAGCACACCGGCCAGGGCAAAGCCCAGAAACGGCGAAACCAGCAGCACCTTGAGCACTCTGAACGCCTGGCTCCAATCCAGGCCTGAGCCGTCCATATGCGGGCTGAGCAACTGGTTGGCCACGCCCACTCCGATGATGGAGCCAACCATGGTATGAGAACTCGAGGCCGGCAATCCGAACCACCAGGTGCCGAGGTTCCACAGAATGGCCGCAATGAGGAGCGCGAAGACCAGCGCAAAACCAGCGCCGGAGCTCACTTTCAGAATCAGCTCCACGGGAAGCAGCGTGATAACCGCGTACGCCACGGTGCCTGAAGAAAGCAGCACGCCGGCCAGGTTGCACAATCCCGACCAGACCACGGCGATATTGGGCTCGAGCGAATGGGTGTAGATGACAGTGGCCACGGCGTTGGCGGTGTCGTGAAAGCCGTTCACAAACTCGAAGCCGAGAGCGATGATGAGCGCCAGGGCGAGCAGCAGATAGGGCCACGCGCTGGTGATGACCACGTTGTTCAGGTCCTGGGCGACGTGGAATCCGATGTAGGCAAGGCCGCCCAGCAGCGCCAGCACAAACACCGCGATGCCGGCTGGGCTCGCCGATTTTTTGCGCATGCCCTCAAGCCGGGTATTGCACGCAGGCACCGCAACGGGATTGCCCGCAGGCCCCGCAACGGGTTTGCCCGCAGGCACCGCAACGGGTTTGCCCGCCTGCGCTGCAACG
>PLSH01000417.1 GCA_003165095.1 Acidobacteriaceae bacterium
CGATGAATGGGGCACAGATTTACCTCTCTGGGAGGGGAGGTGGAGAGAGGGATCGGTGGGTGGGGCACCTGCCGGAGGGATGGGGAACCCGCCCACTCATCGCGATAAAACTGCGATGAATGGGGCACAGATTTACTTCTCTGGGGCACAGATTTACTTCTCTGGGGACAGATTTACTTCTCTGGGGACAGATTTACCTCTCTGGGAAAAGAGGTGGGTGGAGAGATCAGTGAGTGGGGCGCCTATTTGCCGGCTAGGGCGGTCTGGGTTTGTTGGGGGTTCATCCGCCGCAACAGCACCGGAAGCCCAAACGCCGCGCCCAGAACGATGGCCGTCGAGACCAGGTCGTTGCGATAAAACGGGATGGCCGCCATGTAGCAGACGCCGAGGCCGGCCAGAGAGGGCGCATACAATCCGCCCACCATCCACACCGCGTAGTTCGAAACCACAAAGAACGAGGTCGGGCCCAGCAGTCCCGCCGCCGCCACGCGTACAAAATTGGTCCGCGCGTGCAGCAGAATCTGTCCCAGCACCATGGCAGCCACGTACCAGGTCCAGGTGGTCGCATACCATTGCCACCGGAAGCTGTAGTGGTAAACATAAACGGTGAGGAAGTAGTCGGTAGCCGCCAGCGTGAGCAGCGGAATCACCATCTCCCGCCACGGACGCCGGGCTCCAAAATACAAGAGCGCCCCGCCAACCGCCGTGAAGTTCATCCATCCCGCATGGGGCAAAACACGGCTTAGAACCGCAACCAGCAGCAGCAAATAAGCGATCATCAGAACCACATCCTCTTCAATTTTGGGATCTTCTTCCGGTTTCAGGGAAAGCGCTCGCGCAATAACCGGTGTCTATCAGAAGCACTCCCTTCATTCTGCGGTCCACGCGCCCTCCGGTCAACCAAAACTCTTTCATCATGCCAACAATTCTTTCAATGTGGAACAAAATGCGCCGATCCCGCTCTCCTCAATGCTGTTCGCGGCCGCCCATCGCTTCGCCGGCATCGTCCCAGCCATCAATGATGTACACCCAGCCGCTGAGCGGCGACCGGGCCGCGGCGCTCTGCCCCGCGTGGCCAGCGCTCCGCGCCAGAAATGAGTAGTTGAATCGCAAATCCGAGAACTCGACCGTGGTCCAATGCCGATTTGGCCCAGGTTCCGGCGCAGCCATCCCCGGTACCGGCTCCGGACCGGTGTCGCTGACCACGGCCCAGGTTCCCCAATCAAGATATACGCGCCCGAGCAGCGTCTGTTTCGCGGCCTCCACCGCCGGCGTATCCGCGGGCTTGTAGAGCACGTCCCGCTGCGAGTCGCTGCGGATCGAATCGAGCGCGTCGGGGTTCCAGGTATTGACCTCCGCCGTCTGGTAGAAGTCCTTTGTCTCGAGGATCGCGTGCCAGCGGTATGGATTGAACGTATAAGGTTCGAGCGCGACGCGCAGGACCGGCTCAGACGCCACCTGCGTGTGATCGATCATTGCCACGCCCTCGGCATGCTCCACCCAGCGCCAACCCCACAACGCGACCATGCCGGCCAGCGCAAAGATCGCCCATCCCCGGCCGCGAAACGGCTGCCGCCGCGCGCCGATCTCACTATCCGCGAGCCCCAGCAGCCAGGGCATGATGAAGGCCACGGCGAAGAGAGCCCACAGCACCGGCTCGCCGATGAAGACGATGCTGCCAGCGTACCAGCGCGGATTGAAGGGAAAAAACGGACGCAGGCCGTAGTTGTTGGTCCAGTCGAGCAGCAGATGGCTGAGCGCCGCTATCAGCGCGGTCAGGTAGAGCCAGCCCCAATGCACTGCCGGTGGCGCATTTGATTTCTGGACCGGGTTCCCGCCTCTGCGCCGCCTGCGCGCCTCGCGCCAGCGATGAAGCAGCCACACCGCGCCCACCACCACCGCGGCCACCAACGGCGCGCCGATCAGCGTATGCGTAATGCCGCGATGATGCTTCAGTTCCTCCACCGGCCCGGCGAAGGACCACAACATGTCGAGGTCCGCCGCCTCGGCAGCCAGCACCGCGGCCAGGGTTGCGTAAGCTGTCTTGCGGTTCAACCCCGCGCGGCCGATGCATCCGCCGGTCAGGAAATGAGTAAGAGGCTCCATGAATGCACTGTCCTCTTTTTGAGAATGACACACGGCCCCCGGCGGCGCGGGGTGAAATTGCGGCTCGGCTGACAGCGACAGGTGTGTCCCTGAACCTTTCAGCAGGCCGCCGCGCTCACCTACAATCATGGATTGGCAATTGCTTGAGCTGAGAATGGGGGCCTATGAGCCAGGTGCGAATCATGCGGATGAAAAGGACGGCATTGACCATGCAGACATTGATAGTGGTGGGCGCGGTTGCGCTTGCAACCGGTACGGCCAGGGCGCAGAAATCCGGCGCAGGCCTGGGGCCCGACAATCCTTTTTATGCGGCCAGCACGCTGCCGTTTCATGCGCCGCCCTTCGACAGGATCAAGGACAGCGACTACCAGCCGGCCATCGACGCGGGCATGGCGCGGCAGATCGTTGAAGTGGAGGCGATCGCCGACAACCCCGCTGCCCCGACATTTGAAAACACGCTGGCCGCGCTGGAAAAATCGGGCCAGTTGCTCAGCCGCGTGCTGCAGGTATTCAACTGCGTCACCGGCGCCAACACCAATGACGCGTTGCAGAAGGTGCAGGACTATGAGGCTCCCCGGCTGGCCGCGCACCAGGATGCGATTTACCTCAACGCCAAACTCTACGCGCGCGTGAAAGCGATCTACGACCAGCGCGCCTCGCTTCATCTGGATGCCGAATCGCTGCGGCTGGTGGAGTACGACTACCAGCAGTTTGTGAAAGCCGGCGCCAACCTCTCCGACGCCGACAAGGCAAAGCTGAAGAAGATCAACGAAGAGGAATCGACGCTCGAAAACGACTTCATCACCAAGCTACTGGCCGCTTCAAAAGCGGGCGCGTACTCGACCACCGATCCGGCGGCTCTGGGCGGGCTGAGCGAGGCGCAGTTGGCCGCGGCCGCTCAGGCAGCCCAGGGCCGCAAGCAGCAAGGCTGGCTGATTCCGCTGCAGAACACCACGCAGCAACCCGACTTGACCCTGCTGAGCAATCGCGAAACGCGTCGGGCGCTGTTTGAGCACTCGTGGAATCGCGCCGAGCGCGGCGACGGCAACGATACGCGCTCCACCATTGCGCGCCTGGCCGAGCTACGCGCGCAGAAGGCGGCGCTGATCGGCTTTCCCAACTACGCGGCGTGGACGCTGACCGACCAGATGGCTAAGACACCCGAGGCCGCACTTCACTTTGTGGACGCGCTGGTGCCCGCGGCCACCGCAAAGGCAGCCAGCGAAGCCAAGGGGATTCAGGAAGCGATCGACGCCCAGCATGGCGGCTTCACGGTTGAGCCGTGGGACTGGAACTTCTATGCCGAGCAGGTCCGCAAAGCGAAGTTCAACCTGGATGAGGCGCAGGTAAAACCCTACTTCGAGCTGAATAACGTGCTCCAGAACGGCGTCTTTTATGCGGCGCACCAGCTTTACGGCCTCACCTTCAAAGAGCGCCACGACATTCCCGTATACCAGGCGGACGTGCGTGTCTTTGAGGTCTTCGACGCCGATTCAAAGCCGCTCGCGCTCTTCTACTGCGACTACTTCAAGCGCGATAACAAGAACGGCGGAGCGTGGATGGACAACATGGTGGGCCAGTCGAAGCTGCTGGGCACGCTGCCCGTGGTTTACAACGTGGCCAACTTTGAAAAGCCGGCCCCTGGCCAGCCGGCCCTCATCGACTTTGAGGATGTAACCGCCATGTTTCACGAGTTCGGCCATGCGCTGCACGGCATGTTTGCGGCCACCGAGTATCCGAGCCTATCCGGCACGCAGACTCCGCGCGACTTCGTCGAGTTCCCCTCGCAATTCAACGAGCATTGGGCCAGTTACCCCGAGGTCTTTGACCACTTCGCCCGCAACTACAAGACCGGCGAGCCCATGCCCGCCGAGCTTGCGGCCAAGCTGAAGAAGGCCGCGACATTCAACCAGGGTTATTTGCTTACGGAGATACTGGCGGCCGCGGAGCTCGATTTGCAATGGCATTCGCTCCCGGCCGGCGCGCCGCTCCAGAACCCCGACACATTCGAGACCGAGGCGCTCGCCAGGACGCATCTGGCGCTCAGCTACGTGCCGTCCCGTTACCGCTCCAGCTACTTCCTGCACATCTGGGCCAACGGCTACTCGGCCGGCTACTACGCCTACCTGTGGACCGAGATGCTGGACGACGATGCATTCCAGTGGTTCGAGGACCACGGCGGCCTGACCCGCGCCAACGGCGACCGCTTCCGCACGATGGTGCTGTCGCGCGGCAACACCGAGGATCTCGAAAGGATGTACTCAACCTGGCTGGGCGCGGAGCCGAGCATCGAGCCGATGCTGAAGTTTCGCGGGCTGAAGGGGGAGTAAGCGCGGTTAGCTCCGCTCGCTATAATCCTTAGCTATGACCGAGCCGGACGCCGCGCACAGGATCGAGAAGCTGCGGGACGAACTCCGCCGCCACGAGCACCTCTACCACGTTCTCGACGCGCCTGAAATTTCCGACGCCGAATACGACGCGCTGATGAACGAGCTCAAGCGCCTTGAAGCCGCGCACCCGGAGCTGCTGACGCCGGACTCGCCCAGCCAGCGCGTGGGCGGCAAGCCGGCCGAGGGTTTCAAGAAGGCGCAGCACTCGCGGCCCATGCTCTCGCTGGACAATGCTTACTCCGCCGAGGAGCTGGCCGACTGGGACCGCCGGGTGCGCGAGCTGGCCGGGAACCTTCCCGTCGAATACACGGCCGAACTCAAGCTTGACGGCTTGAGCGTGGCGCTCGCTTACACGCCGGCTCCTGACGGAGGCGCGCGGCTTTCGACGGGCCTGACGCGCGGCGACGGCCAGGTCGGCGAAGACGTTACCTCGAACATCCGCACCATCCGCAGCGTTCCGCTTAGTCTCCCCGCTGCTCTACTCCAAAAGGCAGGAGTGCCAGCGGCACTTGAAGTGCGCGGAGAGGTGGTCATGCCCGAGGCCGCCTTTCTGCGCATGAATGAGGAGCGCGAGCAGCAGGGCCTGGCGCCGGCGGTGAATCCGCGCAATGCCGCGGCCGGCACGCTGCGCACGCTCGAGCCGAGCATCGTCGCCAATCGGCGGCTGGTTTTCTACGCTTACTTTCTGCTGGTTGAAGGCGAGTACTGGCCTCAGGGCCAGACCGCAACGCTCGACGCGCTGACCGCGCTCGGGTTTCGCGTGAATCCGCATCGCGTCCGCGTCGATTCGGTCGACGGCATGGTGAAGTTCATCGACAACGCGGAGAAAAAACGCGCCACTCTCGGCTACGAGATCGACGGCGTGGTGCTGAAGGTGGATTCGCACGCCACGCAGCAGCGGCTCGGCTACACCGGGCGCGCGCCGCGCTGGGCGATCGCCTACAAATTCACCGCCAAGTCGGGCGTGACCCAGGTCCGCGACATCATCATCAGCGTGGGACGAACCGGTAAACTCACTCCCACGGCCGATCTGACGCCGGTCTTTATTGGTGGAACCACGGTGGGCCGCGCAACCTTGCACAATGCGGATTTCATCGAACGCCTGGGGCTCAAGATCGGCGATTGGGTGAAGGTGGAGCGCGGCGGCGATGTGATTCCCAAGGTTGCTGCCGTGGTTGAGGACGCAGAACATCCGCGCGGGAAACTTCGTTTCGTCTTTCCTTTGGTTTGCCCTGAGTGCAAGAACCCTGTCGTCCGCGCCGAGGACGAGGTGGACTACCGCTGCGTAAATGCAGACTGCCCCGCCAAGCTGCGCGAGACCCTGCTCCACTTTGGCGCGCGCGGCGTGATGAACATCGAGGGGTTGGGCGAAGCCGCGGTGCAGCAACTGCTGGAGCGCGGCATGGTGAAAAGCGTCGCCGATCTCTACTCCCTCACCGAGGAGCAGTTGGTCGGCCTGGAGCGCTTCGCTGAGAAGTCGGCGCGCACCCTGCTTGCGGAGATCGAGCGCTCAAAGAAAGCCGGCCTCGCGCGCGTGCTGATGGGACTCGGGATCCGGTTTGTGGGTGAGCGTACGGCGGAGCTGCTGGGAGCGGAGTTCGGATCAATGGACGCTCTCATGGCGGCTACTGCCGAAGAGTTGGAGCGCGTGGAAGAAGTGGGCCCGCGCATTTCAGAGTCGATAATGGAGTTCTTCTCGCGGGCCGCCAACCGCGAACTGGTTCAGCGCCTCAAAGATGCCGGCGTGGACATGACGGCGGAGAAGAAACAGCGCTCCGCGCAGTTGGCGGGATTGACGTTTGTGCTGACCGGCACGCTGCCCACGCTAACCCGCGAAGAAGCGAAGCAGAGGATCGAAGCCGCGGGCGGCAAGACCGCCGGCTCAGTGAGCAAGAAAACCAGCTACGTGGTGGCGGGCGAAGAAGCCGGCTCAAAGCTCGACAAGGCTCGCGA
>PLSH01000209.1 GCA_003165095.1 Acidobacteriaceae bacterium
CCGGCACGCGCGAACGGCTGGCAGTCAATGGGTCCGGGATCGCTCGGTGAGTGCGTTGAACCGTTGGCGCCACCGGAGCCGTCTGCCGTTCCTCGCACTGGTCAATCGTTGCTGACGGAACAGCGATAACAACAATCACCGGACCAAGGCGAAGCTGAGGGAAAGTGCAACGGTCGTCAGGATCACAATAACCGGCGCCGCCCATAGGCCGAGCATGACCAACTGGCCGGCGCGCACTTCAACTCCGTCGCGCCGTGCAAAAGCCAGGACAAGCATTGTTGCCAGCGAACCGAACGGGGTGATCATCGGTCCAACGTCGGCGCCAATCAGCGCCGCAAGAACTGTTCCCATGGGCGCGTTCGAATGCAACAACACGCTGCGCGCGATCAATGCCGCGGGAAGATTGTTTACGATATTCGAGGCGAGGGCCGTGGCGCCCGCGGTAGCGAGCAGCTTCTCTGGCGACCCCGCTCTCATCTCCGCAAGCCACCCGGACGAAATGCCCACAATGCCCAGGTTCTCAAGCCCCTGCACGGCGATGAAAAGCCCGATGACGAAAGGGAACAAGTCCCACGAGAGTTCCAGCACTGTTCTTACCTGCACGCGTTTTGCCAGCAGGCCGGCAACCGCCAACGCCGCGCTGGCCGCGAAGGCGAAGACATAAGGTTCAAGCCCCATCAGCGGCGCAAGAAAGTAGCAGACGAGGACGGCGGCCAGGACGGCAATGCAGATCACAAAGTAGAAATGATTTGGAACCACGCTTGCCGGATCAGGCAAGCTCTCGCCTTCGAAGCGGCTGGGCAGCTCATGGCGAAAGTGCCAGCGCAGGATCGCGCAAGTGGTGACCAGCGCAACCAGCTGGGGAACGATCATCCGTGCTGCGAAGGCCGCGAAGGTCTGGCGGAAGGCGTCCGCGAAGAGGAGATTGGTGAGATTGCTGATCGGCAGCAGCAGCGAACCCACATTGGCGACGAACGCGCATAGCACCACGTACGGCGCAGCCGGAATCCTGAGCCTGCTCACCAGTGCCAGCAGCACGGGCGTGAGCATCACCGCTGTTGTGTCGAGTGAAAACACCGCCGTAACGATTGCGCCGGCGACGAATGCATTCCTGTAAAGAGCATGCGCGTCTCCTCGCGCGGCCTGCGCGCATCGAATCGCAGCCCAATCGAAGAAGCCGCTCTTGCCAACCAGCAAAGAAAGCGCAAGTAGCGAAAGCAGGAACAGCAAGGCATTTTTCCCGGCCAGTACCGCGCCGATGGCCTCGTGCGGCGTCACCAGGCCGAGAGCCAGCATCAATGCTGCGGCGAGCATCGTCCACCAGGCGTCNNGCCGGTCATGCATCTTCCAGTCGTATATTGCGGGTCTCAGGCATGAACAAATAGAGAATAGCGAATGCCGCCAACGCTACAGATGCAAGGAACAGGAACGGTCCCACTCCCGACTGCACGTTGGCGAAAAGGAAATTGAGCCAGTCGAGGCCGCGCAGCGTTTGCCGCGAAGGAGACGCCCTGGTTTCGATCGATGCGTCGGGCTCAAGCGCTCGCTTCATGGTTTGAGTAAAACCATCGTATGGATACAGGGGCCCTTAAAGTGGTCCAAATTGCACATCCGATGGCCGCTGCCGTCCCAAGCCCATCACACCGCGCGTATCGGTGTTTTGACGATCAAAGACGCGAACGTGACGCTTTGGTCCCCCGGCGCGCGCATGAAACCGGCGACAACTTCAGCCTGGGAATCGCCGCCAGGCAAGAATCCCACGCACTCGTGCAAGCAGACAAATCGTGGCCTAAAGAGGCTTAATTGCGGTCAGAAACAGCCAATTTGCGCACTAAAAACACCGATTCTGCGCGTTTTTATCGGCATCAAACAGGACCTTTCGCCAAAAATGTCCTGCTATAACCCTACTTTTACTCGACGAAAACTACCTGCTCAAAATTTGTCGGCGTATAAGCGGACATTTAGCGCAGCTTTGTAGGGTTTTAAACGTAGCTGTGTCTCGAAATTCTGTTAGCTTCCCACCCGGCAGATTACTGTAGATTAGGTTCCGAAGGGATACTGCAATGGGAAATACGTTTGGCACCGACGTCCATTCGCCCAATTCGCCGCTGGTGCTGGTGCTGGCTGAGGACAACGACGCGCAGCTCAGCATGTTAACGGATGTGCCGCGCGTGGTCGGGAATCATCCGGCCGCCTTCGAGGCCGTCGCCGCCGATGCCGCCGTGATTCTCCATTGGTCTGGCTCGCGCGATCGGCTGCGCGAGGTGTTTATGGCCTGCCCGCATGTCCGCTGGGTCCACTCGCGCTCTGCCGGCCTCGACAACCTGCTCTTCCCCGAGCTGGTCGCGAGCGACGTCCAGCTCACCAACGGCAGCGGCGTCTTCAGCCAGTCGCTGGGCGAATTCGCGCTGGCCATGATCCTCTATTTCGCCAAGGACTTCCGGCGCATGCTGCGCAACCGGGAAGCGGCCCGCTGGGAACAGTTTGACGTGGATGAGATTGCCGGCCAGACGGTGGGCATTGTGGGCTACGGCGATATCGGCCGCGCCGTTGCTGCGCGCGCTCATGCCATGGGAATGCGCGTGCTCGCGCTTAAGCGCCATCCGCCTGCGTCCGCCGATCCTTTGATCCAACAGTTTTACAAGCCGGAACAGCTTGCCGAGATGCTCGGCCAGGTGGATTATGTTGTTGTATCGGCGCCACTTACCCCGGAAACGCGCCACATGATCTCCGACGCCCAGTTTGCCGCCATGAAGCCCGGCGCGGTGCTCATAAACATCGGCCGCGGACCGGTCGTCGACCAGGCGGCCCTGGTTCGCGCGCTCACTGAAAAGCGGATTAAAGGCGCGGGACTCGATGTCTTTGAACACGAGCCGATCCCCGCCGGCGACCCCATCTGGAAGCTCGAAAATGTCTTCATTTCGCCTCATTGCGCCGATCGCACCAGAGACTGGCTGGACGACTCCATGCGCTTCTTTCTGAGCCAATATGAGCGCCTCACCAATGGAGAGCCCCTGCAAAACGTAGTGCAAAAGCACCTCGGCTACTAGCCTGCATTTCTCACGGCCA
>PLSH01000216.1:0-3757 GCA_003165095.1 Acidobacteriaceae bacterium
GTGGCTGAATCTTCCCATCTCACTCACGCTGATTGCCTTCGCGTTTACTTCTGTGCCTGCACTGCTGCTGCACAAGTGGAGCGAAATGATCCTGGGCAGCCTGCGGGCGATTGCCTGTGCGCTGCTGATCGGCGGAATCGTGATGTGGTTCATCGACGTCTGGTCGCAACGCTACGAGGCAAGCACTACCCACGTGGAGCAGATGACTCTTCCGCAGGCGATCTGGATCGGGCTCTGCCAGACGCTTTCGGCTGTTTTTCCTGGAACTTCGCGTTCCATGTCCACGATTGCCTCGGGGCAACTGGTGGGGCTCGACCGGCCCGCGGCGCTGGAGTTCAGCTTTCTGCTCTCGATTCCGACGATGATTGCCGCGACCGGATGGGACCTGGTCAAAGAGATTCATCCCAGCAAAGTGGCCGGTGGAGCGGCGGCGGCCCACGTGGTGATGAATTCCGAGCGCTGGATCGTGCTGCTGATCGGGACGGGAGTGTCGTTCATCGTGGCGCTGGGCGTGGTGGAGTGGTTCCTGTTCTGGGTGCGCAAGCACGGGTTTACGGTGTTTGCCATTTACCGCATTTTGCTGGGCGGGGCGCTGTTGATCTGGGGCGCGAGGATTCTCGGGGGCTGATCGGCTATGAAGGCTTCTGTGTTTTTCGTGATTGCACTCTGCGTCGTTCGGTTTGCAAACGCACAGGTAATCATGGAGCCGACAGACCGGCCGGTGACCTTGGCCGGAACGAATCGGGAGATTCACGGTTACGGACCTCCGGGCTTCGGAGAAAACAAGAAAGCCGACGCGCCAGTCAACTATCTGGTAATCGATTTGCCGAGGCCAATCAATATTCCTTGTATCCCCGAGCGACCCTAATGGAAGTCAACGGACTGTGGGGCGGCCAGGCGGCTCAAGCTGTTCTTCTCCGCGGGCAATCGGGATGAGCTGGAACTGACGGCCAAGAACATGAAGGGACGAAGAGTCGGTTTGACTGGCACGCTCAAGAGACAGGCCACCGCAGGCGAAATGACGCCTATTTATTTCGAGGTGACTGCGATACAAGCAACGCCGAACGGTTCATAGAGCAATCTGGCGGGTAAGGTGCTGCTTTCTACACACGCTAATGTGTGATAAGCTACACATGCGTGGAGGTGTGGCAATGGCAACCAATCTGGCAATCGACGATGGGCTTATCGATGAGGCGCGGCGCGTGGGAAACCACAAGACAAAGAAGGAAGCGGTCACCACGGCCTTGAAGGAATATATCGATCGGCGAAGGCAGCTTGAAATTCTCAAGCTATTCGGCACCATCGATTACGATCCCGCCTACGATTACAGGAAGATGCGCCAGCTCGATCGTATCGAGATCGAGCCGTGAAAGTCCTGATTGACACCTGTGTCTGGTCACTTTTACTGAGGCGCAGGAACAGGGCGGCAATGAGCGGCGAAGAGCAATTCATGCTTACATCGCTCACTGACGCGATCCAGGATGGCCGGGTAGCCATTATTGGTCCGATCCGGCAAGAAGTCCTCTCCGGCATTAAGGATAAGGTTCAATTCGAGAAACTGCAAGCTGCGCTTGATGCTTTCCGGGATGAAGGGCTCACAACGTTCCATTACGAAGAGGCCGCGCGCCTGTACAATCTCTGCCGCAGCCGCGGCCTCGAATGTGGATCGACTGACATTCTGATTTGTGCAGTCGCGGTCCAAATGCAGGCGGCTATATTGACCTACGATCAGGGCCTGATGCGGTGCATCCAGGTTCTGCGGGCCGAGGGACTGCTGAAATAGAGCCATAATCCCGCCCGGGGGTTTGCAGCGTGGTTCCCCCTGCTTGTTTTGGGCCGGAATCAGGGCGTTGGACGGGGATAATAGAGGCTGCTCTGGGATTATTTGCCCGCTCCAACTGCCGGCCATTTTTCGCGGCGGCCGAGGAGCGGAAAAGCCCCGTCATGAAGCCGATTCGAATCGTTCTGTCGCCTACGCGCAGCCGCCCCGTCAATGTGTTTCTGGGGCTGGTGCTGTTGCTGGTCTCGCTCCTCCTTTTACTTTCCCTGGCCACTTACCATGCCACTGATCCGTCGCTGAATACAGCCGGCGATGCAGCCCTGGAACATGCGGCGCGGAACTGGATCGGCATCTTCGGCGCATACGCCGGCGACCTGCTGCTGCAGACTTTTGGGGTAACGGCGTTCTTTCTTCCGCTGTGGCTGGGCGGAGTGGGCTGGACGTGGATGCATTCGCGGCCGGGCGGATCGGCCCTGCTGCGCTGGATCGGCACGCTGCTTGCGCTGGTTTTTGTTCCTGCTATCTTTGGCCTTGCGCCATGGCACTGGCGCTGGCTGCACGCGGTTCCGGTGGAAGGCGTGACGGGGCGGCTGATGGCCGGTGTGCTGGTGAGCTACCTGAATATTCAAGGCGCCTGGGTGGTAGCCGCGGTGCTGGCCGCCGTGGGCCTCTATTTTGCCTCGGCGATCAGCTTCCAGGCTCTCAAAGAAAGCATGGAGGAACGGTGGCTGCGCATGGTCTCCTGGCTTGAACGCTGGCGCAACTGGCGCGAGGAGCGCGCGGAACTGCGGGAGGAACGCGAGGCCCGGCAGGCAGAAGAAGACGAGCCGGAGGACCTGGCAACGGTGTCGCATGGAGCGCGGAGGGGGTGGTTCGCGGCGTTTTTCAGACGCCGGAACCGAGAGCCGGAGATCGATCCGGTGGATGAGATTCCGGCATTCCAGCGGGTGGCCGCTCTGCCGGCGGAAGAAGACGCACCGATTGTTTTTCAGGCGCGGAGAGCCAGCATCTGGGAGCGCGCTGAAGAGCCCGCAGCCCCGGCGGAGGCAGTGGCCGCGGCGCAGAACGTTGCGACCTTGCGCCCCGAACCGGTGCAAACGCAGGCCACGCCGCCGCTACGCACCTTCAGCCCGCGCATCCCGGAACTGCAGCCGATTGCTTCGAGGCTTGAGGTTGTTCCAGCGGCTGCGCAACATTTCGCGGGCGAGATCGCCATTCATGGCCGCGCCGATGCCGAGGCGCGCACGGCAACCGTAGCTCCAAGAAACATGAGCGGGTTCAAGCTGCCATCGAGCACGTTGCTGAATGTTGGGGAAGGCCCGCAGGCGGTTCGCGAGGAGGAATTGCGCGAAGAGGCCAAGGTATTGGTGGAGAAGTGCGGCGAATTTGACGTGCGCGGCCAGGTGGTGCAGATCAATCCCGGCCCCATGGTGACTACTTACGAGTTCAAGCCCGAGGCGGGAGTGAAATACTCGCGCGTCACGGGGCTGGCCGACGATCTTTGCCTGGCGATGCGCGCCGAGAGCATTCTCATCGAGCGCATGCCCGGCAAGAGTACGGTGGGGATCCAGGTGCCGAACCACGAGCGGGAGACCATTCACCTGCGCGACGTGCTGGAGAGCGAGACCTTCGCCAAGGCCAAGTCGCGCCTGACGCTGGCCATGGGCAAGGACATCAACGGCCGCATCGTCACGGCCGATCTGGCGTCGATGCCGCACGTGCTGATCGCGGGTTCCACGGGATCGGGCAAATCGGTGGCCATCAACGCGATGATCATGAGCCTGCTCTATCGCACTACGCCGAGCCAGGTGCGGCTCATTCTTGTCGATCCGAAGCGCGTGGAACTGGGGATGTACGAAGGCATTCCGCATTTGTTCACGCCTATCATCACTGAGCCCAAGCTGGCCGCAAACGCGCTGCGCAACGCGGTGCGGGAGATGGAGCGGCGGCTGAAGCTGCTGGCCTCGCGCAGCGTGC
>PLSH01000216.1:3779-9314 GCA_003165095.1 Acidobacteriaceae bacterium
TGGTGCTGGCCACGCAGCGGCCGAGCGTGGACGTGATTACCGGGCTGATCAAGGCCAACGTGCCTACGCGGATCAGCTTCAGGCTGGCCACGAAGGTGGACTCGAGAACGATTCTCGACACCAACGGAGCAGAGGCTCTTTTGGGACGCGGCGACATGCTGTTTCTTCCGCCGGGAACCAGCCGCCTGATGCGGCTGCACGCGCCGTACGTGAGCGAAAAGGAGACCGCGGCGGTGGTCTCGTTCTGGAAAGAACAAGGTCAGGCCGAGTACGTTGAGGGCTTTCTGGAATCGCCACGGGACGAGCGGCCAAATGTGGATGGCTCGAACAGCGATCCCGGCGAGAACGATCCCATGTTCGATGACGCAGTGCGGCTGGTCTTTGAGTTTGGGAAGGCTTCCACGTCGCTGTTGCAGCGGCGGCTGAGGATCGGCTACGGGCGCGCGGCGCACCTGATCGATCTGATGGAGCACGACGGGCTGGTGGGACCGGCTGACGGTTCGCGCCCGCGCGAGCTGCTGAAGGCGCCGGGCTGGCTGCATGAGATTGCGGTGGGGGATCAGTAGGGGCGGGCTGCGTAGAATCTGGAGTTCGTGGTCTCCCACCCATTCCACGATGAGACTGTGGAATGGATGGGGCACCCAGCCTTGTGGGGACTGAAAGGGTCGGCTGCCTGCCATTCGCTGTTGGGTCGACCTAGCCGGATCGAATTGCGCCCGGTGATATAGACTTCGAATCAGGCTTTCCAAAGCTGCGATGTCGAAAGTCCCCATGTCCCCAGTCATTCAAGTCACAGGCGTCCGCAAGACCTACGGTTCGACCGTGGCCGTTGCGGAGGCGTCCTTCGAGGTGAACGAAGGGGAGATCTTCGGCCTGATCGGGCCCAACGGAGCAGGAAAGACCACCACAATGGAGTGCATTGAAGGGCTTCGCAAGCCCGACCGCGGCGCCATTGCGGTTCTCGGCCTCGATCCCTTTCGCGAGGTCTACAAGCTGCAGGAGCGCATCGGAGTGCAACTGCAGCAGGCACAATTGCAGAAGCGAATCAAGGTTTGGGAAGCGGTGGACCTGTGGGCATCGCTTTACCGGAAAAAAGCACTGGATGGCGAGCGCCTGCTTGAGCAGCTTGGCCTCTCAGACAAGCGTAACGCCTGGTTCATGAATCTCTCCGGGGGTCAAAAGCAGCGGCTGTTTATTGCCCTTGCGCTGATCAACGATCCCGAGGTGGTGTTTCTCGACGAGCTGACTACCGGGCTTGACCCGCAGGCGCGCCGCGCAATCTGGGAACTGGTGCGCGGGATTCGCGAGCGCGGCAAGACAGTTTTTCTGACCACCCATCTGATGGAGGAGGCCGAGCGTTTATGCGACCGTGTAGCCATCATGGAGCACGGGAGAATCATCGACATCGACACGCCTGAAGGGCTGGTGGCGCGGCATTGCCCGGAGCGGGCCGTGGTTCTCGATACGGAAGACGCGGCCGCTGGGGAGCGCTTTCAGGGGATTGCAGGAGTTGAATCGGTGACATCCATCGGCAAGCGATTCACGATTCGCGGCCGTGGAGACGATCTGGTGAGCGAGGTGATTCATTGCCTGTCGGAAAGCCGGATCAGGGTCACGGATTTCAGAACAATCTTACCCAACCTTGAGGACGTTTTTCTCAAGCTGACTGGCCGCTCAATTCGCGAGTAGGACTGAGAATGATGATGCGCGGGTTATGGAAACTGACGTGGATTGAGATCAAGGTCTTTCTGCGCGAACCGCTTGGCGCATTCGGCACGATCGGAATTCCTGTCCTGCTCTTCGTTGTGTTGGGCCGCGCGACCCACCTCAGGGTTGCGCCGTCTTCCCTCGCTGCGAGTGGCGTTAACACGGCCAGCATTCCCGTTCTTGTGTCGCTCTTGATCGCGATCAGCGCGGTGCTTTCGCTGGTTACGATTATTTCAATTTACCGCGAGGGCGGCATTCTGAAGAGGCTTCGGGCCACGCCGCTTCGCCCGCAGACGATCCTGACGGCCCACGTAATGGTCAAGCTGCTGCTCAGCGCGGCAACGCTGGCCTTGATGTTGATGGCGGGCAGGCGCTACATCCCGCCAGGCGCGCATGTTCCATGGTTTTCGTTCACCATAGCGCTGATGATCAGCACCTGGAGCATTCTGTCGATGGGCTTTCTGATCGCCAGCATCGTGCCTACCGCGCGGTTTGCGCAGCCGATCGGCGCCGTCATTCTGTATCCCATGATCGTGGTCTCGGGGCTGTTTGTGCCGGTTCAATCATTTCCACCGGCACTGCGAGTGGTTGCTCGCGCGCTTCCGCTGACCTACGCCACGAGCCTGCTCCGGGGGATCTGGAATGGCGATGGATGGCGAGCCCACATGGGCGATGTTGCTGCGCTCACCGTGTTATTTCTTTTGTTCACGGTAATTTCTGCAAAGGTCTTCCGTTGGGAGTGACCTGTCCATTTCGACGTCTTCACTCGATAACAGCATTTGTTGACGCCGGACTCGGCATGCTTCAGGGAAATTGGCCTGGTTCAGGATGGAAAACCAGCGATCTGGAAATTGCACCGCTCGCGGAGAATCTCAAGTATTTCGAGGCGGCCGGGTTGTGCTACACTTCCTCCGGAAAACGCTTACTCGATTTGCGGAATCGAACGTTCTTGCCCGTTTTCACCGATTTGGCGTCGGCAGGGCCGCGAACCCGGATTTCTCTTTTTTCCGGCGCCGGATTGGGCTTGACAACCATGCGAGTAAACCAATTTACTTAACGGCAAACGTCTGAAACCTCCGCGGACGGATTCCGCCCCTTCAAGGTGATGCAAATGCTCGGATTGGTCCCCGCCTCGATCGCCGCCGGCTCGCCTTCTGCAGTTGCGGCGGTGCTTGCGCTCAGTGCGCCATCGCTGGCGCATTTGAGTCCGCTCGATATCGCAGTGATCGCCATCTACTTCGTGATGGTGATTTGGATAGGTTTCTACCTCAAGTCCAAGGCCAATACCAGCGAAGAGTTTTTCATGGCGGGGCGCGAAATGACCGCTTGGATTGCCGGGTTGAGTTTTGTTTCCGCCAATCTGGGGTCGCTTGAACTGATGGGTTGGGCAGGCTCCGCCTACCAGTACGGCATTCTGGCCGCGCACTGGTACTGGGTGGGCGCTATCCCCGCCATGCTCTTTCTGGGCATGGTGATGATGCCTTTTTACTACGTTTGCAAGACGCACTCAGTGCCCGGCTACCTGAAACTCCGCTACGGCCAGGGCGCGAGCGTGGTTGCTGCCTTCTCATTTGCGTTTATGACGGTGCTGATGAGCGGCGTGAACATGTTTGCGATGGCGGAAGTGATGAAGGTGGTGCTGGGCTGGGACATGAACTTCTCGATCATTGTCTCTTCGCTGGCGGTAGCTGCATACGTGGCGCTGGGCGGGTTGCGTTCGGCCATTTTCAACGAGGTATTGCAGTTCGTACTGATCTGGGGCGGCGCGTTGCTGGTTCCGATTCTCGGCCTGATTGAGACCGGCGGCTGGAACGGCCTGAAAGCGAGGATCGCGCACAACATCTCCACCGGCGTGGTCGCGCCTGGCGACTACACACACATGTGGCGCAGCATGGGTCACTTTGCCGACAACCCGATGGGCATTCACTGGACCGGCATCGTCTTCGGACTGGGATTCGCGATCAGCTTTGGATATTGGACTACGGACTTTCTTGTGGTGCAGCGCGTTCTGGCGGCCAATAGCCTGCGTTCGGCGCGCATGGCGCCGGTGATCGGATCGTTTTTCAAGATGGCAGTTCCGTTCATCGTGATTCTGCCTGGCCTGCTTGGGCTTGTGGTTCTGCAGAATGCCAACGGCTCGCAAATGCAACTGGTCGGAGAAAACGTAGTCAAGGACTGCGCGCGCAACGCTTCAGACACCGGGCTTGCGACGCCGTCCGTCTGTTCTGCCGGCCTTCAAACGACGGCGGTGTTGCCGGCCACTCAGAAGGCGGTGCTCAGCGGAACAGGAGATGTGCAACTGCACAGCTACAACGAAGTGCTGCCGCTGATGCTGGTGCGCTACTGCAGTCCCGGCCTGCTGGGCCTGGGAATTACTGCGCTGATCGCCGGCTTTATGAGCGGGATGGCGGGCAACGTGAGCGCATTTTCCGCGGTATGGACCTACGACATCTATCAACCGTTGATCAACAAGCGGGCCAAGGATGAGCACTACGTCGCCGTGGGGCGCTGGGCCACTATTCTAGGGGTCGTTATCTCGATTGGCGCGGCCTACCTGGTGATGAATGCGGCGGGCATTATGGACTACGTCCAGGCGCTCTTCAGCTTCTTCATTTCGCCGCTGCTCGGCGCGGTGCTGATGGGCATGTTCTGGAAGCGCGCCACTAAGGCGGGCGGCTTCTGGGGGTTGTTGATTGGCACATTGACATCGATCGGGTTGTGGGCCTGGGTCAAGGTGGATCCAGCGGCGCTGAGGTATGTGGCGCTTTCGCCCGACGCCAAGGACATGGCAGAGAATATGTATCGTGCTCTGTGGTCGGTGAGCGTCTGCGCCATCGTCGTCTTTGTGGTCAGCATGTTTGGAAAGGCACGCCCGGTGGCGGAACTGAACGGCCTGGTCTACGGCGCAACCAAGCTGCCTGAGGAAGAGCCGGTCCCCTTCTACAAGAATGAGTATTTCTGGATGATTCTTGCAATCGTCTGCTTCCTCGCACTCAACATCTACTTCTGGTAGGGGTGTAAGTATGCATAACTCGGGAATTTCGATCTGGTTTTTCATCGGGACACTTCTCACCATTTATGGCGCAATGATTCTTGGCTACGGGATATTCGAGCTGGTTGTGGGGCGCACGGCCAACGTGATTCTCGCCAATCTTCATGCGCCGGTCTGGTGGGGTGGGATGCTATTGGCCCTCGGCCTTTTTTACGGTATACGCTTTCGCCCGGGCCGCAACGGTTAAGCACGAATTGCGGAAATTAAGGAGCAGCAGAGATGGCAGCGCAAAGGAAGATGACATTTGGACTTGTGGTAGGCAATCGCGGATTTTTCCCCAGTCATTTAGCCAAGACCGGGCGCGAAGAGATGATCGCGGCCGTAGAGGCGGCGGGCGATACGGCAATCGTCCTCGGACCCGCGGATTCGGAGCATGGCGCGGTGGAAACCTACGCCGAGTCGCAGCGGTGCGCGGAGCTTTTCAAGAAGCACGCCGACGAGATCGACGGCATCATCGTCACGCTGCCGAATTTCGGCGAGGAACGGGGCATTGTGGACGCGATCCGGCTCTCCGGATTGAAGGTTCCGGTGCTGGTGCAGGCCACGCCGGACCGAAGCGACGCGATGACNNTATTCGCTGACCACGCTGCACACCGAGAGTCCTTCGTCGAAAGAGTTCAAGGCCGATCTGGAGTGGTTCTCAGCGGTTTGCCGGATCGTGAAGGGGTTGAAGAATCTGCGCATCGGCGCGATTGGCGCGCGTCCAACGGCCTTTAACACGGTGCGCTACTCGGAACGGATTCTGGAGACGAGCGGCATCACCATCGAGACCATCG